>JANLSO010000097.1:0-34743 GCA_031362405.1 Thermoleophilia bacterium | reverse complement strand
CGCAGGTGCGAGCCCGGGTCGATATCCAGCCCCCCCGCATACGCGTCGGTGTTGTCCTGCAGGTAATAGCCGACCTCCACCATCGCGTAGCCCGGTTCCCACTGGAACATCTGGCCATCGCGCTCCTGCGAGGTGGTGTCCTTGTGCCAACCGCCGAAGTTCTGGAAGTGGATGGCAGACTCGTGCATCACCACGAAATCCGGCCCCAAGAGGTCCCTGAGGACCGTCAACGTCGGCTCGTGAAAGAGCACCCACCGAAGCTCGGGATAGCGGTTGAAGATGTCGTTCACGCCACGAGGGCTGCCATCGCCGTCGGCATCTGCATCCAAGACCGCGTCGCGGCAGACCTCTCGCAGCCGCCCGACCTCATCGGTACTGAGAGCCCCGGGAACTACGACAAACCCGTCGTTCTCGAATCGCCGCTTCAGATCGTTCGGTACTTCGAAGGGTCGAACATCGATCGTCGGCACGAACAGCACCCCCGTCAGAGATCGCCGCGTCGCCGATCACGCGCGGCCGTCGGTCACCACATCGGCGGCAGCGTCTGCGAGTTGAGGCTTTCGACGACCGAACACAGGACCGTCCGAATGCCAATGCTCAGGAACCGGGGGAGTGCCGCCGGATCGTCGCGACCTTGTCGAAGTCGCGGTCGAACGATGCCACCACTCCCACGCCCGAAGACTCCGCACACGCAACGAGGTATGCGTCCTGAAAATCGATGCGATGGATCTCGTAGACCTCGATGGTGCGCAGAAGACGTTCCGGATCAACCGTCGCGATCGCGGGGAACGCAATGATCGACCTGCATGACTGCGCTACCTGCGGCCGCGCCGTCTCATAGAAAGACTCCAGAACGTAGGCGACCTCCGCGAGAATGAGATCGGTCAGAAAGAGCCTGCGGGCTTCACGGAGCAGCGTGCGCGCCCTCGCTGCGTGATCAGGCGGATCACCCGTCAGATGCCGGATCAGGACGTTCGTGTCGACGAACGCGATCAATGGCGAGCGGCGGCGCGAGCAGCCTGAGTCGCCGAGCGGATGTCCGCCCATTTAGCACCGGCGCGTCCGGCGGGCACGGATATCGAGCCAGCGAGATCGAGCAGATCCGGCGTGCGAGCGACGATCGCGCGGTTGCCTTCCACCCGAAAGACCACGTGATCGCCCTCATTCAGTCCAAGAGCATCTCGAACCGCCTTCGGCACGGTCACCTGGCCTTTCGATGTCATGCGTGCGCTGACATCCATGCCCCAACTCCTTACTAGAATATCGAAGTAAGGATATCACGCGGCGGCAGTCACCTCGCGCGCGGCCAGCGCTTTTCGCGTCACGCCCTGTGCACGGAGGCCGTCGGCAGCCCGCGCATCAGCCCGGCTGCTCGGGCTCGAACTGGACCTCGAGATCGGAGGCGATCGTGGCGAGTCGCCGATCGGTCGTCCACAACGCGGCCGCGCTGAGTCGTGTCGAGGCGAGGAGGTGAGCGTCGACGTAGCCGATGCCACGCCCCCACAGCTCGTGACGTTCGATGAGCGACATCACCTCCTGGTGGGTCGCCGGCACCGCCTGTGGGAGGCCCTGCATGAAATTGAGGAATGGGCCGCGACCCATGAGATTGCCGAGAGCGAGTTCACCGAGAACCGCCGAATGGCAGAGAACCTGGCGTTGTTCGAGCAGATCGGCGAGCGGCTGACTGCCGGTACGTAGATGGTCGATCCAGACCGACGAGTCAACGACGATCATCGAGGGTCAGTCCGGCGTCGAGGCACGTCCCTCAGTTGGGGTTCGGTTCCGCCGAGACGAGCCAATCGACGAGCTGACTCGCGTTCGATCAATGCCTTCAGGCCCTCGCGGACCACCGCCGTCTTCTCGGTCGTGCCGGTAAGACGCTGAGCCTCGGCAAGAAGGTCGTCGTCCAGGGCGAGCGTCGTTCGCATTTCGCGCTCCTCGCAGTGATAACGTCATCGAATGATGACAGAAAGAGTGCAGTCGAGAGGAGGTCACCGCAAGCTGGCCGGCCCATTTGCGAGTGAGGGAGCTACCGGTCCGCTATGCGGCGAGTGCGTATGTTGTGGACTTCTCGCCCCGTAAACCATCGACGTCCTGGAGCCAGAGTTCGAGGTTGACGAGCTGCCAGATGAACATCATGTGGTTCTCGCGGGGGGCGCCCGAGGCGACGATCTGCTCATGCTCGTCGGCCAGCCGAACAACCTCGGCATGGTCGTAGACACCGCGCTCGCGGAAGGTGCGCGAGTGGATGAGGTCCATCAGCGGCTCACGGTTCTGGCCCGAGAACCAGACGTGGGCGGGGGCGTTCCAGCCGGTCTTGGCGATGCGGGTACGGGTCTCCTCGGGTAACACGCCACGCATGGCCTCACGCAGCAGGCGCTTGGTCACCCCGTCGCGGATCTTCATGTGGCCGGGCACGCGGAACATCAGCTCGGCCAGGCGATGATCGAGAAACGGATGGAATCGCTCGAGGCCGAGGGGCGCCAGGTTGCGGTCTTCCGCGCGTAGGCAGCAGGGCATGGTCTCGCGGGTGAGGTCCTGCCAGGTGCGGTTGAGAAGCAGCGTTCCGAAGGGGTGTTCCATCACCGGTTCGAGGCCACGCACGACGGGCATCGATGGTGCGAGCGCCGAGGCGTACCGATCGATCCGCTCGCGGTCGGGGCGTACGACGCCAGGTCGTGCGGGGTCAGCCATTCGAGCCATCATGGCCCGTGCGACGCAGGCGTTCTTGTGAAAGATGGGGTGGTCGTGATGCTGCGCCCAGCCGACGATTTCACGTTCGAGGTCGTCGTGGCGACCCGCGGCGGCGATGTCGGCGAAGTGGCAGGGGAAGTACTCGAACTCGCCGGCGTTCAGCTCGTCGCCGCCCAGCCCACCGAAGATACTCAACACGCCTTCTGAGGCGGCGACCTCGCCGAGAACATGGTGCGACAGCCACGTGGCGGTCGCGACGGGCTCGTCGTGCTGGGCGACCATCTGGGTGATCGTGCCAAAGACATCGGGCACGCCGATCTCGACGGGTCGCCACGTGTCGACGTAGCTGTCGAGCATCGAGGCGATCTCGGTGCGCTCGTCGTAGGTCGGATCGGCATAAACCGTCGAGTACGCCCGCTGGCGTTGACCCGTGGCGCGGACGGCGCTCGCGAGAACCGACGACGAGTCCATGCCGCCGGAAAGGGTGAAGGCGGCGCGCGGTGCGACGGCGACGCGGCGGGCAACGGCGTCGATCAGCAGATCGCGATAACGCTCGGAAAGCTCCGCCTCGGACAGGTCGGCGAACGGCGTGCCGTCAAGGTGCCAATAGCGCTCGACACGTGCCGGGCTGACCAGGCCACCGGGGCCGACTTCGGCGGTCACCACGCAGGCGGCGGGCACTTGGTGCACATCGCGGTAGGGGCTGGCCTCGGGGTCGTTGTCGAACGTGCGGTAGTGCGAGGCGGCGATCCGAGCCACGAAGAACGCGTCCGGCTCGATGCGTATTCCCGGCAGGCCGAGAAGCGGTCGCGGGCGCGAAGCGACGGCGACGAGGTCGGTTCCGGCGGCCCAATACAGGGGGCGAAGGCCCCACCGGTCACGGGCCAGCGTGAGGCGAGCGCGGGCGGGTTCCCATGTCGCAACGGCGATGTCGGCGTTCAACTTTTTCATGGCGTCGGCCGTTCCGTGCGTCCTGATCAGCTGCGCCACGACCTCCGCGTCGGTTCCCGGCAGTCCGATCTCGTCGCGGTTGAAGATGCGTCCGTCGATCGCGACGACCAGACCGTCACGCTCGGCAACGCCTCCGCCCGAGCCCAAGCTGGCGAGCCAGCCCCGTTCAACTGCGCACTCGCTGCGCGGGCCGGGCACCAGGCCCAGCGAACGGCGCAGAGCGTCGTCGAGACCGAGCCGACCGGGTGAGGGCGGGCCCACCATGGCGAGGATCCGGCTCATCTCCGCACCTTTTGCCGCTCGGCAACCAGGAAGTTCCAGTGGTGGGGGTAGCCGATCACCATCTCCGGAGCCCCTCGGGTGCGGCGGTCCTGAATCACGCGGGTCAGGAAGCCGCGTTCGCTGACGAAGCGGCCGACCTCGTCGGTGTCGTACGTGTTGACGTGCACGTTCAGGTTCACGCCCGGGTCGAGGAAGGCGTCGCGCACATAGCGGTACTCGGACCGGCCGGGGCGCAGCGACTCGCGCAGAATCACCGTGCGGCGGGCGGCGTGCAGGAGCCGCTCGAGCGGCCGGTGGAAGTTGTCGATGTTCGATAGCACGTTCATGCAGATCACGTGGTCGGCGGCGCCGGCGAGATCCTCGATGCGCGCCACCCGCAGCCGTTCAGCCCGTAGGCCATAGGCGGGCATCAGCTTGCGGCCGATCGCGATCAGCGAGGGGGCGGCGTCGAGGCCGTGGTACTCGACCTCGAGGCCGCGGTCGCGCAGCGAGTGAAACAGGTAGCCGCTGCCGCAACCGATATCGAGCACCGTGTCGCCGGGCCGCACCCTGTCGGCCAGCAGATCCGCGGCCTGCGCCGCGCACGTCATCTCCGGCTCCTCGCGCCGGCAGCGCCGCGCGTAGAGGTCGCGTACCGAGGAGCTGTGCTCCCAAATCGAGTAGCGGGCCCAGCCGTCAACCTCGATCACCGCTCGCTCGTTGGCGATCACGGGCGGATCCCGGTGACGAGGAACGCCGAGGCCATGATTAGGCCACGCCAGTCCTCAGGCTGTTCCATCGCGAGGGCCGCACGCCGAAACAGGTCGGGGGCGTGTTTTTCGACCATCGGGGGCAGCGGGTGGAAGTGGTAAAAGAGCGTGCGAACACCCACCAGACCCGCCGCGCGCATCATCTCCGCGAGCACGATCGGGTTGTGGGTGCGTGACAGCACCTCGTCGTAGCCGGGCTCGTCTTCGTGCCCACCACGTACGGGAGGAAGGTCGGTGCGGAACATGCCCTGCATGTCGTCGAGCGCGAGTTCCAAGCCAACCCGCTCATCGGGGCGCGCCTGGGCGCGAAGGCACTCGACATCGACCAGTTCATGGCGAAAGAGGTCGTGCGAATAGCGGTTCATGGTGAAAAGGCCGAAAAGCTGGTTGCGTGCTTCCAGGACGACCAGGCCGCCGGGGGTGACGGCGTCGCGCAGGTTGGCGATCACCGTCTCGTCGGCCTCAGCAGGTACGTGGGGGAGCACCCCGCTGCAGATCACCGCGCCAAACCGTTGGTCGGGCTCTGCCGGGCAGCCGAAGGCTTGCGGGTCGAGCACCGAGCCCTCCCATAACCGCCGCTCAGGCACTCCGTGCGGCGCCATAGCCCGCCGTGCCGCGTCGATCATCTCCGGCGTGAGGTCGAACCCGTAGAGCTTCGCGCCGAGGTCGGTGAGACCGCGCAGGAACGAGGCTGGGCCGCAGCCGGCATCAAGGATGGTCGTTGGAGAATGTTCCTTCAAAACGCCGTGAACGAGCGTTTCGTGGATCGGGGGATACGCCGCGTCGACGCCGTAATATTCATCGTAGTAGCGGTCGCCCCAGGTTGAATAGCACCGCTTGACCTGTGCCTCGACTTTAGACTGAGACATGGCGCCTCCCGACGATCCACATGTGCGATGAAAGGCCGTTGTCGGCCAGGAACTGCTGAAAGGGCCCGCCGAGCTCGTCCCACTCGTCGATCAGCACCCGTGTGAGGAACGGTTGGTCGGAAAAATCGATGGCACCGGCGCGCACGGCATCGCGGACGAACTCTGCGTCGAGTCGACCCGGCGTTGTCGCCGAGACAACCTCGAACCCCGTTCGCGCCAGAAGCCGCGACAGGGAGGCAGGGTTCATGAGGTTCACGTGCTCCGGATCGACGGCCAGCGACACGGCGCCAAGGGTGGCGATATCGAACCCCTGGCCGTTAGGGCAGCTCAGCACCACCAGCCCGCCGGGACGCACGAGCCGCGCGCATTCGGCGAGGAACGTCGCGGGTGAGAACAGGTGCTCGATCACCTCGAACGCGACCACGACATCGACCTCGGGAAGGAGGGCGCCGGCGTCTTCGATGCGGGCCTCGATCACCTCGACTCCGCGTTCGCGGCAGGATGCGGCCATCTCCGGTGTCGGCTCGACGGCCATGACTCGGTCGAAGTGGCCACTTTCGGCGGCGAGCGCTGAAAAGGTGCCGAACCCGGGGCCGACCTCGAGAAGGGTGCCGCGGGCAACCTCGAAGGTGTCGCAGTAGCCGACAATCCTTTTGAGCCATGGGCGCTGGACCTTCTCGCGGCGGGCGTCCTCCGAGGCGGGGAAGATGTGCTCGGCCCAATACGCGTAGTTCTCGGAATTCACGTAGTAGTCGGACATCACCGCGATCGACGGGCGGGGGCTCATGAAGACCGTCGCGCAGCGTGGGCAGTGCTTCCACTGGAAACCCCATTTGGTCATCGCCACGGGCCCGTCCGGCTGGTCGCACGTGGGGCACGCGACCTCGACGAACTCGTCGACGCGCGCCACCAGGCGTTGGACATCGCGTGCAAAGGCCTCTTCTTGGCCCGACAAGAGGTCGGGCGGGCAGAGCTCGGTTTCGGAGAGAGGAGGCTGGGTCGTCACCATCACGCCGCCTTCTCGAAGGCCGAGGGTGCCGCGTCTTCAATGTGGTGCCGTAACCACTCGCCGTTCTCGCGCCACCAAACCCGCGGGTCGCGGAACGTGTCGGCGATGCGGTCGAACGTTGCTTCGTCCATCCCGGTGTAGTCGAGCCAACGCTTGAGATCGCGGGGCTTTACGTGGTCGTATTGGCGCACCAAGGAAATCCCCTCGTCGCGGGTGAGAAGGCCTGCGCGGATGTCCTTGCAGACGTGATCGGTACCACGGCCGTAGCCGAACTTCACGAACTTCAGCCAGTCGTGGACGCCGTTCTCGTGCATGTCATCGAGGTTCGACATCGTCCGGTAGGTGCGGTCGAATGGCTCGTCGGAGGTCTCGAATCCGTACTCGTCGATGACCATCTGAGTGTGTGCGTTCGCCTCCCAGTGGACGAAGTTCCCCAAGTAGAGACCGCGCATGTCGAGTTCGAGCAGACGTTCGTCGGTCGGGTAGGCATACAGCGCGAGGTCACGTGGCTGGAGACCGTCGAGACCCACGAAGTAGTTCCACTCGAAGCCACGGGCGAAGTGCTCGAAACGGTCGCGGTAGCTCATCTCCGGGAAGTCATCGAAGCTGAACTGGCCGCCGAGGTCGAGGTAGCCGTGTTCGCCCCAGATCACGGTGCCGATACCGTTCTCGGCCGCCACGCGCACCGGAACCGTCGTAATACCGACGTGCGCGTGCCAGTTCATGTCGCCCATCACGGTGAGACCGAGCCGGTTGAGCCGTTGCAGGGTCCGCACGCTCGGCGAGACCATCACGTGGTCAAGGCCGAAGACCTCCTTCATGCGGTGCACATTGCGCCAGCCCACGGGCGTCCAGTTGTTGCCGTTGTAGGTGACGAGCAGCGGGTTGAGGCCAAGTTCCTTGCTGATGACATGGGCCTGATACCAGCTGTCCTTCCCGCCACTGACCGGAATCACGCAGTCGTGGCGCGAGCCGTCGCGGCTACGGTGCCGCTCCAGGTGGTCGGCGAGAAGCTCACGTCGCCGCGCCCACTCGGATACGGAGATCGCGGCTTTCGCATCGGCCGCTCGGCATCCTGAACAGACGCCTTCCGTGTCGAATTCGAGGGCCACCGCTGACAGGGATGGATAGACGCAGCGACTGCACCAGTGGATGGGTGGCGCAGGGGGTGTGTCGCGTGGCTGCTCGCGTCGCGCGAGGGCCGTGCGTTCGGCGATGCGGAAATCGCGTCGTGCGAGGTCGTAGTCGGGCTCGCGGGTCAGGAAGCGGCTCCCGAGCGACCCTTTGCGCATCGGGACGCCGGCCCGTAGGCACTCGCGCTTTGCCGCCGGATAGCTCAGCTCGAAGAAGTGAAAGATGTTCGCGGCGGCCACGGCGGCGGCTCCGGCCTCAGTGATCCCGGGCGCCAGGTCGGCGTAGGTCCCGACTCCCCCGCAGGCGACGACGGGGATGTCGACGGCGGCGACGACGCGGCGGATCAGGTCGAGGTCGTATCCGGCGCCGGTGCCATCTCGGTCGATCGAGGTCAGGAAAACCTCGCCTGCGCCGCGCCGTGCGAGCTCGATTGCCCATTCGACCGGGTCGAGGCCCGTCGGATGGGCGCCTCCGCGGCTGCGCACCTCGAGACGCCCGTTCGCGTCGCGGTGAACATCGATGCCCGCCACGACACACTGCGATCCGAACCGGCGCGCGGCGTGGGTGATGATGTCGGGGTCGTCCACCGGGGCGGTGGTCAGCACACACTTGTCGGCGCCGGCGGCTAGACGGACCGCGATGTCATCGATGGTTCGGATGCGGCCGCCGACGGTGAGGGGCATGAGACAGGCGGGCGCGACCGTGCGAAGCACATCGACGCCGGTCGTCCCCTCCAGCTGAACCTCGAGGTCGTCGCGGCGTAGGTCGTGGTGATCGTCGGTGCCGATGTCGAGCAGGATCAGCTCGTCAACGTTCCAGTGGGAGAACCGTTCGATCGTCGCGACCGGGTTTCCGATCACCTGGTGCACCGAGAACCACTGGCTGCGCACGAGCAGGCCCTGCTTGAGCAGGAGCACGGGGACCAGTCGCGGTCGCGTCACGCGGCGGTCATCGCGGTTCGGCGGGCAAATGCCTCGAGTACAGCGAGGCCCTCGTCTTGGCTCTTTTCGGGGTGGAACTGCACTCCCCACACCGGGCCTGCGGCGACCGCGGCGCAGAACCCACCGAAGTCGGCGACCGTGGCCGCGACGTCGCGCGGGTCGTCGGGGACGAGGTGATAGCTGTGCACAAAGTAGAAGCACCCGTCGCGCGGAACCGGCCCGTCGGTGGTGGTGCTCGCCGTGTCGCACCAGCCGATATTCGGAACGCGTTCCGCACGTGTGGTCGCGTCGAGACGAACCACACGACCCGGGATCAGCCCGAGCCCCCCGAAGACCCCGTGCTCGGTGCCGACATCGGCGAGAAGCTGCATGCCGAGGCAGATGCCCAGCAGAGGTTTCCCCGCGGCGACATGATTGCGCAGGGCGTCGTCGAGGCCGGCCTCCTTCAGGCTCGCCATTCCGTCGCCGAAGGCGCCGACGCCCGGTAGGACGGCGGCTGCCGCGCCGCAGAGCACATCAGGATCGCGGGTGACCTCGGTGCTTACGCAGATTCGCCGCAGGGCATGGACCACGGACCCCAAGTTGGACAGACCCATGTCGATAACGGTGACCACGGCGCGGACGTCATCGGTCGCCGGCGCCCGGTCTTTAGCCCCGGACCTCAATTCCACGGGTCAACCGCCGAATGGCAGGTCGTCAGTCGTTGGCGGGTTCGCCCGCCGCCCGCACCTCGGAGGCCACGTGAGTACGCAGACCGCCCCCAACATCAGCCGCGATGAGGCTCAGGCGCTTACCGATGCCGTGCCCCACTGGCACCACGCGATGGAGGTCATTTCGGGGGTGCGCTCGCGCGGTGCCTACGACCCCGAGCCGATGATGCTCCAGATGCAGCTCCCGCGGCGCCTGGATGGCCTGACGGCGCTCGACATCGGATGCAACGACGGCTATTTCACATTCGAACTCGAACGGCGCGGCGCCCAGGTGACCTCCGTTGATCACAGTCCGCCGACGCCCGGCTTCGCACTGGCCCACCGTCTACGGGGATCCCACGCCGAGCATTTTCAGGACAACGTCTACAACATGACCGCGGCGCAGTACGGCCAGTACGACATCGTCTTTCTGCTGGGCGTGATCTACCACCTTCGCCACCCTCTGCTGGCGATCGACATCTGCTCGACGCTGGTAAAGCCCGGTGGACTCCTCGTTTTGGAGACGCACGCGACCGACAATTCGGTGATCAAGGACGACGGCAACTTCTACGGTATGGGCGACACGTCGCTCCAGATGATGCAGTTCCTGCCCTACCGTGAGCTCTGCAACGACGAGTCGAATTGGTGGACGCAGTCGCTGTCGTGCCTGGCGTCCATGATCGAGAGTGCGCTCTTTGACGTGAAGACCGCGGTGCTCTGGAACCCGATGAGGGCTCTTGTCGTGGCCGAGAAGGCCGAGGAGCGGGAAAACGAGTTCTACAGCCCGACGGGCTTCCATCGCGACAGCGCCTCGTACTTTCCGCCCGCGACGCTCGCGGCTCCCTCGAATGTGCCAGGCAACCGCTCCCCCGCGCGCCACGGCATGCGACGGGCATAGGCTCGGGGTGTGAGACGGATGGCTGATCCACGTAAGACGACCCGCTCTCACCTTCAGGGTGGTGGCTTCGCGTGACCCGTCTGACCGATCTCGCGCGCGATCTCGACACCAGCGGGCGCACTCTGCGCCGGTACGTGGCCGGCGGCGTGGTTCGGGCGGAACGCCTGAGCCCGCGTCGGGTCGTGATTTCGGACTCGGAACGCGCCTACCTCAAAGGCCACTGGACGCTCATCTCGGGGCTGATGGAGGCCCTCCGCACCGAGCGTAACGTACGTACCGCTGTACTTTGTGGTGCGCTCGCCGAGGGCACCGGAACCGCCAAGAGCGCCGTTCACCTCGCGGTGCGTCTCGGCCGTGATACCCCGAGCGCCCGCCACGCGTTGACCGCCCGGGTCGAAGAGCGCACGGGTCGTCGGGTCGAGGTCTCATCGTTTACGCCGGCCTCCGCGCACGAGGCAGACATGGGGCGCGTCCTCATCGACCGTGACGGTGAGGTGTCGCCACACGGCTGATGGAATGTGTGGCGGACGGACTACTGCCAGATTCCTGGAAGCGGTACTCGCGCGCCGGCCATCCAGATAGGTCGTCACTCTCCCTAAACCCCGATCCCGGTGACCGTTGTTCGGCGACCCTCACAGTTGACGTTCGGTGTGTACGATATGCGGTGGTGCCGTCGGACAAAAAGAACAAGCGGGTCAAGGTCAAAAAGACCTGCTGCGTGTCGAAGCGCATGTGCGCCGGCTGCCCGCTTCGCCTTGTAAAGAAGAAGCGCCGCAAACCGAGCTGAACGGTTCGGGGGGATTCGGCGGATCTGAGCGCCGATACCTCCCCATCTGGGCCCCACCGCGACTGCGTGTGGCCATTACGCTGCCGGGCGTGAGGTACTGCGTCCGCTGCGTGCTGCCCGACTCCCGACCGAACCTCGAGCTCGATGCCGAGGGCGTGTGCAACGCATGCCGGGCTCACGGTCAGCGCCCCGATATCGACTGGAAGGCGCGCGCGGCCGATTTCCGGGCACTGGTCGAGCGGTCGATCGCGCGCAGCGAGGGGTACGACTGCCTGATTCCCGTCAGCGGGGGTAAGGACAGCACCTGGCAGGTCGTCACGTGCCTGAAGCACGGCCTGCGGCCGCTGTGCGTGACCTGGAAGACCCCCGCTCGCACCGAGATCGGCCGGCGCAACCTGCAGAACCTGATCGACCTCGGCGTCGACCACATCGACTATCAGGTCAGCCCAAAGGTGGAATCGCGCTTCATGCTGGAGGCGTTCCGGCGGCTCGGCGACCCGGGCATACCCATGCACATGTCGCTGTTTGCGATTCCTCTGACGATCGCGGTGCGCTACCGGATCCCGCTGGTCGTCTGGGGTGAGAACTCCGCCACCGAGTACGGCACGCTCAACGGGGTCGGGCTGGGAAACCGCCTGAACGCCGCCTGGCTGGCCAAGTTCGGCGTGACTCACGGAACCACGTGGCGCGATTGGCTGGGCCCGTTCATGACCGCGCGCGACATGCTGCCGTACCGCGGCCCCGACGAAGACGAGCTGGAGGCAGCCGGGTGCGAGGCGGTTTTTCTCGGTCATTACTTCTCGTGGGATCCCGAGAAGGTGCTCGAGGTCGCCAAGGCCCACGGGTTCTCGGCAGACCCCAGCGGGCCACGCACCGGCTACTACGACTTCGCCGACGTCGATGACGATTTCATCTCGGTGCACCACTGGTTGAAGTGGCACAAGTTCGGCTTCACGCGAAGCTACGACAACCTGTCGCTCGAAATCCGCAACGGCCGGATGACGCGCGAGGAGGCGATCGCCGCGATTCGCTCGCGTGGTGACGAGACGCCGCGCGCCGACATCTTCCGTTTCTGCGATTTCGTGGGGATCGATCGTCAGGAATTCGATCGGGTTGCCGACACATTCCGGGATCCGGCCATCTGGAGCCGCCGCCACGGTCGCTGGGTGATCGACGACTTCTTGATTCCTGACTGGCAGTGGAGCGAGCCCGCATGAACCTGACCGCGACCGATCCGCCACGACCGTTCATCTGCGGCCTCGAGGACGCCGTGACGATGTACGACACCGGGCATCTGGCCCTCGCCGACGACGAGCAGGTCACCTTTACGACTCCCGCCGGGGGCGAGTACGACCTGGCCCGAAAGAGCTGGGGCTTCTACGCCACCCCGTCCTTGAACGGCCGTCTGCTGCGCTTCGGTCTGCACGCCGCCCTCGTGCGCAACACCAAGCAGCAGTGGTTCGTGATGCTGGTCGAAGACGGCCGTGAGGCCGAGTTCGCGGCATACCTCGACAGCGAACGGCTGGAGGTCGTCGCCTGGCTCGACTCGACCGAGCGCCTCGAGGGTCTAGAGCGCGCGCTCGGCGTCGAGACGGCGTGACGGGACCTCTGGGCTGCCCGTGTGACGGCCGGTTTCTCGAGATCGCATGGACGTACGACACGCCGCCGGAAGGGGAGACTCCCTTTCCTTTTCTGGAGGGTCGTTACCGGCGTGAGGTGAGCGGCTGTCGGGCCTGCGGCCATCTGGTGCTCGACCCGGGCGTCGATCTCGACGAGCTGTACGGCGGCGGATATGTCGACGCGACGTACGGCGATCGCATGCGGGCAACCTTCGAGCGGATCATCGGCCTTCCGGCGCAGAGTTCCGACAACGCGGGTCGAGTGCGGCGGGTCACCGAGTTCTGCGCCCCGTACCTGAGCCCGGGGCGCGCTCCGCGCGCCCTCGACATCGGTTCAGGGCTCTGTGTCTTCGGCTGGGCTCTTGCGCGTGGGGGGTGGGACGTCCTCGCCCTCGACCCGGATGAACGCGCCGCCGAGCACGCCCGCGAAGTCGCCGGCGTGGCCGCGGTGCACGCTGACTTCATGGCCTCAGACGACCTCGGCTGCCACGACCTCGTCAGCCTGAACAAGGTGCTCGAACACGTCCCCGATCCGCTGGCGATGCTCAGCCGGACCCGGCACTTCCTGGCTCCGGCGGGGCTCGTCTACATCGAGGTGCCCGACGGCGAAGCGGCCCGCGTCGAGGGCCCCGGCCGCGAGGAGTTCTTCATCGAACACCTGCACGCCTTCTCGGCCGCGTCCCTGGCGATGCTGATCGAGCGCGCCGGTTTGGCAACGCTCCAGATCGACCGCCTCCGCGAGCCGAGCGGCAAGTTCACCTTGGTCGCCTTCTGTCGCACACCCTGAGGTTGCCGCTACGCGACCTACGGTGGCGAGGTCACGAGGTTCCGTGAGCGACGGGCGGCCGTGGACGCCTCGATGGTGTCGACCGCGTCGAACAGGCCGACCGATTCCCATCGGCGCAGGCGACCTTTGCCGGTGGTTTCCCGAAGTACCCCCGCGCTTTCCAGGCGATTGATGGCGAGGCGGGTTGCCTGAGCGGAGAGTCCCGTGAGGCTCACCGCCGCGCGGATTCCGATGATCGGCTGGTCGGGCAGGCCGACGATCAGCTTTGAGGCGGCCGAACCGGAGCGGGGCTCGCCTGCGCTGACCCGCCAGCCGCGTTGAAGCTCTGATACCGCCCGGGCCAGTTGATCCGCGATGGCATTCGCGTGATGGACGACCTCGAGGAAGAAGACGAGCCATCGGGCGTGGTCGCCCGACCGGAAACTCGTGAGGCCATCGACGTATGCGCCGCCACGGGCGGCGATCGCGAGGGACACCGGCGGGAAGACCAACGGCGAGCCGTCGCGACGGTCGGTGAGTCCGCGGCGACGCAAGATGACCTGGATCAGCGCTCGGCCAACGCGTCCGTTGCCATCGGCAAACGGATGGATCGTCTCGAACTGAACGTGGGCGATGGCGGCCTGTACGAGGGCGGGCAGATCCTCGCGTTCACAGAAGCGGCAAAAGTCGCCGAGTAGCCGCTCCAGCTCGTGTTCGGGTGGTGGCACGAAGGCTGCGCTCCGCGGGTTGGGGTGCCGGCCACCGATCCAGTTCTGAGTTTCCCGCACCCTCCCGGCAATCGCTGCGTGGGGGGTGTCCTCGAGCAGGGCGCGGTGGATGTCGCAGATCGTTGCGATGGTGATCGGTCCGTGTGCAAGGTCGAGGGCGCGGCGAAGCGCGTCGAGGTTCCCGAGCACCGACCGGGCGAGGGAATCCTCGGTACCGTCGGCGCCAGTCGCGGCAGCAAGCCGATGGTGACTGACCACAAGCCCTTCGATACGCGACGACGCAATTGCCTCGCTGCGAAGCAGAGGCCACAGCAACGCGCCGAGAAGGGGTGCCTGGCGAGCCAGTTCGCGCACTTCCTGCTCGACGTCCCCGACATCCGATGCAATCGATGCGGGCAGGTCGGGATCCCACCCGGCGATCTCAGCCGGAACATGGGCGGCGTAGTCGAAACCCACCCGGTTGGCCTTGCCTCCGGGTGCCCCAGGGTCGGCAGGCCAGCGCCGGGTGACCGACGTCGCGCGCGGTCGCGCGTGACCGCGGCCCGCAAAGTTGCTTTCTCCCGCCATATAAACAACTTTATTTCGCAAAGTTGTTTTGCGCCAGTCTCAGGGGCAGCGCACCCGGTCGTCGCCAGGGGTGAACTCCTGGAACTCCAGGCCGTCGCGGCTCGTGGCGACGACGAGGCCTTTGCCGTCGGCGGTAAAGACCGGCGCGGGGCTCAGACGGAAGGTGCCGCTGAAGCCGAGGCCGCCGATTTGGGTGTCGCCGTCGTTCGGGCGGGCCGAGCCGCCGCCCAGGGCGTCGCCTTCCGCCCGGGCCCACGACACGAAGCCGAGGCCAGAGGTTCCGAGCAGGGTCGTCGTGGTGACACGCAGGGCGCGGTCCTCACGGCCGTACGTGCCGATCTTTCCCGGGTCTGCGAGGAGACCATCGGTGCCCTGGCCGGCGCTGGCGAAGACGACCGTCGTCGCGGCATCCGGTTGCGTCCACGCCAACACGACGCTTCCCTCACAGCCCAGACCGACGGTCGGCTCGCCGGCCCCGGCGGTGCGGGTGACCCTGCGGGGGGCTCCCCAACGCAGGTCGCCCGGCAGGCGAACGCTGGCTCCCACGCCCTGGGCTGTTGGCCACCCGATCGCCATCTCGCCCGTCGCGCCGACGACCGTTGTGAGCGTTCCGCTGGCGTCACCGACCTTCAGCTGGTCGGGCGTGACCTGCCACTTCTTGTCGGTCGGTGCCCGGCGGACCGCCAGGATGCGTGTGCCCTTTCGCCAGGTGACCAGCGTGTGGCCTGTCGTGCCGACCGACCAGCCGATCGTGGGCGTCGCGTCGGCCGGGGTCTTCAGACGACCCGAGGCCGTCCAGGTGTTGCCCTTGACCGCCCGGGAGTAGACGACCAGGCCACATCCACCGGCGCAGGTCAGCACGGAAACGCGGGCGATGCGGTCGGCGCCGATCGCCGCCTTGATCGAGTCGTCGGGGCGGCCGGTGCGCAGAACGGGAACCTGCGAGCCGATCTCCGCAGGTTTGCTCCATGCCGAGCCGACCCGCACCGCGGCCAGAAGGGGTCCACCGCTCGAACCCCAGACGGCCACCGCGTCGCCACGATCGTTGCGGGCGACCAGCGGACCGAGGTCGACACGTCCCGCGGCGGCAAGCGGCACGGGCGCTCCCCACGCGGGCCCGACGGTCGCCCGTTCGATGATTAACGGCACCCGCCCGGCGGCGTCATCGAGCGCCAACCCCGCGGTGGCACCCCCGCCGAGCGACAGCGCGACATGCTCGACGGAGTAGTCCTCGGCGTTGGTCAGCGGCGCGGTTTGCTCATCCGCCCACTTGGGCTGCACGGGGGTCTGCGCCGTCGCCATTGGAACGGGCACGAGAAGCGCTCCCATGATCGTGGCCACCGTGGTTCGCCTCACCGCGCGCATCTCGTGTCTCCCGGGCCGAAGGTCGCGTGACGCTACACGCACACCTCACATCGGCACCACTGGCCGCGGCACTGACCGGAAGTCGTGGGCGCTACGGCGCGATGGTCGCGATTCCGAGGCGGTGTGCGGCTTCGGCCATGCGGATGTCGTAGGTGACGACGCCCGCGAGGTCGCCGCCGAGGCTCGCCGCCGCCGCGAGGTGGAGTGCGTCGAGTGAGCGAAGAGCGGCGGGTTCGAGATCTCCCGCCCGGCGAAAGATCTCGGCCGACATCGGAAGGAGGACGAGGCCGCCCAACCGGCCATGGATCGCGAGCAGCTGCTCGGGCGCACTGCGGTGTATCGCCCGGACCGCCTCAGTACGAAGGAGATCGGACGAAACCAGGACCTCGGACCGTTCTGTCTTCGCAACCCATGCCCGAAACTCGTCACTACGGTCTTCGGCAGACACGAGCTTCACGAAAGCGGATGTGTCGAGGTACCACGGCATGACTCAGTAGCGCTGCTGCTCTCGATCACGCGCGAGGGCCTCGCCGGCCGTCATCTGGCCGGGCCGTGGCGGGACCGGGGGCGGACCACCACTCAGACGCCCGGTCGGCATCGTCACGAGGCCTGCGTCGATGAGCTCTTGAAGCGGGCCTTTCTTGACCGGGCTCAGACGCGCGACCGGTCGACCCCGGTCGGTCACGATCAGCGACTCCCCTGCCGCCACACGTCGCAGGACCGCGCTCGCGTTCTGCTTCAGTTCTCTGACTCCGACCTGTTCCATGTGCTTCAACGTAGCACCTATCCCGTCGTCAGCAAAGACTCCACGGCGGGGACATCAGAGGGGTCGATCCGACGTAACCCCGGCACCGCGTCAAACGCACGATCAGCGGTCACGATCGTCGTGATCTTGTGAGCGAAACACGTCGCCACGTGTACCCGGTCGTTGGTCCCGAGGCCCCAGCCCGCGAGTGCAAATGCCCGTTTTATGACGTCGTCGCTGACGTCGAGCACGGGACGCAGAAGGCAGAAGACATCGACGGCGGCACCGCTGCCACCCGGCAGACGTCCGCGCGATTCAAGGTGCCAGAGTTCTTCGATCACCGCCGTCGACGTCGCCCACGCCCCTCGTCCTGCGCCGATGGCGGCGACCACCAGCTGTGACCCGCCGCTGTACGCGGAGTCAGT
The DNA here is from genome assembly GCA_031362405.1 of Thermoleophilia bacterium. Classification (GTDB taxonomy): domain Bacteria; phylum Actinomycetota; class Thermoleophilia; order Miltoncostaeales; family Miltoncostaeaceae; genus JANLSO01. The sequence continues at coordinate 17,525 of JANLSO010000097.1, read as the reverse complement.
CATTGCGTAGACGAACACGTTGGTGTCGACGAAGACCACCTACGGGATGTCGAAGCGATCGTCGAGCAGGCGATTCAATTCGTCGGGTTCGATGTAGGCGACCCGCATCGCGAGGAGCCGGTCAGCCGCCGCCCGACGCTCCATCGCGGTTGTCTCTGGTGGAAACTTTTCGTCGATCGCCTCGCGGACCAGAGCGGTAACGGCAGTCCCCTGCGACCGCGCCGCCTGGGTGAGGCGGCGCCGTTGGTCCGAGGTGAGGAGAATCTGCATGCGTTCCATCGACGGAGCCATACAGATACCATACACACACCACCCGCTACGGACTACCGATATTCCGGGTTCGGGTGGTCGGAGTGGTCGCCGGATTTCCACACGCCGACCTGGTTGCCGTGCGCGGGGATTCCTCCCGAGCGCTTCAGAAGCGCCGCCATGTGCAGGAGATTCCAGGTCATGAACGTGGTGTTGCGTCGGGTGAAGTCGTTGTCGGGGCCGCCGCTTCCCGGATCGGCGTAGCTCGGGCCGGGGCCGGCCTCACCGATCCAGCCGCAGTCGGCCTGTGGGGGGATCGTGTACCCCAGGTGCTGGAGCGAATAGAGCACGTTCATGGCCACGTGCTTGATGCCGTCCTCGTTGCCGGTGACGACGCAGCCGCCGACGCGGCCGTAGTAGGCCCACTGGTCGTGGGCGTTGACCTCGCCGGAGAACCCGTAGAGACGCTCGATCACGTGGTTGCAGACGCTGCTTTTCTCACCCAGCCAGATGGGCGTCCCCAGGATGAGGATGTCGGCGTCCATCACGCGGGTCTGGATCGCGGGCCAGTCGTCGCGGTCGAATCCGTGCTGAGTCATGTCGATCTGCACACCGGGGGCGATCTCATGGTCGACGGCCCGGACCTCATCGATGCGCACACCATGCGCACGCATGATCGCGACGGAGTTCTGCATCAGCGCGTCGGTGTTCGACGGCTCGGGTGAGCGTTTGAGCGTGCAGTTGATGAACATCGCGCGTAAGTCAGAGAAATCGAGAGCCGGCACGGTCAGGTCCTTTCGGGGTTCGTCACATACCTTCATATCTGGGATAGACCTGACGCGATACCCCGCGTTCGCGCCTCAAGTGACGGGTGCGGATACCGATGGACGCAGACATGCGCCCCATTGCCTCCGTCGTCATCCCGCTCTACCAGCGCGCCGACCTCACCGAGGGCTGCCTGAACGCGCTCGAACGCGTGGGTCTCGATGGCATCGAGCTGGTGATGGTCGACAACGCCTGCACCGATGAGACTCCGCAGCTTCTGGATGCGTGGAGCGACCGCCTGACGGTGATCCGTAACGAGACGAATCTCGGCTTTGCCGCCGGTTGCAATCAGGGAGCCCGCGCGGCCACCGGCCCGATCGTGATCTTTCTCAACAACGACACCGAGGTTCACGAGGGCTGGCTCGAACCGCTTCTCGCCGCCGTCGCCGACGACCGGGTCGGGGTCGCCGGTTCGCGCCTGCTCTATCCGACCGGCCGCGTCCAGCACGCCGGGATGGCCGTGATGCCCGGCTGCGTGTTGGTGCACATCCACCGCTACGCCCCCGGCGATCACCCGGTGGTCACCCGCACGCGTGACCTCACCGTCGTCACGGGTGCCTGTATGGCGATCCGTCGCGAGCGGTTTCTCGAACTCCGCGGCTTCGACGAGGGCTACCGCAACGGCTACGAAGACACCGACCTCTGTATGCGCCTGGCTTCCTTGGGGCTCGTGGCGCGCTACTGCGGTGACAGCGTCATCACTCATCTCGAGAGCGCCAGCCCCGGTCGGCTCGACAGCGATCATCTCAACGGCGCACTCTTTCGTCGGCGGTGGGGTGGCTGCGAGCCCGATCTCGACCGGCTGCTCGCCGAGGATGGCCTCTCCGATCTGGCCCCACCCGGTCTCATCTGGCGTGGGCCGCTGCTCGACGCTTCCCCCGAGGCCACGGCGGGTCGCGCCGCGATGGCCGATCTCGCCGCTCACGGAATGCGGCCGGCCGTGCTCGAGAACCCGATGCGCCCGTGCGTGCCCGGCATTGGCCACGACCTGAAGACGCTTGCGGCCGTCAACCGCCTGTATCTCTCACGCGGACCTGCGCGCGTGCTCCACCACCTCGTACCCGGCGGACCGGCGGCGTGGGGGGCGCCCGGTGCCGATCTGGTCGCGATTGTGGGCCCCGGCGCGGGGGTGCCCGACGCCCTCGCGCCCGACACCCGGGCGGTGATCGCGCTCGGGGCGGCTCACGGCCAGCAGTACCCGCTCGTCAGCATCGATTCCGAACCCATCGGCATCGCCGACGCGCTCGACTTCGTCCTCGGGCCGATGGCGGAGCGGCCGGATGGCATCGGCTTCTGGGGCCCCGCTGTGGGCCCGAGCCCCGCGGCCGCGACCGGCCGCGCACTGATTGCGTCGGTGGCGTCGTCGGGTCGACCGGTGCGTTGTGTCGCGAGCGACGCCGAAGACGCCGACCCGCCCGCGCCGCTCGGTGCGATCGGCCCGCAGGACTTCCTTCCCGAGGTGTGGATCGCCAGCGGCCCGCCCCTCGGCCGTGACGGTGGCGCCGAGTGGGATCGCCTCACCATGGCCGTCGGTGGTCTGGTCGTCGGTCGGCCCTGGACGTACGCGGCCGAATGGCCCTCGTCGTGGACGACCGCGCTGCGCGCTGCCCGCGAGCTCTGGGTGGCATCGCGGATGCACCGCGATGCACTCGTGGCCGATGGCCTTGACCCGGCCCGGGTGGCGGTCGTGCCCGAGCCGCTCGACACACACCTTTTCCGCCCGCTCGAGCGCGCCACCGAGGGCACGCCGATCACGTTCCTGTGCGTTTGCCGGCCCGGGTGGGGTGGGGGATGCGACCTTGCGCTGCGCGCCTTCGTCGACGAGTTCGGGGCCGATGAACCGGTGAAACTGCGGCTGGTCGCGGAAGGTACGGACAGCGCGCAGATCGAGAGTGACGTGCTCGGCGTGCTCGCCGCGATGGGCCGCGACCCGGCCGACACTCCTGACATTGATCTCGTGGCCGCCGGCCCGTCGCTTCCCACGCTGGCGACCGCATACCGCGAGGCCGATGCCGTGGTCAGCGTTCCGCGCCTCGACGCGTTCGGGAACGGCGTAATGCGGGCCCTGGCCAGCGGCGTGCCGATCATCGCGTGCGCCGACGGCCACCACGGCCACCTCGTCGACTCCCGCGGTGGGCTGGCCGTCGAGCTTGCTGCGCGGCCGAAGATCCCGTGGCGACGTGGCGGCGATGTCGCCGAACCGAATGGGCTGCACGGTCTCGAAGTGTCGATCGCCTCGCTACGACAGCGGATGCGCGAGCTCGCCGACGATCCGTTCGCGGCTCGCCGTGGAGCGCTCTTCACGGTGTCGGCCGCAACCGACTTTGCCGGTGCCGAAGCGGTCGCGCGCGTCATTGATCGCCGCCTCGACGGCCTTCACGTCGGTCGTGCGGCGACGCTGAGGGTGGCCGCATGAGGGTTGCACTGCGCGGGATCGACGTCGGCCCGACCGACCAGGCGGCACTCACCCGCGCCACGCGCGACGCGTTCGCCACCGCCGGCTGCCGGTTGGAGATGGAACCGCTCGACCCGGGCGGCCCGCTCGTTGACGGTGACGCCTTCGACCCCGATACCTGGTCGGCGGCAGCCACGCCGCCCGACGTGCATGTGCAGGTCGTCGACGCGCGCCGGGCCGACCCCGAGGTCTCCGGCCGGGTGCGCGTGGCGCTGATCAGCGGTCAGCTCGACGGGCTGCCGATCGATGCCATCCGTCGGCTACGGGCCATGGACGAGGTGTGGGTCACCGACTCACGGATCGCCGCCCGTGCGGTGTCGTGCGGCCTTGATCGGTCGAAGGTGTGGTTCATCCCCGAGCCCATCGACCTCACCGCCGCGGTGAATGCGGAACGCACGGATATCCCGGGCACGCGCGGCTCTGTGGTTCTGGCGATGCTCGAATGGTCGACCGCGGGGGGATGGGATGCGCTGCTGGCGGCATGGGCGCAGGCATTCGGGCCGAGCAATGCCGTCACCTTGGTGATATCCACATGGGCGCCGGCCGGCGAGGTCTTCTCCGCGTCCCAGGCCGGTACCGAGGTCATGTCGCGACTGGTGCGATTGGGCACGGCCGCCGAGCGCCTGGCCGACATGGTGTTACTCGCCGATCCCCTTGACGCCGCCGGTCGGGCGGGGCTCATCGCGGCAAGCGATGTCGTGGTCGATCCCGGTCGGGGAGGGATTTTGCGACGGCCGGCACGGGAGGCTCTTGCCGCCGGCCGAGCGGTTGTCGGCCCGGGGCTCGCGGCGATCAGTGGTTGGCCCGTGACACAACGGTTCGTGCCCCCAGGGCCGCTCGACGAGCCGGGTTCACGGATTTGTGAGAGCGACCCCATGGCCCTCGCCACCGCCTTGCGGGCGGCAGTGGCCGATCCGGCCGAGCGCGACCTGCGCGGTGAGTTGGCGCGACGAACATCGGAGTTCCACGACCACCGCGCCGTCGGCGGCGCCATGCTGCTGCGGCTCGCCGATCTGGCATCACGGACGGTCGGTCCAACGCGGCCCGCGCGTCCGCGCGTGGTGCTTGCCGGTTCGATGTTCGGCGGGCATTCGCTCGCGGGAGTCAACCGGGGCTTTGCCCGTTCTCTGCTGGCCTCGGGCGCACTCGACCTGGCCCTGCACAACGCTGAAGGCGTGCAGCTCGACCTCAGCGCCCCGGTCGCTCCCAGTGCCCGATCGCTGGTGTGGAGCTGTTCGCCGCGGGCCGGAAGCGCTGATGTCGAGGTGCGCCATGGCCACCCTGCCGACCTGTCGCCATCGGGCGCCCGACGCCTGGTGTCGATCCTCAACTGGGAGTTCGGTGGCGCCCCGACCGAGTGGATTGAGGCCCTCAACGGCCGTATCGACGAGACCTGGGTTCTCACCCCGTACGTACGCGATGGATGGATCGCCGCCGGCGCCGACCCCGAGCGTGTTCACGTCGTGCCCGCCGGCGTCGACCCGCGCGCCTTTCATCCGAAGGTCCGTCCGATGGAGCTGGGCGCCGCGGCCCCGGGCTACCGTTTCTTGTTTCTTGGTGGCCTCGCATGGCGCAAGGGCGTCGATCTCCTCGTCGAGGCCTACCGGTCGGCGTTTACGCGTACCGATGACGTGACCCTCGTGATGAAGGACTTCGGCCCCGGTGGGCCTTACCTGTCAGACGGGACCGATCGCCTCGTCGACGAGCTGGCCGCCGACTCGTCGGCGCCCCGGGTTCTGCGGCTGACCGGCACGATGACCGAAGACGAAATCCCCGGTCTCTATGCCGCGTGTGACTGCCTGGTGCATCCGTATCGCGCCGAGGCCTATGGCCTGACGATGGTCGAGGCGATGGCGTGCGCAAAGCCGGTGATCGCCCCCGACATCGGTGCGGCGCGGGCGTTCATGAACTGCGAGACCGCGCTGCTGGTGCCCGCCCGGCGGGTCGAGCTCGACGTCGAGCTGATGGCCGGCTACCGCGTCAGCCGGCCACCGGTCGTCCATGAGGTCGATGTCGCGGCGATGGCGCAGGTGATGCGCTGGGCCTATGAGAATCACGGGGCCGCCGCGGTCGTCGGTGGCGCCGCCTCAAAGTTCGTCCGCGAGCACCACACCTGGGACCGCGCCGCCGAGATCATGGTGCGCCGCCTGCGCGCGATCACCTCGGGGCTCGATGGGCGCATGTCGCAGGCCGCATGACCCACGTGCGATGGAGCGGCGCGTTCGACGACCCGGCGACCTATGCGCTTGTGCGTGCACTCGATGCTCGGGGCGTGACCGTTACCGCAGACCATCGGGGAACCGTCGATATCCGGGAGATCGACGCCGGCCGGCGGACGTGGCTCGCGGCCCGTGCGGCCCGCGTCGTCGCGGCCGATGTCCAGGTCGTCGATCTCGCGGTGGGGCCGCTCGCGGCGGCGCGCGGCACCGCGCCGTGCGCCATACGGCTGCCCGCGGGGCGGCTCGCGTCGGTCGCTGAGCTTGCCGGTTTCGGGCTGCTCGACGATATCTGGGCCCGCACCGAGGCCGATCGCGATGTGCTCGTCGCGATGGGGGTGCCCGAGAAGCGAGTGTGGGTCTGCCCCGATCCGGTGACCGATCTCGCGACCGACATCGATCCGTTGGTGGTTCCCGGCGCGCACGGCACCATTGTCTTCGCCCAGGTGTCTGAGGACGCCGTCGGCCCGTTGCTGGCCCTATGGTGCCGGACGTTTGCTGCCACCGACGACGTCACCCTGGTCGTTGCGCCCGCGATCAACGACGCGGCGCTGGCCGAACGCGCCGGTGCGGCGCTCGAGGGCATCCCCGACACCCCGGATGTCGTCGTTCTCGAAACCGTTCCGGATGCGCCGCGCCGCGCCGCCCTGATTCGCGCCAGCCGCACCGTTGTCGCCGGCTCGGACGACGAGATCTCCCTTCACGCCGGGCTGCTCGGAGTGCCGGTGATCACACCGGGCGCCGATGCGGCCGCGGCGCTTCGGGCGGTTCACGTACGCCCTCTCGACGCCCTGGCACACGGGTCACGTGCCCGGCAGGCACTGGCGTACCGCGACCTCGCCCACGTCGCGGAGTCGGTCGAGGCTCGGCTGCGGAGTCTGGTGGTGCGTCCCCGACGCGCGGCCCGACGTGCGGAGCGCCCGAGCGTGGTGCTGGAAGGCGGCGTCCGTGGAGCCCACTCGCTGGGCGGCGTCACCCGCGAGCTTGCCCGCGCACTGGCCGCGCGCGACGACATCGATCTCTTCCTGCGCGATCCCGAGCCGCCGGTCATCAACGTTGATGATCCGCTTCTGGTCGAGTTGCTTGCGCGTCCTGCGCCGGAGGTCCCCGACGTCGTTGTGCGCACGCTGCACCCCGCGCCGTTCGACCGCCCTCGTGCGCGACGCAGCGTCCAGATGCTCTATTGGGAGTTCGGCCCGCCGCCGGTTGACTGGGTCCACGCCGCCGCCCTTGCCATCGACGAGATCTGGGTGTCGTCGAGCTACGTGCGCCAGGGCTTCGTCGATGCCGGGATCGCCCCCGAACGGGTGGCGATCGTGCCGCTGGGCGTCGATGCGACCCGGTTCTTTCCTGGTGCCCGGCCCGCTGACTTCGGAAGGACCGCGCCCGGCTATCGGTTCCTTTTCATCGGCGGTCTCGCCCGTCGAAAGGGTGTCGATCTCCTGTTGCACGCCTATGAGCAGGCATTCACGCGCGCCGACGACGTCACGCTGGTGGTCAAAGACTTCGGGCCCGGCGGCCCGTATCCGGCGGATGAGGTCAGCGCGTGGGCCGATCGCCTGGCCGCCGACACCTCCGCCCCCCGGGTCGTTCGGTTGACCGGCTCGATCGGGGAGGCCGACCTTCCGGGGTTGTACACCGCGTGCGATTGCCTGGTGCACCCCTACCGCGCCGAGGCGTTCGGGCTGACGATGATCGAGGCGATGGCCTCGGGTCGTCTCGTGATTGCCCCCGAGACCGGTGCCGCCCGCGACTTCATGGGCCCCGAAACGGCCATGCTCGTGCCCGCCGCGCGGCAGGAGATGCCCACGCTCACCGACATGGATGGTCGTTTGCTGGCGGGGCCGCCGGTGTACCACGAGATCGCCCCCGACGATCTGGCCGCCGCATTGCGGGCGGCCGCCGCCGACCCTGGGTATGGGCGCGAGATCGGCGCCCGGGCTGCGGATGACGTTGCCGCCAACCACTCGTGGCGGCGCACCGCCGAGGCTGCCGCTCAGCGCATCCACGCCGTCGTCGACGAGCTCGACACCCACGGCCGACGCGAGGCCGCATGAACATCGTCTGGCGCGGTCCGCTGACCGACCCGTCCGGTTTTGCCTCGGGTGGCCGCGCCTTCGTGCGGGGCCTCGTCGCCCACCAGTCGGCCCCGCGGGTCGAGCATCTGATCTGGCACTGGCGTGAGGCCGTCACGCACGCCGAGCGCGAGATGATCGCCGACCTGGTCGAGACCCCTCGGGTGCCGGCCGATGTGCATCTGCAGCGTACCCTGGCGCGCCTTTTCGATCCCTACGCCGAGGGTCGCGTTCGGGTCGGGCACACCGCCTGGGAACTCGACCGCATTCCCGACGATTGGGCCGCGCGAGCCGCCCAGATGGATGAGCTGTGGGTACCGTGCCGACACAACGCGGAGGCGTTCGTTGCCGCGGGGCTCGAGCGGGAGCGGATCTGGGTCGTGCCCGAAGCGATCGAACTCGCCCGGCTTGCCCCCGGCGTCGCCACGCCGCTGACGATCGACGGAACCCACGGGACCGTCTTCCTCTCGAGCTTTGACTGGTCGCGTCGCAAAGGGTGGGATGCCCTGCTCGATGCGTGGGTCGCCGCATTTACGCCGGATGACGACGTCACGCTGGTCCTCAAGACGTGGTCGACGCGTGGCCTGTCGTATGCCGCCATCGAGGCCGAGATCGTGGCCCACTTCGTCGCGCGCGGGATCGACCCCGAACGCACCCCCGATATCGTCCTCGTCGCCGATCTGCTCGACGACCGTGGCCTTGCCGGGCTCTACGCGGCCTGCGACGTCTATGTCGCCGCCAGCCGTGGAGAGGGGTTTTGTCGCCCCGCCGCCGAGGCGATGGCCGCGGGCCGTGCCGTGATCGCCGTTGACCATTCCGGCCCGGCCGATTTCATCGACGCCATCGTTGGCTGGCCGGTTGGATACCACCTTGTCGAGGTTGATGAGGCCTCTCGCCGCGAGTCGCCGGTGCCCGATGGCGCCCGTTGGGCCGAGCCGGATGTCGACGACCTCGCCCGCGCCCTTTGCGATGCGCACCGTGACGTCGACGGCCGACGTGCCCGCGGAGTGGCCGCCCTCGCCGCGGCCCAGCAGTTCGACCACGTGGCGATCGCCGGGGCGGCCCTTGCGCGCCTGGCCACCGTCGAACCGCGCGGAAGCCTCGCCGGCGTGCGCCAGGTTCGCGCCAACCGCACGTGCGTTCTCATCACCGGGTCGATCTTCGGTGCTCACTCGCTGTCGGCGGTGAACCGCGAGCTGGCGCGGGCGATCCTCGCCGATGGCACCATCGAGCTGGGTCTGCTCGAAACCGAGGGCGCAAAACTCGACACGGCCGACCCCGCGATGCGGGAGCTCGGGGAGATCGTCTCCGGTCTGCTGCCGCGAGTCGACGTGACCATCCGCCATGCGTACCCGCCGTGCTTTGACCCCGGCGCGGCCGGCCGGCTGGTGCAGTTCCTGCACTGGGAGTTCGGACCGGTTCCCGAGAGCTGGGTGCGTGCTCACGACGGGGTGATCGACGAAGCCTGGGCGGCCACTCATTGGGTGCGCGACCACATGGTCGGCTCCGGGATGGACCCCGCCCGTGTGCATGTCGTCCCGCTCGGGATCGACCCCGAGCGCTTTCGCCCCGGGCGGACCCCCCTCGATCTCGGTGACCTCGCCCCGGGGTTTCGATTCCTTTTCGTCGGTGGGCTTCTGTGGCGAAAGGGCGTCGACATCCTGTTCGACGCCTACGAGCGCGCGTTCGACCGCGGCGATGACGTCACCCTCGTCGTCAAAGACTTCGGCTCGGGCGGGCCGTACGCCTCCCAGGATGGTCTCGCGCGGATGACCCGGCTCGCCCAGAACCCGCGGGCCGGACGGGTCGCCCACTTCACCGGCACCCTGCCGGAGGACGACCTTCCCCGGCTCTACGCCGCGTGCGACTGCCTCGTGCATCCCTATCGCGGCGAGGGCTACGGGCTGACGATCGCCGAGGCGATGGCCTGCGGTCTGCCGGCGATCGTCCCCGATCTCGGAGCCTGCCGCGACTACGCCACGGCGAAGACGGCCCTTTTCGTGCCGGCTCATGAGGCGCAGCTCGGTGAGATGGATATCGGCGGACACCGTCTGACCGACTTCCCGCGACTGGTCGAGATCGAGGTAGACGATCTCGCTGCCGCGATGCGTCGCGCCTACGAGGACCGAGAGTCCGCCGCCGCCATTGGCGCCGCGGCATCGGTCCGCATGCACACCCACCACACGTGGCACCACACAGCGGATATCGCTCTGTCGCGCGTCCGCGCGCTCACCGCTTCCCGCTCGCGAGTGGGCGACGGCGCGTAGATCAGCGCCCGGCGCCGTTGGTTGACACGGAATGGTGACCGCGCAACCGCCCGGCCGGTTCAACGTGGCTGACCCCCGGGCTCAAGCCGGCGCCGTGGCTGCCGATGACGGGGGCGTCCCGGACCTCGGCCCGAAGGAGCGCCTTTTCATGGGTCTCAAGATCGCGAGTCTCTCTGACTCCACCTCGAGCGCACCCCAGCGCCTGACGCTGTGCATGATCGTGCGTGATGAGGAGGAACACCTTCCGCGGTGTCTCGACAGCGTGAAGGGGGTGGTGGATGAGATCGTGATCGTCGATACGGGCTCGACCGACCGCACCGTCGCGATCGCCGAAAGCCATGGCGCGAAGATCATCCACGAGGAGTGGACCGGCGACTTCGCCGTTCACCGCAACACCTCGCTCGACGCCGCGACCGGCGACTGGATCATCGTGCTCGACGCCGATGAAGAGCTCGTCGACGGAGCCGCCCTTCGGCCCCTGCTCGCCGACCCGGCTCTCGAGGGCTATTCACTGCGCGAAATCAACTTCATCGGCCAGGAAGCCGGCCTGGAAGCTGTTGTGAATGCGGCCTTCCGGGTGTTCCGCAACCGCCCCGCGTACCGCTACGAGGGCGCGCTGCATGAGCAGATCCAGGCGAAGGTCGACCCGGATGGCAGCCAGACGACCCGCTTCGTCGGCATCGAGATCAACCACTATGGCTACCTCGACTACGCCACCGACTCGCGCAACAAGAAGGCCCGCAACATGGGGATCGTGTTGGGTGAGGTCAAGAAGAAGCCGAACGACGCCTTCACGCTCTTCAACGCCGGTGTCGAGTTCCAGCGCATCGACGACCACGAGACGGCCCTCGAGTACTTCAAGAAGGCCTTCATCAACCTGCACTCGATGCGTCAGTACTTCGCGTCGCTGTTGGTCCGGAACCTGGTGGCCTCACTGCGAGCGCTCGAGCGCCACGACGAGGGTCTCGCCGTCGTCAAAGACGGCCTTGCCGCGTACCCCGACTTTCCCGACCTGCACTACCTGCAGGGCCAGCTCTACACGGCTCGACGTGACTATCGATCGGCGATCGCCAGCTACCGGCGTGCCATTGACCTCGGTGACCACATCGGCGACCGCTACCTCGCCCAGGCCGGCATGGGTTCGTTCTACAGCTGGTTCGCCCTCGGGACGTTGCACGACAGCATCGGCGACACCGCTGAGGCCGTGCGGTCGTACAAGCTCGCGATCACCTCGGCCAAGGGCTTCTACGCCCCGCCGCTCGTGCGCCTGGCGCAGCTGCTGGTACGCGACTCCCCGGTCGACGAGGTCGAGGCCTTCCTTCTCGGGATCATCCCCGCGACGCGGCGCCACGACAGCCTGCGCGTCATCGCCGAGGTCTTCGCGACCGAAGGGCATCCCGCGCCCGCCCTCGTGCTGCTCGAAAAGGCTCGTGCGCTTTCGGCCGACACCCACGCGATCCGCGTGACGATGGCCGACTGCGCACTTCGCACCGGTCGCCCGGACGAGGCCCTCGTACTGCTCGATCAGGTTCCCGCGTCGAGCGAGCGGTCCCCGTTCGCCAACAGCAAGCGTGTGCTGATCGGGATGGTCGAGGGCCGGCCCGAGGTCACCCGCCACGGCATCGCCGGCCTCGAGGGAGTCGCCGACGGCTCCTACGCAACGGCCTACGCGATGGCTCTTGCCGCCCAGCTCGAGGAGCCGACAGGCCACGTCCCGGCGCACCAGACCCCCGGTGTCATCCTCGGCATCGTCTTCGAGCTCGCCAGCACGCTGCTCGACATCGGAGCGTTCGACGCGTTCAACCCGCTCATCGACCTGATGTACGCGATCGCCGGCGACCCGACCGACGTCCACGAACGTCTCGGCCTTCTGTTCTTCACGAAGGGCTTTACCGACCCGGCCGCGGATCGTTTGATGCAGGCCGTCCAGGCGGGGGTCGCCTCTCCCGAGACCTTCGCGGCGATCGGCGCGATCTGTGCCGAAAAGGATCTCGACGAGGATGCCGAGAACTTCCTTCGGGCCGCCCTCGAAGCCGATGACCAGAACCAGTCGCGGTATCTCGGGCTCGCAAGCCACCTCGCGGGCCGTGGGCGCTACGACGAGGCGGGCGACGTGATGCGCGAGGGTCTCATCATTTGGCCGCACTCGACCGTGCTGCGTGAGCTGCGCCAGTCGATCGGGCTGTTCGCCAGCGTCAGGTAGAGATCCCCCACCCCCCTGGCCCCGTGGCCAGGGGGGTGTGTCGTAACGGGGCGCATCTGCCGATAGCCGGAATGAGCCCCCCGTGACCTCGCGGTCAGGGAACATCGCACGGACGCGATGACGGGTCTCGCTCACGTCGAGACATCGGAGAAGACACGACATGGACGTCACCGCCACTTCCGGGCCCGCACGGCCGGGAGTCCACGAGACCGCCGCAGGTCTGCGGTCGCGTGGCCCGGCGCACCACGACGTTGCTGACGCACGGTTCGCCGATCAGGTGGCCGCGGCGGCGCGCGCGGGAGTGCGGACCCGCGCTCTCTCGCATCCGACGCTTCCCGAGCACACCCGTTCGGAAGGCCTGCTGATTTCCGAGATTCCGCACACGGTCACCGCACCGACGGTGGGGCAGCCCGCAGCAGGCGGCGATCTCAAGTTCGACCTCCCCTCCGCCGATGTTCTCGCCAGGTTCACCGTTTACGGATCGAACCGTGTCGTCGTCACGATGTACGACCGCGCCACCGGCGAGGTCATTCGTGAACTGCCCCCGCGGCAGGTGCTCGACATGATGGCGGCCCTCGCGGGCCGCGGCCTGGCGATCGATGTGACCACATGACACCCGCGAAACGGCAAGGACAGCCACAATGAGCAGCAACGTCGGAAGCACCAGCGGGTCGGGAGCGGGATCAGGCATCAGCTTTTCGGGGCTGGGTTCCGGCATCGACACCAACGCCATCGTCACCGCGCTGATGAACGTCGAGCGCGCGCCGATCAATCGGATCAACCGCGACAGGACCACCCTGACGAGCAAGCAGAGCGTCGTTCAGGAGATCAACGGTCTGGTCACGGCGCTTCGCGACAAGGCGGCGTCGCTCTACTCGCTCGGCACGCTCGAGACCAAGAGCGCGACGTCGGCCAATACCGCGGTCGCCACCGCCGGCGCCTCCTCGACGGCCGCCGCCGGTACCTACAACCTCACCGTCACCGCACTCGCCGCGTCGCACACGATGGCGACCGCGGCCGGCCCGGCCCTCAACGTCGGCGAGAGCCTCGACCTCACGGTCGGTTCCGGCACGGTGAGCGTGGCTGTTCAGACGGGCGACACACTCCAGACATTCGCTGATCGGATCAATGGCACGTCGGGCGCAGGAGCGTCTGCCAGCGTCGTCAACAACCGCCTCGTGCTGGTCTCGAAGACCGGTGGGGCGGGCGGCACGATCTCCCTCGGCGGGACCGCCGCGGGCACCCTTGGTCTTGCGACCACCCAGGCAGGCGCCGACGCGGCCGCGACCGTCAACGGAATCGCCGTCACCGGTGGCAGCAACGTCATCAACGGAGCGATCGGCGGGGTCGATCTGAGCCTGGCCGCGATCGGCACCACGACGATCACCGTCGGCACTGACACCTCGGCGATCCAGACGAAGATCCAGGGGTTCATCGAGGCCTACAACAAGGTGATCTCGACGGTCAACACCGCGACGGCCTACAACCCTGACACCAAGGCGCGCGGCACACTTCAAGGCGACACGATGATGACCGGCTTTGCCGGCGCCATCCGCAACATCGCGGGGTCCGCGGTCTCGGGCATCCCCGGCGCCTACGACGGCCTTGCCAGCATCGGCATCAACTCGAGCCGTAGCGGCGAGCTCTCGCTCGACGCGGCCCGCCTGCAAACCGCGCTGTCGGCCGATCCAACGGCCGTTCAGCGGGTCTTCGGCCACGACGACGGCACGACGACGGGTGGCCCCACCGACGGTATCGGCCGACAGATCCGCGAGTTCGCCAACGGTTTCTCGACCGGTGCCATCGCGGGACGGCTCACCGGCTACACGACCAGTTTGACGCAGATGAGCGACAAGATCACCAGCCTGGAAAGCCTGATGACACTGCGCCAGACCCGCCTTCGCCAGCAGTTCCAGGCCATGGAGACCGCGATCAGCCGGCTGAACGCCCAGGGCTCCGACCTCGCCGCTCGACTCGGCAATTAGTCCCCAACCCACGGAGGGACCCCGCACGTGAGCAACGACCCCCGGCAGTACCTGCAGCGCGCCGTTCAGACCGCCACTCCCGGCCAGCTCGTCGTGATGCTGTACGACGGCTTCCAGCGCTTCACGGCCCAGGCACAGGCGGCGTTCGAAGCCGGCGAGGTGGGCGAGGGCGGTCTCAAACTGAGTCGCGCGCAGGCCATCGTCACCGAGCTGCGTTGCACGCTCGACATGAGCCACGAGCCGATCGCGACGAACCTCGCATCGATCTACGAGTGGGTTACGGCGGAGATGACCGCGTCACGGTTGGAACGGGATCTCGGTCGTCTGGCCCGGGCGGCGGCTCAGATGGGTGAGCTGCGCGCGTCGTGGGCACAGGTCGCGACCACCGCGCGGCCCGTCGTCGAAAGCAATCGCCCGGTCGTCGGGGTCAACCTTGCGGGATAGGTTGCGTCAATTGCGCGACCTCCAGGTCGCGCAGGGGCAGGCCCTCCTCGACGGCGACGGCGAGCGGCTCGACGCACTCGACCGCGAGCGGATGACCCTGCAGACCGGCATCGTCCCGCTCGAATCGAGTGGTCTCCAGGGCCCCGATCTCGGCGACGCCGTGGACCTGTTGCGCGTCATCCGACAGAACCAGGATTCCCTCATCGCCGCAGCCCGCGAGGCCCGCGACGCCATCGCCCTGGAGCTACGTGAGATGTCGAGCGGTCGGACGGCCCTCGAGGGCTACCGCCCCGCCGCGCGCACGAATTCCCGGTACGTGGATAGTCAGAGCTAGTAGTCGGGGTGGGTCGCGCACAGATCGGTGCCAGGCACCGATCTGTGCGTTCTTCGTTGTGCGGTTCGGTCCCCGTTTCCCTGGCTACTGGCGGCGGGGTTGGCGTTCTCTTGCGTGGGGCCTCGTGCCCGGCAAATGACATGCCACGGGGCCTGCGGTTCGCGCCCGGCACGGCGTTCGGGCGCGCAGGGTTCTCAGTTTCCCGGCACGTTGCTCAAGATCGGCGCTCGGGTTCCGAAGTAGGCAGTGCCGGCCGGACGAACGCCGGGAAGTGCTAGCGGGAACGGATCTCTCGCGTCCATACGAACCTCCGAAACCCGAGGTACTTCGAGGATGCACAGCGATCCGCAGGTCGAGAAGATTGAGTCCGCAAGCCCCGAGGAGCTCGTGCTCCTACTGTTCGAAGGCGCCGTGCGCTTCGGTCAAGAGGCGAGCGCGGCGATCGGTGCCGGTAACCGCACCGAGGGAGAGCAAAAGGTCGACCGCGTGCGAGCGATCATTCGCGAACTCGACGCCAACCTGAACCCTGAGGCCGGCGTAATCACCCGCCACCTCGCCGCGATCTACGACTACCTCCTGCGCCGCCTCTCGACTCCCGAGACCAGCGTCGAGGCGATCGAGGAGGTCATCGAGGACCTCCAGACCCTCGCGCAGACCTGGGCCGTCGTCGTCGACCGTCACGAGACCATCGCCGCCTGAGGCCGCAACGGCCCTCGACGAGACCACACATGACCAGCATCAGCCCACTCACACCCGACGACGTCCTGGCATCCCTGGCGGAACTGCCGTCGATGCCGAGCAGCGTCGTCGATGTGATCGCCGCTTGTGACGACAACGACATGACCGTCGGCGGCTTGGCCCAGGTCGTCATGCGCGATCAAAGCCTGACCGCCAGCATCCTCAAGCTCGCCAACTCGGCGTTCTACGGTCATGCCCGGACGGTCGCCACGGTGGTCGAGGCGATCGTTCTGCTCGGCTACTCGGCGATCAAGAGCCTGGCCATCTCGAGCCACACCGCGCGCCTTCTCAACCGGGCGTTACCCGGCTACGGCCTGGCGCGTGGGGATCTCTGGAACCACTCGATCAGCGTGGCCTTCACGGCCCGCCGATTTGCGCTCGAAGTGAAACTGGCACCGGTCGAGGAAGCCTTCGTGGCCGGGTTGCTGCACGACATCGGCAAGACGGTCCTCGCGAGCCACATGGAGTCTGCCTTCCTGGAGATTTCACAGCTCGCGACGGAACGCCATGTGCCCTTTCACCACGTCGAGTCGGAAGTTCTCGGCTTCGACCATGCCGAGCTTGGTGCTCGGGTGGCTGCCGCCTGGAGTTTCCCGCCGCAGCTGGAGGAGGCCATTCGCTTCCACCACGACCCCGCGGGCGCCTCCTTGCGGCCACTTTTGGCCAGCGTCGTTCACGTCGCGGATGCCGCCTGCATGATGTTCGGCCCGGGTGTCGGGGCAGACGGTCTGGCGTACGAGGTCAGTTCTCACGCTCTCGATTCCCTGGATCTCGACGCGGATCAGCTCATCGGACTCATGGATGAGATTGCGCCGATGATGACCCCTGAGGCTTTTCACCTCTCACCGTAGGAAAGGACTCCGCCCGAAATGTTCGTCAACGACATCACCACGGCCACCCTCACCGCCGCCATGCGCGGCGGGATGGCCCGCCAAGAGGCGCTCGCCCAGAACGTCGCGAACTCCGACACCCCGGGTTACCAGCGCATGACGGTCAGCTTCGAGGGCGCGCTCGCCGACGCCCTGGCCGATGACCAGGCCGGCCTCAGCACGCCGGGGGAGCGGGCGGTCGACACCGTCAAACCCACGTTCGAGGTGAACACGAACACCCAGACACGCGTCGATGGCAGCAACATCGACCCCGACGCCGAGATGTCTGAGCTCTCATCGAACCAGCTGGCCTACAACACGAACACCCGGCTTTTGGCCGAGCGCTTTCAGCAGCTCGCCGCCGCCATCAGCGGCCGCTAAGCCGACCTCGACACACGGACGTAGGGAGACCAACGACATGGGGATGTATCCCTCACTGGGAGTCAGCGCCACAGGCCTCGCGGCCCAGCGCCTTCGCATGGATGTCATCGCGAACAACTTGGCCAACGCCGACAGCAGCACCGGTGTCGGTGAGGCCTACCGGCGCAAGCTGCTGGTCATGACCGAGGCCCCGAACGGCCCGCAGTTCCGGCTGCCGAACGCCGATGGTTCTGACCCTGGCGCGAAGGCCGACCTGCACGGCGTTGACGTCACCGCCATCGTCGAAGACCAGACGCCCCTACGCAAGGTCTACGACCCGGGCAACCCGCTGTCGGATGTCGACGGCTACGTCACCAAGCCGAACGTGAACGCCGTCACCGAGATGGTCGACATGGTCGCCGCCACCCGTTCCTACCAGGCCAACGTCTCCGCCTTCGAGGCCACGAAGTCCATGGCCAAGGAAGCATTGAGGATCATCCAGTGA
>JANLSO010000091.1:0-11430 GCA_031362405.1 Thermoleophilia bacterium | reverse complement strand
GCCGGGGCCGAGACCTCCGTGGTCGACTTCAACCGGGGCGGCACGCCGCTTCTGGAGATCGTCACCGAGCCGGACATCCGCACGGCCTCCGACGCCGCCAACTTCCTGCGTCAGCTGCGCCAGACCCTGGTGCAGCTCGGGATCACCGACGGGAACATGCAGGAGGGCTCGCTGCGAGCCGACGCCAACATCAGCCTGCGCCCGATCGGGGCCACCGAGCTCGGTACCAAGACCGAGCTGAAGAACATGAACTCGTTCACGTTCCTCGAGCGCGGCATCGACGCCGAGATCGCCCGCCAGGCGGCGATCCTGCGTTCGGGCGGCCGCGTCACCCAAGAAACGCTGCATTACGAGCCGACCAGCGGTGAGATCACTTCCCTGCGCAGCAAAGAGCAGGCCCACGACTACCGGTACTTCCCCGAGCCTGATCTGGTGCCGGTCGTGCCTGATCGCGCCTGGGTTGAGGAGCTGCGCGCCGCCCAGCCCGAGCTGCCGATCGATCGCCGGATGCGCTTTACGACGGAGCTGGGAATCTCTTTCGAAGACGCCGAGGTGCTCTGTGAGCCCCGCGAGCTGGGCGACTGGTTTGAGCAGGTCGCTGCTCTGGCCGACCCGAAGGCCGCCGCCAACTGGGTGCGCGGCGAGCTGCGGGCGCAGCTGCGTGATCGTGGGGAAGAGCCGTGGGAGAGCCAGGTCACGCCCGTCCACCTGGCCGAGCTGATCGGCCTCGTCGAGGCTCGCGAGGTGTCGCAGCCGAACGCGAAGGTCGTTTTGGCCGAGGTCATCGCGAGTGGAGCAGCCCCCCGTGAGGTCGTCGCGGCGAGGGGCCTCGGCGCGATCTCCGATGAGTCCGAGCTGGTGGACCTGGTCGACCGGCTGCTGGCCGAGAACCCCGCGCAGGCCCAACAGTTGCGCGAGGGCAAGGACAAACTGCTCGGATTTTTCGTCGGTAAGGCGATGAAGGCGACCGGTGGCCGTGCCGATCCCGGGCGCATCGGCGAATTGGTGCGAGAGCGCGTTACCGCTGTCTGATCCAACCGCGTATGCTCCGCCGCCGTGAAGCACACCCTTTCCGTCCTCGTTGAGAACAAGCCCGGCGTCCTGTCACGGGTTTCCGGCCTGTTCACCCGACGCGGCTTCAACATCGATTCGCTGGCCGTGAGCCCGACCGAAGACCCCGCCCGGTCACGTATGACCATCGCGGTCGACGCGTCGAGGTTTCCGATCGAGCAGATCACCAAGCAGCTCGACAAGCTCATCAACGTCATCAAGATCCGTGATCTCGACCCCGAGAACATGGTCGCCCGCGAGCTCGCCCTCATCAAGGTTCAGGCCGATAAGGGCCACCGCGGCGAGATCATCGAGCTGGTCAACATCTTCGGCGCAACGATCGTCGATGTCGCCGCCGGTTCGATGACGGTCCAGATCGCCGCCGAAACGACCGCGCTGGATACCTTTGAAGAGCTTCTTCGCCCCTACGGCTTGATCGAGATGGTCAAGACCGGAGTCGTCGCCCTCGGGCGCGGGTCGAGCACGACCTAACCCGCCCGGTGGCCCCGCACGGGCCGCCGGGCGCCACGCCGCGGCACCCGTTACCACCGAAAACCCACGCCGGGAGACCCCATGTTCTACGACGCCGACGCCGACCTCGACCTGCTGCGTGGCAAGACCGTCGCCGTACTCGGCTACGGCAGCCAGGGTCACGCACACGCCCTGAACCTGCGCGACTCGGGTGTCGATGTTGTGGTTGGCCTGCGGGCTGACAGTAAATCGGCCGACGAGGCGCGCAAAGAAGGCCTCACCGTTCTGTCGGTGGCCGAGGCCTCGGCACGTGGCGACATGGTGATGATCCTGCTGCCCGACGAGCTGCAGGCCGATGTCTACGTCAACGAGATCGCGCCGGGCCTCGTTCCCGGAAACGCGCTCCTGTTCGCCCACGGCTTCGCGATCCACTTCGGACAGGTTGTTCCGCCCCCTGGCGTCGACGTGCTGATGGCCGCCCCCAAAGGGCCGGGCCACCTGGTGCGCCGCACCTACGCCGAGGGTATGGGAACTCCGGGTCTGATCGCCGTTGCCCAGGACGCCAGCGGCGGAGCGCGGGATCTCGCGCTGGCCTACGCCAAGGGCATCGGCTGCACCCGCGCCGGCGTGATCGAGACCACCTTCGCCGAGGAGACCGAGACCGATCTGTTTGGTGAGCAGGTCGTGCTCTGCGGTGGCCTCACCGAGCTGATCCGCGCGGGCTTCGAGACACTTGTCGACGCCGGCTACCAGCCCGAGCTCGCGTATTTCGAGTGCCTGCACGAGGTGAAGCTGATCGTCGATCTCATCAACGAGAAGGGCATCAGCGGCATGCGCTACTCGATCTCCAACACGGCCGAGTACGGCGACCTCACCCGCGGCCCGCGGATCATCACCGAGGAGACCCGTAAGGAGATGCGCAAGATCCTTGCGGAGATCCAGAACGGCCAGTTCGCAAAGGAATGGATGCTCGAGAACAAGGTGGGTCGGCCGACGTTCAACGCCATCGCGCGCCGCCAGGCCGATCACCCCATCGAAGAGGTCGGCCGCAAGCTGCGCTCGATGATGTCCTGGATCAAGCCCAGCTTCTAAGCGCTAGGGAGAACGAGTGTCTGACGGCCCGCACAAGGACCTGCGCGTGCTCATCTGCGAGCAGATCGCCGATGCCGGCGTCGCGCTGCTCGCTGAAAAGTTCACGGTCACCTCGGGTGTCGGATGGTCGAAGGAGGACACCCTCGCCCGGCTGCCCGAGTTCGACGCGATCGTGGTGCGCAGTGCGACCAAGGTCACGGCCGCCTTCATGGAGGCCAGCGATCGCCTCAAGGTCGTCGGCCGCGCGGGCACCGGCGTCGACAACGTCGACGTCGAGGCCGCGACCCGGCGCGGTGTGATCGTCTGCAACGCCGCCGGCTCGAACGCCCTCTCGGCGGCCGAACATGCGGTTGCCCTGCTGATGGCCCAAGCCCGCAACGTGGCCCAGGCCCACGCCGCCCTGGTCCAGGGTCGTTGGGAACGCTCCAAATACGGCGGCATCGAGATCGACGGGAAGACCCTCGGCGTTCTTGGCTTCGGCCGTATCGGTCAGATGGTCGCCGAGCGCTGCAAGGGCCTCGGAATGCACGTCGTCGCCTACGACCCGTTCGTGGCCGACCAGCGCTACAAAGACCTCGGCGTCGAGCGGGCCGAAACCCCCGAAGACCTTTACGGCGTCAGCGATTTCATCTCCCTGCACCTGGCCTCGACCCCCGAGACCAAGGGTTTCGTCGGTGCCGAGGCGTTTGCGGCCATGAAGTCCGGCTGCCGGATCATCAACGCAGCGCGCGGGGATGTCATCGACACCGCTGCCCTGGTTGCGGCTCTCGAGAGCGGGCACCTCGGCGGGGCCGGGATCGACGTGTTCCCCGAGGAGCCGTGCACCGACAGCCCGCTGTTCGGGATGCCGGGCGTGGTCGTCACCCCGCACCTCGGCGCGTCGACGACCGAGGCCCAAGACCGGGCCGGAGTCGCCGTCGCCGAGCAGGTCGCCGCGGCGCTGACCGGTGGCGTGGTCACCTCTGCGGTCAACATCCCCGCCGTCGCGCCCGAAGCCCTCGAGGTGCTGGGGCCGTTCCTGCCGCTCGCGGTGAAGATGGGGGAGCTGCTCGGCCAGCTCACCGGCGGGCGCGTGTCGCCGCTGGAGATCGGGTATCAGGGCGAGATCGCGGCCCTCGACACACGCCTGCTGACCTCCAGCGTGATCACCGGGGTGCTCGCGGGCCACACCGAACAGCCCGTGAACATGGTCAACGCCGCGTCGATCGCCGCCGAGCGCGGTATCGAGTGGGTCGAGACCTCCACGAGCAAAACCGGCGACTACCGCAACGTGCTGAGCCTCACCTCCGGGCCGGTCAGCATCTCCGGAACGACCGTCGGTACCAGCTCGCGGCCGCGTCTGGTCGAGATTCTCGGGCACGACATCGAGATCGAGATGGCGCCGCTCATGGCGATCTTCCGCTACGGCGACGTGCCGGGCATGATCGGTCGCGTCGGGACGATCCTCGGTGAGGAGAACATCAACGTCGCCTCGATGGCCGTGTCACGCGCCAACGGGAAGGCCGCCGGCAAGGCGCTCATGGCCCTCACGGTCGACGCGCCGATCCCCGACGCCTCGCGCACGCGGATCGCCGAAACCCCGAGCTTTGAAGACTCCTGGTTCGTCGAGCTAAAGAGCTAGACATGGCCGACATCACCATCCCCACGAACCTGCTGCCGCGCGACGGCCGCTTCGGCTGCGGCCCGTCGAAGGTGCGGCCGGAGTCGGTCCAGGCTCTGGCCGACGTTGCCGGCTCGTTCATGGGCACCTCACACCGGCAGAAGACCGTGAAGTCGGTTGTCGCGAGCGCCCGCGCCGGGCTGTCGGAGCTGTTTGGCCTGCCCGACGGCTGGGAGATCCTCCTCGGCAACGGCGGCGCGACCGTCTTTTGGGACATCGCCGCCTTCTGCCTGATCGAGGAGCGCAGCCAGCACGTTGCGTTCGGGGAGTTTTCCTCGAAGTTCGCACAGGGGGTGGCCGCCGCGCCGCACCTGGAGGACCCGATCGTGATCAGATCCGAGCCCGGCAGCCACCCGGAGCTCAGCCCCGACGCGAGCGTCGATACCTACGCCCTGACGCATAACGAGACATCGACCGGCGTCGCGATGCATCTGACGCGCCCGGCCGCCGATGGCCTCGTGATCGTCGACGCCACGTCCGGCGCGGGCGGCCTGCGTTGGCAGCCGTCAGAGGTCGACGTCTACTACTTCTCACCTCAAAAATGCTTCGCCGCCGACGGTGGCCTATGGCTGGCAGCATGCTCACCCGCGGCTCTGGAGCGCATCGACACGATCGCCGCGACGAAGCGCTGGGTGCCGGCGTCGCTCGATTTGGTGATCGCGCGCGACAACAGCGTCAAAGACCAGACCTACAACACGCCTGCGCTCGGAACGATCTTCCTGCTCGACGACCAGATCCGATGGATGCTCGCCCAGGGCGGTCTGGAAGGGTGCGCCGCCCGCAGCGACCGGTCGGCGGCGAACCTCTACGGCTGGGCCGAACGGACGTCGTACACGACACCCTTCGTGAGCGACCCGGCCAAACGCTCGAGCGTCGTTGGCACGATTGACCTCGACGGGGTCGACGCGACGGAGGTCTCGAAGATCCTGCGCGCCAACGGCATCGTCGATACCGACGCGTACCGCAAGCTCGGCCGCAACCAGCTGCGCATCGGCATGTTCCCGGCGATCGACCCCGACGACGTCGCCGCCCTGACCGCCTGCGTCGACTACGTGGTGGACGCCCTCACGGCCTGAAACGCGGCCGGGGCGTGGCTGCCCCTACATTTCTTCTGCGTTTGCGGAAAGTACGTATACAGATCTTCCGCGTTTCCGGAAGAAGCGTAGGGGTCACCGCCAGAAACGCAGGTACGAACGTGCTGTCGGTCTGCCGGCGGCTACGGGATGGAGGCTCGTGCCGCCTGAGTCCGCGGGTCGTCCGGGAGCAACAGTCGGATTCCTGGTTGGTCGGGCGGCTCGAAAGCATTCGTGCGCTCGAGGTCGCTGCGCGCTGTCTCGACAGATGAGCAGTCGAGTTGGGACGCGAACCGACGTCCGAAATCCAGCACCGCGATCAGCGCGTCGGGGCTCCCGTGGTTGGTCATGGCGCGCAGTGCGTTGACGTAGTCATTGCGAATCACGGTCGGAATCAGCACCGGTGCCTGGTGGGCCGCGACGAGTTCGGCGTTCATCATTACTCGGGCGATGCGGCCGTTGCCGTCGTCGAACGGATGAACCTCGGCGATCAGAAACATCATGAAGATCGCCCGCGCGAATGGGTCGATGAGTTCCGCGTAGCGCATAAACCCGTGATCAAGGGTCCCTGCGACCAGCGACGGC
The DNA here is from genome assembly GCA_031362405.1 of Thermoleophilia bacterium. Classification (GTDB taxonomy): domain Bacteria; phylum Actinomycetota; class Thermoleophilia; order Miltoncostaeales; family Miltoncostaeaceae; genus JANLSO01. The sequence goes on along the minus strand of JANLSO010000091.1, from coordinate 5,499 downwards.
GCAACGAACAGGGTCGCCCCCGCTCTGTTCTGGCGGTCCTTGAACTCCCCCGGGCGTTTCTCAGGACGGCCGGCCATGATCGTCGTGTGGCGTCGGGCGAGCAGAGCCCGCAGGTGTTCGGGTGAACCTGGGCGTTCCTGCATATCGATCGTGCTTGCGAGTACGGCGTAAGTACCACGGATGTCGTGGGCGTCGGCCGGGCGCCCCGCTGGTTCCTCTCCGTCGAACACGATGCGCGCTGCCTCGGGGAAGTCGAACTCGGTTCCCTCGATGTAGTTCGAAAAGTACGCATCGACGAAAGGGAGCACGGCGCGCCTGCTCGCCGGTGGTTCAGGAACGATTTGGGGAGCCTGGGCAATGAGTCGATCCCGGAGAACGTCGAAGAGCTGAAGCCGCGTCTGATCGTAGGGGCGGCCGCGCTGGCGGGCCTTTAGGTGGGGTGACGCCGCCTTGATTGAACGGGTTCCGAGGAACGCACCGACCAGATCTTCGGCGGCCGCGACCCGATCTTCGAACCCGAGCACGGGCGCGATTCGACGAGCCTCGTCCCGTAGCCAGTTGAGGTATTCCTCGCCCTTGTCGATGCTCGCCTTGCGATCGAGCCAGGCCTCGAGTTCTTCACGGCTGAAGGTGCGAGACACCCGCCCTGCGCGTCGCCGATGAGGCACCAAGTGCTCGAGCAACTGGCGAGGGTCTGAACTCATCCACAGTCGGCCAGGAATCAGAGGAATGTCGATGTCCACGGACCCGATGCCGCGAATCGAGCGGAGATGAATCCCGCCGGGCAGCGACAGGTCGCGCGTAACAGAGTCTGTGAGGAAGATGCTGCCGTCCTCGGCGGGGTATGCGGTGAGCGCCGCGCTGCGACCCATAACGACCGCGCCCTCGCTCACGACGGCGATCACCTCGCGAAGGTGCGTTGGTACGAGGACCTCGAGCGCCGTCTCGACGTCGTTTGTGTAGAGGCTGCCCGCGATCCGCCGAAGTTCTCCGCGTGATCGTGCGCGGCTGACAGCGAGGCTGGTGGCGCGTGTCGACCGGAAGAAGCGAGGGGTGGATTCAAATCGGAACGTCGACATTGGACAACTCTAGGCACTTAAGGCGGCAGTAATGCAAACTCTAAGCCGTTATGGCCACCAAAGTGGTACTGAAGGAAAACAACGCTGGCCTACGGCGTCGATCGCGTGCCGCGTCCGGTCTCATGGATGGCGACCGCACCCCGGCCGATTTTGCGCTCCGCCCCTGACAGGTTAGGGTCCCGGCGCCGCGTGAGTCGAAGGTCACCGGCGCCACAGTGCCCGGTGGCTTGTCCCTGCGAGAGGTTTCTCATTGCCGCGACTCACCTCGGCCCATCGACGTGCCCTGGCCTGCTTCGGCATCGCCGCCGGCTCGGTTACTGCTCCTCTGATCATCAGCCCTGCAATCGGCGCGCAGAGCGGCGCGACAGTCCTACGTACCGACGATGCGTCGCTTGGCGGCTGGACCGCCGACGGGGCGGGGGTGACCCGTACGAACGGCGTCATCCGTATGCGCGATCGGGCGTCGGGGGCGGCTGCGGCGACGGTGGTCGCATCGTTTGCGCCACGCTCGTCCGTCGTCGTCTCCGCCGAGACACGTCTTGCTCGGCAGGTCTTGGCGCGCGGCCGTGCTCGGGCCGTCGTGCAGGTTGGCTCGGACGGGGGTCAACGTATCGAGGCGGGCGTGCTGCGAGCACGCGATGGCTCCCTGCGCTGGGCGGCCTGGTCGATCCGTGCGAATGGGTCACGGGGCCGCGTCGCTGTTTCGTCGACGCGGGTGAAGATGCGCTCCTGGACGCGCGCGGTGCTCGTGACCCACTGGAATCGTGCCCGCGGGGGAGGCGCCCTGCGCGTCAACGGCCGCGTGGTCGTCCGCTCACCGCGGCTCGACCTCACTGCGGCAACGGCAACCCGGGCGAGCGTCGGCCTTGGAGCAACCACCGACCGCGGTGACGTCGGGGTTTTGCATGTCCGCCGGGCGATGACCTGGGGAACGGACGTCGCCCAGGCGATCAGCCCGCCGACCTCACAACCGGTAGCGGGAACACCCACCGCGCGTACCGCTCCTGTCTCACCGGCTCCGGGTGTGATCGCGCCGCCGCCCACCACCCCTGCGGTGCCTCGTCCATCAACGACCCCAGCACCGCCTCGCACTCCGACGACGCCGCGGCCGGCTCCGGGGCCGTCATCACCCCCGCCTCCTGCGGGAACGATTCCCGGGACGGTCTTCTCGCGGGTCGACTTCGAGAGTGGCTCCTATAACAGTCGCTTCGGCCCGGTCGCGAACTTCGGCGGGATCAGCAGCTTCCAGGCGACCGCCGTCGATCGGATCAGCTCAGTGCCATCACCACCGGGTGGCACCGGCCGCGTGGCCCGGTTCGAGCTTCAAGACGGCGACGTCCCGGTGTCGTGCTGCGGCGAACGCACCGAGGTGTCGATAGATACCAACGACACCGAGGGCCAGGAGCGCTGGTACACGTGGGCGACGATGTTCGATCAGGGCTTCGTCTTCGGTCAGCGCTCGAGCGACTTCCAGGTCGTGACGCAGTTCCATTCCCAGCACGACGGCCAGCCACCGGTGGCCTTCTACGCCGAAGGCGGTGACTACCGCCTTCAGGTATGGCCGAAGAACGGCAACGGCTCGAGCGCGGGCCCGGCCGTGACGATCTGGTCGACGCGGATCGTGCCGGGCCTTTGGTACCGGATCGCCCTGCATGTGAAGTGGTCAGGCTCCGACGACCTTGGCTTTGTCGAGCTGTTCGTCGACGGCCAGCCCGCCGGCCAGAAGACCCTCATCCGGACTCTCTACCCCGGCTACACGAACTACACCAAGCTCGGGCTCTACCGCGACCCCGACATCACGGGCACGTCGGTCGTCTACCACGACGACTTCCAGGCCTCGAACGTGCCATGAACCGACTCGCCGGGGCGGGCGTCGATGTTACGTCTGGTGCCAGACACCAGGCGTAACGTCGGTTACGACCGCGGCTTCCGGTTTCGGGCGAGTCGTGACTGCCGGTCGGGGCGGGGTTAGAAGTCCCCGCCTCCTCCACCGAAGTCTCCGCCGCCGCCGAAGTCTCCGCCGCCGCCGAAGTCGCCTCCACCTCCGCCGCTGTCGCCGCCGCCCCAACTATCGCCGCTGTCGCCTCCCTGGGACCCCTGGTCGTAGCCGTAGCCATGTGAGGGGAACAGCAGCTGCGACAGGATCGTCGCGCCGATCATCGAGCCCACCATCGAACCGACGCCGCTTCCCTGCCAGTAGGGGACCTGCTGGCCGCCGCGGTTGACGGTGCGCACGTTCGGGGTCTCGCCCCGCTCGATGCCGGCGGCGCAGTTCGCGCAGACCTCGACGTCGGCCATGTCGCCGGACGGTGTCTGCATCCGGACGTTCTGAACCGCCTTGCCGTGCTTGGGGTCGAAGGTGCACAGGCCCGCGAGCGCCGACTCCGTGTCGGCGTCCTCAACGGGGCGCCCCTCCAGGCGGGCGCGACAGCGGCGGGCCGAGCGCAAGCCGCGTTCCAGTGTGGCGCGGACCGCCGCGATCTCAGCCGGGGTGTGGGCCTTGTCCATGGCTTCGCGGGCGTCGCCGTAGGCAAGCGTGGCGTCATCGGCGTCGGGCTTTGCGGCAATGCCCTTCTCTCCGCCGGTGGCGACGTCCATATCGAGGTCGGTCACCTGGGCCGCGAGGGCATCGACCATCGGCTCGAGCGCCTCACGCTCTTCCGTGATGTCCCGGGCCGCACGGCGCTTTGCCGCACGACGAGAGAAGAAGATGGCCAGGCCCGCCCCGATCACCGGGATCCCGAGGAGGAACAGCAGGATCTTCCCCCCGCCTCCGTTGCCGCCCGAGTCGCTGCCCGAGCTTCCGCTGGAGCCACCGGACGGTGAGCCACCGCCGCCCGAACCACGCGCGTCGGCGATGTCGTTCGCGATCGAGACCGTTCCCTGGACGGGGTTGTCCCTCAGCAGCCCGATCCGCGACTGGTAGATCTGATCGACCTGACCGCTCGAGAGCCCGGACGCGATGCTGAGGTTGCGGGGGTTCTGCGAAAGGACGAGGACGGTCCACTGGTTCCCGACGGAGCGACGCAGGCTCTGGGCGTAGGTCTTGGCGCCCGCTGCGCTTCCCCCGGGGCGGTCGGCAAGCACGACGAACTTCGTCGGACGGCCGTTCCCGTTGAGGTCGGCCGCCGCCTGCGTGAGGCGGTCACGGCTCGACTGCTGGATGCCGACTCCCTGCTCGATCACCACGTTCGAGCTGCGGACGGCGCTTGGGTCAACCAAGCCCACCGCGCTGCCGACACCGACCGTCATGAGCGCGAGCGCCATGACCAGGACCCTGATCCTCATTTTTCCCCCGGGAAAGGCGCCAAAGCGCGCGATCAACGGCGGAAGAGTCTCAGCCGGGTGGCAGTGAGCGCAAGACCACGCATCGCTGATCGGTTGGCATCGTGATAATCTCGCGCCCGATGTCGACGGCCGCCCAAAGCTCCCTCGCCCTCCGCGGCCTTCTCGCGCTTCGCGGCCTGCTCCCCCGGTAGGGGGAACTTTTTGACACCCGCGCCCGCGATCCGGGCATACGCCTCGAAGCCATCGAATCTGAGGGAGTACTGACGTGACCGCGAGTCAGACGCACGACGAAGCCAAGCGGGTGAAGTTCTTCGACACCTCGCTCCGCGACGGTGAGCAGGCCCCGGGTATTCACCTGAACATCCGGGAGAAGCTGGAGATCGCCCATCAGCTCCGCCGCCTCGGCGTGGACGTCATCGAAGCGGGCTTCCCGATCACGTCCCCTGGCGACTTCGAGGGTGTCCAGGCGGTGGCCAGGGAGATCGAAGGGGTGACGATCGCTGCGCTGGCGCGTGCGAACGAGAAAGACGTCACCATCGCCGGCGAGGCCGTCATCGACGCAGCCCGCCCGCGGATTCACACCTTCATCGCCACCAGCGACATCCACCTGACCCACAAGCTGCGGATGGACCGGGCGACCGTCCTCGCGAAGGCCACCGAGGCCGTTCGCCTCGCCAAGTCGATCGTCGACGACGTCGAGTTCTCGTGTGAAGACGCCACACGCTCGGACGTCGCCTACGTCGCGGAGGTTGTCGGGGCGGCGATCGCCGAGGGTGCGACCACCATCAATATCCCCGACACCGTCGGCTACACGATGCCCACCGAGTTCCAGCGCTTCCTGGTCGAGCTCTACGAGCGCTGCCCCACGCTGTGCGACGTCGTGCTCTCGGTGCACTGCCACAACGACCTGGGTCTGGCCGTCGCCAACTCGCTGGCCGCGATGCAGGTCGGCGCGCGGCAGGTCGAGGGATGCATCAACGGCATCGGCGAGCGGGCCGGCAATGCCAGCGTCGAAGAGCTGGCGATGATCCTGCGCACCCGGGCCGACGACCTCGGCGGCCTGTGGTGTGGCATCGAGACGCCGGAGATCACGCGGTCGAGCCGCCTGGTGAGCCGTCTCACGGGCTACGTC
>JANLSO010000135.1:0-4470 GCA_031362405.1 Thermoleophilia bacterium | reverse complement strand
CGCCTCGGTCGCCAGCAGTGGAAGGTGCCGACGAACGGTTTGCAGATCAGGTGCCACGCGGAGGATGGTAGAGGTCCCGTGCCCATCGAGACCCGGAGCCCCCAGATGCCGGATGTGACGATCACCGCCACCACCAACGGCCCGTACCTCGTCTCGGGACCGGTGGAACTCCTCGATGCCAATGGCACCGCCCGCGAGCTGACCAAGAACACCATCGCTCTGTGCCGTTGCGGCGCATCGACGACGAAACCGTTTTGCGACGGGACGCATGCGAAGATCGGCTTCCACGCGGCCGAGACCGCGGTGCCGCAGTCGACCGAGTAGGCGACCCGGCCCACGTTGCGGCCGGCCCCGGACGGGGCTATAACACCTGCGGGTGCTGAAGCTAATCCGTTTTTTCGCGCTCGAGATGCGGCTTTTCGGGGGTTCCGTGAGACTTCTTCGCAATGATGCCGGGCTACGGCGAGACGCTGATCGTCGAGGGCGACCCCGCGGTCGACCGTGAGCGTGATGCCCTCGTCGCGGCTTTCCGACGTCAGCTTGACGAGGGAATGTGGGCCGCGGTCCCCGTGCCCGACCCCACCTCAGGCCGCCGCGAGGCGATCATGGTCGCCGACTTCGACAACGTCCCGTGTGACGCCGAACGTGTCCTGTTCTGGCCGCGGGCAGCAGGCGGGGCCACCCCGCGTATTCACTAACCGTTCGTGGCCGGCATCGGCGTCCTGGTGCTGGTCGTAACGCTCGCTCTGCTGGGCGTCGGGATACGAACCGGCACCGTGCTGCGTCTGCGGCGGCCGCGGCGTAGCCCGCGACCGAGCTGGGTGCGTGAGGCCCCGGTGAGTCGCACGGAGGCCGATCGGCGTTCGCTCGAGCTTTTGCGCTCGGTCGTCAACCCGGATGAGTGGGACATGTTCCAGGCGCTCGGGTTCATCTGCATGACCGGTCGCCGCGCCGGTCACGACGAACGACGCCTTCCGCGCTACCGGTATCTGGTCTACCCCCACCAGCCCATCGTCGCGCTCCTGCCGCGCTCGCTCTCGCCGGTGCGCGAGTATTGCGTCGAGTTCCCGACGGATGGTTCGCGCTCACTGCCGCGCGGCGATGACATCCTCGCCAAGTGGATGACGCTGCGCGCCGATGAGGATCGGCTGCTGGCCTTGGCGAACGTATCGAGCCCCGGGTTCCAGATTCCCATTGCTCAGATCGAAAGCGATATCGCGCGGCTGCGCCGGTGGGAGGCGCGGGGCGCCGAGAAGACCGCTTTCAAAACGGCGGCTCGACCGGCCCTCCCTCGACCGTGATCTCCTCAATCCTGCGCTGAACCACCGCGAGGCGCTCGCGGCACGCCTTCAGGTGCCGTTGGCCCTCCTCGAACAGGCCGACGGCCTCCTCGAGGCCGACCTCTCCCCCTTCAAGGCGAGCGACGACGGCGTCAAGGCTGGCCAGGGCATCCTCGAAGGTCGGCTGCTCATCGCCCGGCGGATGTGTCTCGGTCACGTGGCGGCTTCGTCCCGGATGTCGGCGCTGGCGACGCCATCGCGCGTCGACAGGCGCACGTTACCGGCCGCTCGCATCTGGGCGGCGGTCTCCACGACGGCCCCGCTCGCGCCGTCGCGCACGATGGCATAGCCACGGGCCACCGTGCGGGCCGGAGACAGCGTTTCGAGCAGCGCGCCACTATGGGCGAGCCGGCCCTGCGCGCGGTCACGGCACACACACAGGGCCCGCTCCGCGCGCGCTGCCAGCCCTTCTGCGTCAGACCGGCCCGCCTCGACCCGGTGGCGCACGCTCGGAGCCAGGCGGGCGGCGGTGACGTCAACACGCTCGGCCGCCCGCGATGCCCGGCGGCGAAGGCCCGAGGTCAGGCCCGACGCCAGCACGTCGAGACGCTGCACTCCCGTCCGATGGCGTGTGGTCAGCGACCCGCCAAGGGCACGCCCCTGGGCGCCGAGGCGATCGATGAGCGCACGCAGATCAGGTACGACCACCTCGGCCGCCCCCGTGGGTGTTGAGACCCGCCGGTCGGCCACCAGGTCGCAGAGCGTGACGTCCTTCTCGTGGCCAACCGCTGACACGACCGGCGTCGCACAGGTCGCAACGGCGCGACAGACGCGCTCGCTGTTGAACGCCATGAGGTCCTCGAGGGAACCACCCCCGCGCGCGACGATGATGACGTCGATATCCGTGCGCGCGTCAAGCAGATGCAGCGCGCGGGCAATCGCATCAGGCGCGGGATCGCCCTGGACCGGTACGTCCACAAGCAGGACGTCTGCGATCGGAAAGCGCGACCAGAGGTTCTCGAGTACATCGGCGCGGGCCGCACCCCGTGCGCTCGTCACCAGCCCGATGCGGCGGGGCAACAGCGGCAGGGCGGTCTTGCGGGCATCCGCGAGCAGCCCCTCTGCGGCGAGCAGCTCGCGCAGTCGCTCGATCTCGGCCAGCAACAATCCGGCGCCGGCCAGCTCGAGCCGGTCGACGCGCATGCTGACCTGGCTGCGCTCGGCCCAGAACTCGATTCTTCCGTAGGCATGAACGAGGCCTCCGTCCCCCGGCGGCGCCGCCAACCGCTCGAAGACGCTGGCGTTCATCGACGCGCTGAGGGTATGTCCATCGCGAAGCGTGAAATACACCTGGCTACCCCTCCGGCGCAAGTCATGGACTTCCGCCTCCAGCCACACCGACGGGATGTCATCGAACCGTCGCGACACCGCACCCGTGACGTCGGCGAGCGACCAGACCTGCCGTCCCCCGACGCGTTTCACGCCAGCAGTGCGTCGACGACGCGCGCCGCTTCGCGTCCACTCGTGATCGCACCCTCGATCGACGGATGGTGGGTGAGATCGCCGGCGAGCACCAGGTTCTCGACGGCGGTGCGCGCACCGGGCAGTCTGCGGCGCACGCCAGCACTCGGCCGGTACTGGGCGAACGGATGCGTCACCACGCCGAGAGACTGGGCGAAGCGCGCAAACGGGAAGCCGGGTGACCAGCGCCGAACCGTGTTCTCGACGGCTTCCTCCACACCGGCGGCCGGGCCCGCCTGCGGCGTCGTCACGCTCGTCGCGAGCAGGATGTGCGGCCCACCCACCGCACCAGGCCGGGTCACGTTGGTCGTCTGGCAAAGCAGGTCGATGCGCGGTCCGGGCGATGGGTCCTGCGCGGCGTTGACGAGAATCGTCCGCCCGGAGTAGAGCGATCGCGCAAGCGCAAAGCGGGCCGTTGTCACCGATGCCGCCTGCGTCGGGAGCCGCGCGACGAGCGCAGGGTCGACATCGCGTAGCAGGCGCGCGGCAGCGGGCGCCTCCACAGCGACCACGAACTGTCGGGCGGCGAAGTCGCGACCGTCATCCGTTCGCACGCTCGCGATCCGTCCGTTCGTGTCCGTGGTCAGTGCTTGTGCACGGACGCCGAACTCGAGCAGGCCACCGCGCTGACGGATCGCCGCCGCCGCCCAGTCGGCCATCATCCCGAGACCGTCGCTCGGAAGGACCGACGGCCCGCGCACCAGCATCGACATCAGAAACAAGAAATAGCCCGGGTCCGCCGAGAGGGCGCGATCGAGAAAGATCACCCCGAACAGAGGTCGGAACAACCCCTCGATCGCGCGTTCTGAAAACCCGCGCATACGCAGAAAAGCTTCCGTCGACGTCGCCTCGTCGCCGCGCGCGAGCAGCACCCCCGCCGGGCGCACCGCGACCTCCGCGGCGAGCCGCACAAACCGCAGCCGGTCCGCGGCAGTCATCCCCGAAAACCGGGCCAACGAAGCGGGTGCCGCCGACAAGCTGCTCCAGCCGCTCCCGTCGTAGAACGCCGCCCCACCCGCGAACGGGCGCAAATCACCCGAGGGCAGCCCAATGTCGCGCAGAAACCGGCGGGTCTCCGGGTATCGAGAGAAAAGCGCCTGAAAGCCGCGATCGACCGGTCTCCCGTCGTGCCACGTCGAGCGTGCGCGCCCGCCGGGCCCATCCTCCGCCTCGATCACGACGACCGACCGGCCCCGCACCGCCAGCGCGTGCGCCGCCGCGAGCCCGGCGAGACCCGCGCCGACCACGAGGCAATCCGCTGCCGCGGGGCGACCCTTGGTATCCGGCTCTGCGAAAGACGTCGTCATACGGAGGATTCTACGGACCGGTCCAGACTGCTCGCGGGTCGACTCTCCTCACTGACCCGCTCCGACACGGCAAACGTGGCCGCTCAACTCGGACACCAACGCAAAGAGCCGACCCAAGAGGTCGGCTCTTTGTCACATTAATCCCGGCGGCGACCTACTCTCCCGCGGGGCTTCCCCCGGAGTACCATCGGCGCTGAGAGGCTTAACGACTCTGTTCGGAATGGGAAGAGGTGTGTCCCTCTCGCTAAGACCACCGGAAAATCTCGAGGTTTCGCACCCTCAAGACTGCATAGCGGCATGGTGTGCTCTGTATTAGTCAAGCCCTCGGCGGATTAGTACTGGTCAGCTACACGCGTTACCGC
>JANLSO010000175.1:0-7490 GCA_031362405.1 Thermoleophilia bacterium | reverse complement strand
CACGTCGAGCGCGCGGCGCTTCGCGGCCGCATCGGCCCGGCGGGTACCCGCGCCAATGCGCAGCCCCGTTGCCGGATTTGTACGAAGAAGCCCCTCCTCCACCGCCGTCGCGAAAAGGGCGCGCAGTGGAGCCATCACGATCCGCACGGTCGACGGCGCGAGGCCTTTGCCGCCGAGATGACGGGCCAAGCTCTTGAGGTCACGCTGCTCGATCTCCGACAGGCGTCGACGGCCGATCTCGGGCAGGACGTGCAACTCGAGGTCGCGCCCGTACTCGGCGATCGTCTCGGGGCGGATGCCGCGGCTCGTGCGGCCCTCGTAGGTCTGCACCCACTCGTGGGCGTACTCGTCGAGACGGACCTTCGACGACTCCCGAAATTCGCCTCGCGCCATGTCGGCGGCGAGCGAGCTTTTCAGCAGGCGGGCCTCGCCGAGCGTGGCGGCAGAGCGTTTGCGGCGGCGGCCCGACGGGTCGCTGTATGTGACCACGTAGCGGCTCCCGCGTTTGTACACGCCGGGGGTCGAGGTGCGCTCGAAAGGGGCCGCCATGGGAACGTGATGTTCCCACTTTTGTTCCCACCCGGCAACATCGGGTGGCCATCCAGAACGAAGGGAGAAGCTGTGATCGCCCTTACAGAAAGGGATGTGATGAATGGGCCGTGTAGGATTCGAACCTACGACCTTGGGATTAAGAGTCCCCTGCTCTACCAACTAAGCTAACGGCCCGCGGTTGGAGGCTACCAGACCCCCCGCCGGGGCGGTCTGGGTCATGGCTCTATGGCGTGGGCGCGACCGTGGTGCCAGATTGAAGCTGCTTCAGCTGTTCCTTGACCACCGGCGCATTTCGGTTCTGGGGGTCGAGTCGCAGGAAAGTCTCGTAGGCGAAACGCGCAAGGACGGTCTTGCCGGCGTCGCTCGAAAAGCGGCCGAGTAGCAAGAACCCGTCGGGGTCTTTGGGCTTGCGCTTGGTGTACGCCTGAAGGGCAGCGACGGGTTCCCCCGTGAGACCCGCACGTTGCTGCAGACCCACGAGTTGCTGCACGCGAGAGAAGTCGTTGGGCTCGAGTTTGACGGCTCGGTTGGCGGCCTCGACGGCCAGGCCGGGCTGCTGGTCGGTGTCGTACGCCCCCGCCAGTTGAGCCCACGCGTCGGCGTCGCGCGGGTTCTTGTCGACCAGGACCTTGGCATCTTTGACGAGCTGGCCGGCGCCGCTCGACGGCGACCCGCCACCGCCGAAAAAGATAAACACGATCGCGAGCACGCCGCCGCCGGCGAAGGCAATCGCGGCGAACACCGAAACGATCTGCACGATGCGCTTGGTTCGCTTCTGGTCGAGCAGCACGGCGGGGAAGTTAACACAGGTTCGCGCGGGCCCCGGCGGCCTGCGCGAACACGCGAGCGCGGTCGATGGTGGTGGCGCGTCCGCTGCAGACGATCGGGGCACCAGCGACCCACGAATGCGTGACCCGTGAGCCGGCGTCGAGCAGCATCGCGAACAGATCGTCACGGACGATGTTCGGATTCGGTGTGAGGGCGACCATATCGGCGCGACGGCCGAGGGTCAGGCTGCCCGTCTCGTGGTCGAGGCCGAGCGCACGGGCACCGTCGAGAGTGATCATCCGGACCGCCTCACGCGCCGTCAGCAAGACGCCAGCGGCGGCGTGAGCTTCACGGCACGCGCGGGCCTCGGCGCGCAGGTCGTACGACCCGGCGCTCGCCGGGCTATCGGTGCCCAATGCGACGGTGACCCCGGCGCGGCGAAGGAGCTCGAGGGGCATGCGTCCGCAATTGAGGCGCTCATTCGAGATCGGGCAGTGGGCCACCGCGACGCTCGCGGTCGCCAACCGCACGGCGTCTCCGACGCCAAGCTTCACGCAGTGCGCGGCGACAAGGCCGGGGCGCAGACCGCCCGCCGCCGCAACCCGGGCGATTGGTCGGTCGTCGTCGGGCCCGGCCCACCGACCAGGCGTCAGACCCGCAGCCGCGAAAAGCTCGGCCAGTGGGCCGGCGCCATCGCTCAACAGCCGGTGCTCATCCGCAGATTCGGCGAGATGTGTCGCCCATGGACGCCGCGCGAGACCGGAATCGGCCGCGAGAGCCGCCCAGAGCTCCGGGCCGACGGTGTACGGGGCATGCGGCGAGAGGCCGACATCCACGATCGACGAGGCATCCGCGTCGAGACCCTCCACGCGCCCGCGGATCTCGGTGGCGTACTGCGTCGCGCGGGAGCCGACATACCGCCCGAAGGCCTCCAGGTGGACCTTGCCGGCGAGACCCGTCGCGCTCAGCGCCGCCACACCCTCGCCGGTCGGGCCGCTGTCGGCAACCGTCGTCGTACCCGCCTCGGCGGCCACCAGCGCCCCGAAGCGCGCGGCAATGCCATGAAGGCCCTCCATGCGCGGCCGCAGCCGCATGAACGCCCCCAACCACGTTCCGAAACCCGCGCCGTTCACCAAGCCGTCGAAGAGGCTCCACTCGAGATGGCAGTGGGCATCGACGAAACCCGGCGCCAGGATGGTGTCACCGAGATCGGCCTCGGGTGCGAGTGGCCATCGCTCGGCGATCTGTGCCGTCGGGCCGAGATCGGCGATACGACCCCCCTGTACGACGACGGTCGCATCGGCCAGTGGCGGCGATGCGACCGGGACGACCCATGCCGCCCGAAACCGGGCGGCGGGAACCTCAGGTGTTCTCGTCGTGGCGTGCGGCGGTGCCGCTCGGGGTCGACGGCGGCTTGGGCTCGTCGTCGCCACCGGTGATGCCGTGCTTGAACTCGCGTGCGCTCGAGCCCAGGCTGCGACCAATCTCAGGGAGCCGCTTGGCACCGAAGACCAGCAGAACGATCAGAAGGACGATGCCGATCTGAATGGGTGAGAAGTCCACGTGGATCCTCTTGCTGTGAGGGCACCGCGGCAGGTGTGCGCGCGGCCGGCCGGCCCGCTCAGGGTAGCATGGGCACCGTGACCGCCAGCTCCCGACGGGTGTCCGCGCGCAACGATCCGATCGCCGCGGCGTGGGGGGGTCTTGCCTGCGGCGTGGCACTGATGGTCGCCACGCCACGCGACCTGCCCCTTCGCGTGGCGATCGTGACGGTCGGTTTCTTCATCGGAGGATTTCTGGCCGGAGTGCGTGCGACGGCGCGGCGAATGCTCCATGGAGCGGGTGCCTGGGCGTTCGGGTACGCGGTTTACGCCGGCTTCATCGTCCTCACGGTGGCGGTCGATCTTGTCGGCGGGCCAGACCGACCCGACGCCTTTCCCGATGGCATGTCGTCCGGCCTCAGCGTTGCGCTGATCGCTCTGGCCGCCGCACTCGCAGGTGGCGCATCGGCCGACTCCTGGCTACGCCCGAAACAGCGCAGCCGCGACAGGAAGCGGCGGCGCCACAACCACCGTTAGGTCGCCGAGCCGCCCGGCTCGAAGTTGCGGTGGTACGCGCTTGCGGTCGGCCCTGACTGGTCGAGGTACTTGCCGCGGTAGGTCTGCTCGACCGGCGTCGTAAGTGTGAGAAACGAGAGCTGGCCGATCGGCATGCCGGGATAGATCGTGATCGGCAATCGTGCCACGTTCGAGAGCTCCAGCGTGATCGTGCCGGCGAAGCCGGGGTCGACGTACCCGGCGGTGCTGTGAATGAGTAGGCCCAGTCGACCGAGACTCGACTTGCCTTCGAGCCGTGCCACGAGATCGTCGGGAATGGCGACGCGCTCAAGCGTCGATCCGAGGACGAACTCACCTGGGTGAAGGATGAACGGCTCGTCGCCGGTCATCTCCACAAGCTCGGTGAGATCCGGGGCCGGGTGGCGCACGTCGATGAACGGTTGACGGTTGTTGTGGAACACCCGAAAACTGGCGGAAACGCGCACGTCGATCGACGACGGCTGCACGAGCGTCGGCTCGAACGGGTCGATCACGAGACGACCCGATTCGATCTGCTCGCGGATGCTTCGGTCGGAGAGGACCACCCCGCCGAGCGTACCGACCGCGACCCGTCATCCGCTACCCTCGAAGCGTGGCTTGCACTCGCGCCTTCGCCGTCGACACAACCCCCACGGCCGACCTCCTCGAGCTCGCCGCGGCGGCGCACGCCGAAGGCCGCCTGCCCGACCTCATGATCGGGGCTGCCCGCGTCGGCACGGCGGCAACGGACGATCTCGACACCGTCGGGGTCACACCCGACGAGCTCGAGCAACTTCTGCAGACCCGCCGTCTTCCTCGCTGGGTGATCGCGAAGAACCCGCTTTCGGGTGGTTTTGTCGAGACACGGGCGTTGATGCGCTCCAAAGACCTCGTCACCGTGTGCGAAGAGGCCGCCTGCCCCAACATCGGCAAGTGCTGGTCACGGGGAACCGCCACGTTCATGATCGCCGGGAGCAACTGCACCCGCGGATGCCGCTTTTGCAACGTCGCCACGGCCCGCCCGGTCGCGCCGCCCGACCCCGACGAGCCCGGGCGGGTCGCCGAGGCGGCAGCCCAGATGGGCCTGCGCTTCGTTGTGGTCACCGCCGTCGCCCGCGACGACATGCCCGACGGGGGTGCCGCGCACTTCGCCGCGACCATTCACGCTCTGCGAGATCGGGTCCCCGACATCAAGGTCGAAGTGCTGATCCCCGATCTGCGCGGCACATGGGACGCGCTCGATGTGATCCTCGATGCGCGACCCGATGTACTGAACCACAACACTGAGACGGTGCCCCGGCTCTATTCGCGGGTGCGCCCGGGAGCCCGCTACGGACGGACCCTTGAGCTTTTGGCGCGCTCCCGCGCGGCGGGCCTTCGCACCAAGAGCGGCATCATGGTCGGTTTGGGCGAGACGCTCGAGGAGATTTCGGAGGTCTTCGGCGACCTCGCGTCGGTCGGCTGCGAGCTGGTGACCGCGGGCCAGTACCTGCGCCCGTCACCCGAGCACCTGCCCGTAAGCCGCTTCTACGCCCCGGCCGAGTACCCCGCCCTTGCCGACCTCGGACGTCGACGGGGTCTGGCACATGTCGAAGCGGGCCCCCTGGTGCGCTCATCCTTCGAGGCCGATCGGGTCGCCGACGCGGTGGCCGCCCTTCCCGCGTAGGGAAGTTCCTGCTCTTAGGCATTTTCTCGCCTGCCCGCACCGGCTCCTCAAGTCTGTGCTACGCCGGCCCGATAGGGGTGCTACACGCGGACGAGGGCCATGCGCGACCACCAGGGATGGTGTGTCCGGCCAGATCGGAAAGGGCCATGAAGGGCTACCGAACCAAGAAGATCTCCCTACCGGGCGGAAGAGTCATCGAGATCGTTTATTTCTCCGAGCCGACCAACGGCGACGACGACAGCACGCCGACGACCGAGCAGCGGCACACGCCTGCGCGTCGCGTCGAGCCGGGGCGTCCGGGCCATCGGGGGCTTCACACCTGCGAGCTGTGCGAGGGTGACCTCGTCTACCCCGTCGCCTGGGAAGAACGCTCGGGCGATCGGTGGCGGATCGAGCGTCGCTGCCCGAGCTGCGAATGGCGCCACGTCGGCGAATTTCACCAGAGCGAGGTCGAGACCTTCGATGATGTCCTCAACGAGGGCACCGAGGATCTCCTTGTCTCACTGCGGACGTTCTCGCGCTCGAACATGGAGGCCGACATCGAGCGAATCATCGAGGCCCTCCAGCTCGATCTGATCGAACCGATGGACTTCTAGTACCGTCTTTGGCCGGTTGCCGGCTCGGGGAGGTCGTAGATGAAGGAGTACAGCGCTCGCCAGGCTCACGACATGTGGGCAAACGGCGAGGTCGCCATCGTCGATGTGCGTGAGCAGGTCGAGTACGACTCGACACATGTGGAGGGCGTGCCGCTCATCCCCATGAGCGAGCTCACGGCCCGCACCGGTGAGTTGCCGACGGGCCTGCCGCTGGTGATTATGTGCCGCAGCGGCGCGCGCAGCGCCAAGGTGACCGACCACCTGAACGCCGAGGGCACGTGGGGCGAGGTCACGAACCTCGCCGGCGGGATCATCGGGTGGGCGGCCGAGGGGCTTCCGTACGAGGGTGAGCCTCCGAGGTGAACCCCGCTGAGACGAGAAGGCTCGCCGCCATCATCGCGGCCAGCCTTCTCGCTCGGCTGCCGCACACGATGATCGGCCTGGTGATGGTGCTGCTCATGCGCGACACCGGACGCGGTTATGGCATCACCGGCCTGGTCGCCGGTGCCGAGGTGCTCGGTGGTGGGCTGGGCCAGCCGCTGCTCGGGCGCGCCGCCGACCGGTTTAGTCCGTCGTTGGTCGTCGCCCTGTCGGCGGTTGGGTCGAGCATCGCCTTCGTGGCGATCGCCATGGGCGCTGACTCATGGAACCTCGGCCTGCTGATCACGCTGTCGGTTCTCGCGGGGCTGCTGATCCCGCCGATCTCCGGTGTGCTGCGTTCGGAGATCGCGCGGACGATCCCCAAGGATCGACTGTCAGCCGTCTACTCACTCGAATCGGCGGCGCTGGAAACCGCGTTCGTGGTCGGGCCCGTCGCGGTGGTCGTCTGCGTGGTCTTCCTGTCGAGCGCCACGACGCTAATCGTCTCTGCCGTGATGCTTCTGGCCGGCACGCTCGCGTTTCTCGCGATCGCCCGGCCGACCCGCGCCGACCGCGATGCCCCTCACAGCTCGCCCCTGAAGGTCCCTCGGTTTGTCACCCTCGTCGTCGTCGCCCTGATCGCCGGCGCGGTCTTCGGAGGCATCGAGCTGGGGGTCACGGCGGCCATGGACGAGGCCGGCAACCGCGATGCCTCGGGGATCCTCTTGGCGTGTTGGGCCGCCGGTAGCATCGTCGGTGGCGTGGCCCTCGCCAAGCGACCGATCTCCACCGCAGAACGGCGGCTGCCGGTTCTGCTGCTGCTCGGAGGCCTGCTGTGCCTGCCTCTCACCGTGGTTGCGACCGTGCCACTCGCACTCGCGGTGGCCGTCTTCTTCCAGGGGCTCGCCGTCGCACCGAGTTTCGGAACCCTTTACGAGATCGTTCACGACACCGTGCCCGACAACGCCCTGACCGAGGCGTTCGGATGGGCGGTAGCGGGAACCCTTGCCGGCTTCGCAGTGGGCGCCGCGATCGCCGGGCCCCTGATCTCCCTGAGCGGCCCGCCCGCTGCATTCCTCGTCGCCGCGGCGGCCGGGATCGGTGCCGCGTGCGTGGCCTACGCACGGGTACGGACCCGGTGAAACGAACGGTGCCACTCAAGTGACATGACACGAGATCTACGCTATTTCCGTCTTTTACGAGGTCCGAGCGGCCTCACCAATGGAGGAAACCGCTTCTGACGAGCGATCCGGCGATGTCATGTCACTTGTGTGGAACCAGATTTGTCAGAAGCGGCGCACGACGCGGTAGGCGGTGTCTCGTTGCACGGCGCGGCGGCCGGTGGCTTCGTTGGCTTTTATCTTGCGTTCGGTGTCTAGACGGATGGCCGGGCGGGCGGCACGGACGACGTTCTCCTCGATCATGATCGAGCCCATGTCGTCGCAGCCGAACTCCAGCGCGAGCTGGCCAATG
>JANLSO010000139.1:0-10284 GCA_031362405.1 Thermoleophilia bacterium | reverse complement strand
CGCCGAAGCTGTTAGCCACGTAGCTCGGTATGAGCAGACCGATCCCCGCGCCAAAGTCACTCGTTACGTCTATGTGCCCTGACAGGGCTTCCGCCGTGACCGCCGTCGTCACTTGCATCGGCACGCCAACATAAGCCTGAGCGTTGATAGCTGCTGCCGCTATCGGATTACCCACGCCAGCGTCTCGATAAGTCGCGGCATTTCGTGAGAAGTTAAGCCCAACGAAAAGAAGGACCAGACCTAGAGCGGCTGCGACGAGCCGTCGCGTCGCAACGGCTCGTTCCCGATTTCCCGCGACTGCCGCAAACGCAACGGCAACGGCCATAATGATCGAAAGGCGGGAGGCGAGGAAGGATGCTGCGATCAGCGACGCGAGCGCGAAGCCATCGAGAGCAGTGAACCGTATCTTGCAGACGATATTGGCCAAGGCGATTCCCCCGGCAATGACGGTTGCATATCGGAGAGTGCCTAGACCCACACCGTACTCAAGGCCCTGCCGAAGCTGGTTGAACTGCTGGTCTGCCCACAGGGCCCTGATCACGCCTAGGCGACCGTTGGTGGCTGTCCAGTACGCATACAGCACGCCGCTCGACCCGACCACGGTCGCTGTAAGTTGGACCTCCCGTTCGCTAACTGCCGCAAGACCGGAGAAAAGACGCCCGCGACGTCCAGCGTCGAAACCTACGCAGGCGGCCGCAGCGAGAACGGCAAACCAGCCGATTACTAACAAGGCGGCAGGGATGGAAATCGCCGACCGCTGGAAGAAACCACCGATCCCGGACGGAGGCGTAGGCGCCAGCCAGGCAAAGATAGAAACTGCGACTGGTCCGAGTACGAGCACAATAGGAAGAAACGGTAGGGCAGGCCTAAGACGTGTACGCCAGTCGACGGACGCCGCAGCACGTTGCTGTCTTGAGACTTTCTCCGGACGCATTGCGCTGGCGCCGGACCGGGCCCGTGTCATACAAGAATCGTTTGCACTAGCTGGCACCACGACGATGCGTACTCTCGAGGGCCCCATGTCATTGATAAATAGGCAAGAGCGCGATCAGCTTCCTGGCTGGCTGTCCGCTCGCGGCCAGCGGTAATGGCATCATCAATGGCCACGCCCATGGCATCGGCATCGAGGGGGTCGAACAGATGAGCAAAGCCACGCGCTACCTCGGGCAGCGCGCCACCGGCGCTTGCAGCGACCGCGATGCCACCGGCGAGCGCCTCGCTCACCGGCAGCCCGAACCCCTCAGCTAAAGATGGCTGAATGACAACTCGGCAGCCCGCGTAAAGCGACTTCAAGTCGGTGTCGGAGACCCTACCGAGTACGCGCACGCCGTCCGGAATGCGCGGGCAGATAGCCCGGAGTTCCGCCTCGGTCCCCCCGACAAGGACGAGCTGGCCAGAGAAACGCATCCGAAATTGTGTAGAACGAAAAGCCGTCAAGAGTCGTTCTATGTTCTTGTGTTGCGCGAAGCGACCGACGTACAAAGCGACCTCGCGCCTTGCGGACATCTGTCTCAGAGTTCGAAGTGCCGCCGCCGCCGCAGGGTCGACGGGATTCTGGAGAACCGTTATGCGCTCTACGTCGAGCCCAAGATCCTCCGCAATCCGTTCTTGGGCCCATCGGGAGACCGTAACGACCTTCGCTGAAGTGAAAACAATCGACCGCAAGTATGCCCGCATCGCTCGTCGCGTAACGCGCGATACCCCAAGCAACTGAAGAGTGTCGTGCACTAGCGTGACGTTGCGGCGGGCTGCGAGTGGTCGATTCTGGTGGAGGTAGATGTAGAGTGGCGCATGACGCGACAAGTCCGGGACTAGTAATAGCTCGCGACGCCTGCGGGGATCCGACGGATCTAGCTCGTGCGGGAGGCCAGTGAGCTCAGTAACCCGCTGCGGTCCTCGGATAATCCAGTCCGCCGCTTCCGGTCCAAGCGCCGACAGTCCCTTGAGAAGTAGCTCCGTTACACGTCCGGGACCGCCCACGCCAAGCCAGCGCGCATCAACGACGACGGGGTAACCCTGTCCTCCCCCCCGGCGAACTGTCAGGTTGTTCTTCAACCGTCGCTGGGCGTCGAGTAGGTACTGGGACCGAACAGAGAAACATCTTCATCGGACTCCCCACCATAGGATCCGCCCGCATAGAGGGCCTGTCGTCCGGGAACGGCCGTTAGCACCGCGCCAAGGGCAGCGAGGCCTGCGCCTTCAATGACTTCGCGAAGTGCCAACAGGCTTCGGGTCTCGGCTTGGTCGATCCGTACCACGAGCAAGCTTGCATCCGCAACGCCAGACAGCGCAATAGGGTCACTCACCACAAGCGCAGGCGGGGCATCCAGCAACAGAACGTCGGCTTGCGTCTTCAGGCTAGTCACGAGGGCGCGCAGGCGTTCGCTCGAGACGAACTCTCCGGGGTTTGGAACCGGGGTTCCAGCGGGAAGGACGCCCAGGCTACCCTGAGTAGAACCGCCGATCGTGCCACCGATATCAACTTCGCAGATCGCGCTTTCCACCGATGCGCTTTCGGCCACGATATCGCTGACACCAGGGCCACGGCCGAGCTGGAAATACCGGTGCACCGTGGGTCTCCTTAAGTCCAGATCGAGAAGCAAGACCCTCTTCCCCCCCTGAGCCAGAGCCACCGCGAGATTCGCTGCAACGAAACTTTTCCCTTCCGACGCCCGTACGCTCGTAACTACAAAGGTGTTCCCCGGGTGGGCCGCGAGCGCGAAGACAACGTTAGTTCTGAGAAGGCGAAACGCCTCGCTTGCGGCAGCATTCGGATCGTCGAGAAGCACCAACGGGGTCCGGGTCGCAACGCGCGCCGGGTCAGGAACCTGACCCAAGATCGCGGCGCCGAGAAGGCTTTGAACCGCCTGTTCAGTGCGTACCCGACGATCGAAGTGATCCCGCAAGGACCCCGCACCCACTCCAAAGAGAAGGCCCGCCAGGGCACCCAAGAAGGCCATCCGGCCTGGGTTTGGGCTGGTTCGGAGTGCCACCGTCCCGTCGCCGATCACCCGGGCCCGACGACTTCCGACCGTAATCGCAGTGTTGAGCTGCTCCGCTCGCGCAACCAAACCCTGGTACGCGGTGCCCTCGGTTAGGCCTCTCACTTCAAGGTCTTGAAGCCGCTTCTCGATGTCCGTCAGGGCCGCACGTAGCTCCGCTGTTTGGAGCTCTTCCCGGTACGTCACGTAGGCCCTAGCAAGTGCTGTAGCCATTGTTTCGGCCACGGGCGCCGTGTCCGCGTCAATGCCGATCCGAAGAACATTCGACCGGCCCGCCGAGTTGGTCGCGGTCGAAACATCCAGCTTCGGATCGGGACCCGAGGTCGCCGTCTCTTCGAGAGCTCTCCGGTACACCTCGGGAAGAGACGCGATCTCTTTCTCGGTCGCCAAGAGCTGGCTGTCATTGGAATCGCCCGCGGGGAGCCCAGCGATTTGCGAGCCTAGGTCAGTGGGCTGGACAAGAACCTGTGCCGTGGAACGGAACACAGGGGGGCGAACCGACTCGATCCCGAACAGAACGACCGACCCGATGGTCGCGCAGGCGAGCACGGTGGGCCACCGCCGGTACAATCTCAGCCAGAGCGGAGCTGACGACTCGATATCCGGGCTACGCGAGGCGGTCACCTGACGCGCCCTCCTTGCGCGGTCGAGGTGTCGAACCGAGAGCGCCGCCTAACCCGCTGTCGGCCATTAATCTGCTCTCGAACGTATCCACGCCACCACGTTACGGCAGCGGCCGAGTGGCCACACCTGGCCAACTGAACAGCCACGCGCGGCACCTCACGCCCTTGCCACAGACGTGAAGAGCTATTTCCACGAATCAGACGCGCAAAACGCTCTCGGCGACGAGACGGATGCCACGCGTCTCCGAGCGTGCTGCGGGTCGGGGTCCTCGAGCGCGTCTTTGGCAGAGGTTCCGCGATGTCATCGCCAGTCGGTGACCCGTCCATCGTCACCACGCCCGTCTCGGGTCCTCGCACACCTCGCGTACAACCGCGTCCATCTCAGCCCGATATCGGGCTTCGCCAAATCGCTGCGCACGAGCCGAAACTTTTAGCGCGTCAGGTGAGGACAGCGCCGCCTCACGGACCGCAGAGCGGAGGAGTCGAGCATTCTGATGTGTGACCAGCCAGCCAGTCTCACCCTGGTCCACGATGTCGAGCGCCCCACCCGCGGCGAGAGCAACGACGGGCGTCCCGCAGGCCAAACTCTCGGCCATGACGATGCCAAAATCCTCGTGCGCCGGGAAGATCATTGCCCGCGCCGAGCGCATGAGGGCGCGGAGCGGCTCGTCGGGTATTCGACCGAGGAATTCAACGTTGGACGTGGCCCTGGCGCGCAGTTGCGCTTCCATTGGGCCTGCCCCCACCATTTTCAGGGGGAACGGAAGGTCACTGAAAGCTTCGACCACCAAGTCAGGTCTCTTGTACGCGACAAAGCGGCCCACGAACAGGAAGTAGTCACCCCTCGCACCGCCCGGGGTGAAGTACTCGGTCTTAACCGGCGGATGCACGATGTCGGCGCTCCGGCCGTAAGCTCTTTTTATCCGAGCCGCGACATCTGTGGATATCGCTACGAAGCGGTTCACCCCCGGCGCGGTCGCACGGTCCCATCGACGAAACCCGGCCATGGCAATCTCCGCCGGCCACTGCAGCCGCTTCGGGAAGCGCCCACGCTCGAGTTCGAACTCCCATGCATAGCGCATCGGCGTGTAGCAGTAACAGACGTGAGGAATCTCCGGGGCCATGCGGACAGCCTTCGCGCAAGCGTGACTGCTCGAGATCACGACATCAACCTCGACGACTGGCCGCCGGAAACGCCACGACGCCGGCATCAGCGGAAGTAGCTTCTGGTAGTGCTCTGCCGCAGCCGGTATGCGCTGCAGGAACGAGGCCTCTGCTCCGGCGAAAATCGCCGGCAGGCGTTCGAGCGCCGTAACCGTCGTCAAAATCCGAGCATTCGGATAAGCGACCGCAAGTTGCTCGACACAGCGCTCTGACCCGGCGTAGGAGACGAGCCACTCGTGGGCGATCGCTACTCGCACGTCGCCCGGTCTCGGTCGATTAGTGCGCTACGCCAAAAAATAGTCCACCGCCATCACTTTAAGACGAGCCCTTGCGACTGAACACGACTTTCGCCGTACGTGCCAAGACCCGGACGTCCTGTCGAAGCGACCAGTGTCGCACGTAGCTGTAGTCCATCTGCATGCGCTGCTCCCAGTCGACGTCGCTGCGGCCTAGTACCTGCCACAGACCGGTGACCCCCGGCCGTACTTCGTGTCGAGCAGCCTGCCATGGGTTCAGAGCCGCCACTTCGAAGGGGCGCAGCGGACGAGGGCCTACCAGGCTCATATCGCCCCGCACGACGTTCCAGAGCTGCGGAAACTCGTCAAGGCTAGTAGTCCTGATGAAGTGGCCCACGCGGGTGACGCGATCGTCAGTGTCGGTCTTGAGCGAGGCCACAAGATCGGCGACCTCACCCTCGAGAAGACCGCCGCTGTCAGCCTCGGCGGCGAGGCGGCCCGCACCTTGTCTGTCAGCGTCAACATGCATCGACCGGAACTTGACTACCTCGAATGTTCGGCCGCCTCGCCCCACGCGGGTCTGGCGGAAAAGGGCGGGGCCGGGTGAGCCAGCCTTGACCGCGATAGCCACCGCCAACATGACGGGAGACACGATCAGCAGAAGCCCGCCCGCGAGGGTGACGTCGAAGAGACGCTTGGCGGCCATCCGAGCCATCCCGGCGGTCGGCGCCCCGACCTGAACGAGGCTCATGTCGCCCAGCGCCTCGAGGTGGGCGTCGTGGCCAACGAGTTGGAAAAGACGCGGCACGACATCGACGCGCACCCCGCGAGGCGTGCACACACGTAGGGTCTGGGCCAGCATCGCATCCTTGATCGAGTCGGAGAAAGCGACAATGACGCGGTCGTAGTCGCCCGTGGAAAGAAGCCGCGGCATGTCCCCCACCCCACCGAGAACCGGTGGTCCGCCGGGTGCGCCGCGGGGGTCGTCGTCAATGACCCCGAGGATCCGGATTCCGTGTTCGGGGTATCGCTTACTCAGCTCGATGATTCGATCCGCAACGATACCGCTGCCGAGAACCACCGCCCGTTCAGGATGTGTGCGGATGCGGCGTGCTGACAGGAGGCGACCGGCGAGCCAGCCTGCGGTGATTGCGAACCACACCGAGGTAAGGCTTGCGATGCGTGGGCTTCCGCCCGAACCTTCGATGACGACCGCCGCCAACCAGATGGAAAAGCCTGACGAGGAAAGTAGGCGACCGAACTCGATCGGCAGATTGCCGAGAGGACGATGGGTGCGCAGGTATCCACCGCTTAGGTAGACCATTAGCGGCCCAAGGCCGACCAAGATCATTCCGACCGCAGTGCGCACGATCTGCTGGCGTTCCTCGATGTTACCCGCCAGGGCCATCGCACCGATCACCCCCAGCACGACGAGCATGTCCCAGATCATCAGCCGGCGCCGCTGAGACGGTCTCACCCGCACAGCGGGAGCGGCCGAGTTCACTTGGATCGCACCCTTCGGGCCGATGTTGGCATCGGTTCCTGCGTGGGCCACTCGAGCTTCTCCGCTGCCGAGATTCGCCGGAACATGTATGAGCTTTCTGGGATTCTCACAAAGCAAACACATACCGACAATGGCCATTCGGACAACATGCGTTGGATTGTTCCCGCCCGTCCGGGTAGTTCGAACACGTGCGTGAATCACTTGCCTTACGCATTGTGTCGATACGAATGTCAGGTGGGATGGACGGTCCTCGCCGACGCCAGCCTGGCGCCTACCTTCTTCGGGCAGCCTGCGCTTCTCGAAGGGCAGCGATGCGTGGCTCGAGGGGGTTCAGTTCAGACGCGCGCGCGATCAGGACTCTCGCGCTGCGCCGGTCTCCACGCCTGATGAGGACAGCCGCCCAGTCGGCCGGGATGCTCCATTCGCGGGGTGCCCGGCGCATCGCTTCAACAAAGGCCACGTCGGCATCACTCGCCTCGCCGAGATCGGCCAGCAGGTTGGCGCGAAGCTGCCATGCGGAGGCTGACGGCTCGATCTTGATCGCTCGCAGGCTGGCGTTCGCGGCGCCAGTGAAGTCACCAGCGCGCGCCGCAGAGCGGGCGTCGCGGGCGGCAGCGTCCGACGCCAAGCCGGCAGGAACGGTCACGACCGTTGCCGCGACGCCCAGGACGATGAACCCCGCGACGAGAGCCCGGGCGACAGCGTTGGACGGGTTCGTTCGATGGGCTCGGCCGATGGCCGCACCCGAGACCACGACCCCCGGCAGGATGAGAGCCGGGAGCTGCCAGTCCCAGTCGCCGGCGGTATGTACCCAGAGTGCGAGCGCCGCGGCGCCCGCGGCGGCACCCAGACCGGCGGCCAGCTCGTCGCCACCGCGGCGAAGCCGCACGGCGGCAATGCCGACGCAGATCAGCGGCGTGATGACGAGGATCAGCCCGATAACCCCGTTCTCGCCGGCGATCTCAAGGTAGAGAGAGTGTGCGTTGGTGACGTCGAGGGGCACCGTGCGAGATTGGTCCCATTCCACGGCGTAGCTTCCGGCGCCTTCACCCACGAAGGGAGCGTCGCGAAACTGTCCGCCGGCGACCGTCCAGTTCTGCCAGCGGCCTGACCCGGCGCTCGAGGCAAGACGGTCAGACAGAGACGTCGCGGTGTTGCGCGCGCCCGGCGCGTACTCGCGAAACTCGGCGAACCGGTCGTCGAGCGATGCCGCCGGGCCCGCGCCCGCGATCATTGCCGCACCGATGACCGTTACCGACGCGACGACGACGAACGCACCGGCTGTCCGGCCGATCACCACGCGTGGGCGATGCGGAATTCTCGAGGTAGCAACAGCCACGATCACGGCAAAGACCCCCGCCGCCAGGCAGCTGCCCGCGAGGGCCAGCAGGGCAGCCTTGCCCGCAGCGCCGTGCTCAGGCAGTGCGGCCCCCGTCGAAACCAACGCTGAGCCGTTCACCGCCACCACCAGTGGCGCGGTTGCCCCTAACGTCACGACGCACATCGCTGCCATGCGCAGCCGATCCGGCGCGAGGCTGACGACAGCGATCAGCCCGACGATGGCGGCGACCACTGAACCACGCGATACCGTAAAGAGAAGGCAAAGTGCCGCCAGCGGCACCACGGCCGCAGCGGGCGCGGCATGTAGCGGGCGACGTGCAACCCCGCCCGCCATGCCGATCGCGAGAACGATCGCGAAGGCTGAGAGTGCTCCCTGCCCGTTCCAGTATGAGATGGGCACCGATAGGCGGGCGGCACTATCGCCAAGGTCCAGCCCAGGCACCAAGCGTGCGAACACGCCCCATCCGCTCATCACGGCCGCGGTACCCAGTGTCAACCAAAGCGCCCATACCGCGCTGACTGCCACCCGCGAGGTGACGACGACGACGATGGCGAGGGCAGCGGCGTACAACAGCGTCAGCCCGCCCGCACGCGCGGCGAGGCTACTGTCAGGGGCCCACGCGCCGGAGACGACCTGAAGGGTGCCAAAAAACATCCACGCGCTTACGCCGATCACTCCGAGGATGGATACGCGGGCAAGGCCGACGGCCAGCGTCACTGCGACGCACAGAGCGATGAGCGCGATACTGCTCGGGCCCCAATCGGCGATGAAATAGCCGCCGCCGTCCGCGGCGAGCCACAACGCAGCAGCGAGGGGTGCAGTTAGCGCGATTACACCAGCGGCGGCGGGAAACCACGGCCGCCACGCGGTCCGGCCTTCAGCGAATCTGATGGGTCAGTCCAGGCGTCGACGGCGCAGGAGGTAGCCCCCGACCCCCACAAGGGCGGCCGCGGCAAGCCCGCCGGCCCCAGCGGGGGTCAGCGCGCTGGCAGGGCTGAGCAGTGACCGCCCTGTTGGTTCACGTACCGCGAGGGCCTTCTTCACGAGGCCTGCGGTATCGGTGTTGTTCGCGCGGCCGGTACGACCGCCTGCCGGGCTGACGGTTGCTCGGTCACCCGTCTTAGGAGTGGGCGATTCGGGGCTCGCCGAGCCGTCTTCGCTTGGACGTCGGGGCGACGTGCTCTCTTCGGCGGCTGGAGCATTCGGTGTACCCGCGGAAGTCTTGGGGGCGTTGGGGGGGCTTTGCCTCGTCGGTTCGGGGGTGACGAGCACCTCGACGCCTGAGCCACTTTGGGCGGCCGCTTGGCATGCGGCGACGAGGCTGAAGTACTGGGCGACGGTTGCCGATGAAGGTTCTCCGTACCGCACGCCGTTGTTCGCGATGCAGGCGGCGACCCGCTGTTCCGCCGTCTGGCCGATGGCGGGCGGCGCAAGGGTGGATGCCGCGGCGGCGGCGCAGATCATCCAGAGGAGGGTCTTCACGGTCACGGTCCTCGTCGCGATTATGCCCATGCCCGTATAACTCTATGAAATGGGTCAACCCGTGGCGCCTAGACGTGCGACCAGACTCCTCCAGCTCAGGGGCCTGCGGGAAGGCAGCCGTGCTCGGCAACGGCGACCTCCCCATACGCCAACGGTCAGCTAACCGTCGGGCGAGCGCTCTACCCTCCCGCCTGCGTGTTAGATACACGGGAACGACGATCTGGCGTCCCCGCGGCCCACCGACGCGGGTTCGGCAAGACGTTCCCCAGAATCAACACAGCGGAGGAGATCGACTGTGCGCGTGACCATCGGGGCCACACTCGCCGCGGCGATAAGCATCCTTACCCCGGTCGCGTCGGCCACGGGCGCGACGTGGGTACCCGATGCGGGCGTCACGCTGGCGGCGGGCACGCTCGCCGAGGCGTGCCGCTCGGCTGAGTTGGCGGCGGCAGCAGGCGTTCCGTGGGGGAGCTTCGGAGTCGGATGGGGCCGGCTTGAGCCTCAGCCCGACTCATACCGGACCGCCGGACAGCCCGGGGCGGCCGCATGGGCTGAGCTTGGCGAGAAGCTCAAGTGCATCAAGGCGACGGGTCTGTCGGTCGAGATTCGCATCACGGATGCACCCGATTGGGCCAGCGGTCGTGCGGGTGTCGGAAACGACCCGCCAACGCCCGAGAGCGTTCCGGCATTCGCTGACTTCATGCGCGACCTCGCGACCACCTACGGCGGGATGTTCGGCTCATTCCACGGCGAATAGGCATCGATCATCCCGCCGTACGTGGTCGCGAGGTCACGCATGAAGTCAGCGAACGCCGGTACGTTCTGAGGCGTCGGGGGGTCGTTGAACACCCCGTTTCGACCGCTGGCCCACTCCGGCGCATCGACCACTCGGACTTCGATTGAGATGCCCGTTGCCTTCGCACAGCGCAGC
>JANLSO010000113.1:0-7211 GCA_031362405.1 Thermoleophilia bacterium | reverse complement strand
ACGAAGATCGTCACGTTCGCGGTTCGGACAGGCCGCCTCGCTGCGCAAAAGCGTTGCAGCTCGAGAATCGGCGCTACAGGAACAGGACGAACCGTTGCTTCTCATCGGCGATTCTGGGCGGGGAGACGCGCCCACCGGAACAGAATCCTGCGCAGCCTATGCCGAACGTCCCACTATCGGGAAGCAGCGAAACGGTGGCGTTGGTGTGGTGGACGTGGGCAGACCCCTGCGACATGAAACGCGTTGTCGCGACACCGCTCGAGACGTGACCAAAGCGTCGTCCCTCTCTGGGCCGGCGCTTTCGCGGCCCCCCCCGGGGGGTTGGTACCGTTGCGGAACGGCACAGATGCCGCTCGGCCGAAGTAGCTCAGTTGGTAGAGCAGCCGCCTTGTAAGCGGCAGGTCAGGGGTTCGAGTCCCCTCTTCGGCTTCTAGGAAGAACCTGCAAATCTTCTGTAGCGATCGTTGCGCGACGGCGCGGGGTTGGGTGCGAGATGCGTCTCGACACCTTCGCGTGCATCGAGGGGGCCCCGAAGGGCCTGCCTGATGGCCACAGCGATTGAAGTGCATTGATGGGCCTCGTCGGCTCGGCGTCGATTGCGATCGCAAAGCGCCGATGATGAACGTGCCCGGCGACCGGACCATCTCCCGCGTCAGGGCTCGCTGATCCGACGGGGAGAAAAGAACACGCCGTCGCTTGGTGAGACAAGAGATCGTCACGACGATGCGGACGGGGAAGGCCGGACCAGCCGTGGCTATGGGGGGCGCAGTGACGCTGGACGCGAAGCCGTGCGGAGCCGCGCGGCTTCGGCATCCATCAGGCTTTCGGCCCCGCCGCGATCAGCCGACGGCGACCGGCGACGAGCCGAGGGAGCGGATGACGTCGGCGAGTACCTCGTCGGTGCGCTCGTGCGGCACCTGGCAGGTGCCGGCCGCCGGGTGGCCGCCGCCACCGTGGCGGAGCATCACCTCGCCGATGTCGGCGGTGGACGAGCGGTCAATGATCGACCGGCCCACGGCGAGCACCGTGTTGCGCTTCTCCCGACCCCAGATCAGGTGTACCGACACGCGTGCCGTCGGGAAGAGGGCGTAGACCATGAAGCGGTTGCCCGCGTGGATGACGTCCTCGTCGCGCAGGTCCACCACGACCACGTCGCCCTGCACCTTGCTCACGCGGTGCAGCTGCGCCACGAACGCCTGGTGCTGCTCTCGGTACAGCTCGGCGCGCTCGGCGACGTCAGGGAGAACGAGGATCTCATCGACCGTGTCGTAGCGGATGCACGCGTCGATCAGGCTCATCATGAGGTCGTAGTTCGAGATCCGGAATTCGTGGAAGCGGCCGAGGCCGGTGCGGCTGTCCATGAGGAAGTTCAGCAGCGCCCAGCCCTGCGGGTCGAGGATCTCGGACGGCTGGTAGGCCGCCGAATCGGCCCGGTCGACTGCTAACAGGAGATCCTTGGAAACCAACGGGAACCGCTCAGCCCCGCCGAAGTGGTCGTACACCACGCGCGCGGCCGAAGGTGCGTCGGCCAGAACGTGGTTATCGGCCGTCCCGCCGGTGCGCAGCTCCTCTGAGTGGTGGTGGTCGAAGACGATGCAGGCATCCGCCGAGTAGGGGAGGTTCGTGAGGATGTCGCGCCCGGTGATCTCGACGATTCCGTCCTGAACGTCCTTCGGGTGGACGAACGAGATCTCGTCGATCATGTCGAGATGGCGAAGGAGGACGGCGCACACCAAGCCGTCGAAGTCGCTGCGGGTCACGAGCCGGTGCTTCACGGATCTTCTCCTCGGTGCGGTCGCCGGCGTCTCCGACGGTACGAGTAAGCATCGGCCGAAGGGGCGCTGAGCCTGAGCTATGCGACTCTTGCGCTGCCGCTACCCTTGGACGGATGAGCGACCTGACCCCGCCACCCGCCGGTCCCGACTGGGACGCGCGCTTCGCCGGCCAGGGTTACCTCTTCGGTACCGAGCCCAACACGTTCCTCGTCTCGTGCCGCGACCTGATCCCCACTGGTGGACGAGTGCTGTGTATCGCCGACGGCGAGGGTCGCAACAGTGTCTGGCTCGCAACGCAGGGCTTTGCGGTGGACGCCTTCGACGCCTCGCCCGTCGCGGTCACCAAGGCCCGAACTCTCGCTGACGAGCGAGGCGTCACGGTCCGATTGGCCGTCGCCGGTGTCGACGACTGGCACTGGCCCGAGCAGACCTACGACGCCGTGGTCGGGATCTTCATCCAGTTCGCCCCGCCCGCCCCGCGGCAGCGTCTTTTCGGGAACGTCCTGCGCGCCCTGCGCCCCGGGGGCGTACTTCTGCTCGAGGGCTACGCCATCGGCCAGCTCGCTCACGGCACCGGCGGCCCCCGTACTTCCGACCAGCTCTACACCGAAGGGCAGCTGCGGGCCGAGCTGGCGCACTTCACGTTGGAATCGCTGCGGGCCTACGAGGCCGAGATCGACGAGGGGCCTGCCCACTTCGGCCTGTCGTCCGTCATCGACGTGGTGGCCCGGCGCCCGGGGCGGCCCAGGCTCGCGTCGGATGCGAATTCTCTCTGGGTCGACGATGGTGATGCGGCCGGTGAGATCTTCGCCGAAGTCGGGTGAATCAAGAAGCGCGATGATCGCTGCCGCGACAACGACCGTTCCGTGTGTCCTGCTCGGGGGCGGATCAGGATGATTCCCGGGTAGCGTAGCTGCCTGGTGGGTAAGTTCGGATGTCGGAAAAGCCTACGTCGAGTCAGATCAGGATCCGCCCATCACCCGCCGCCGCCCCAGCAATTTGGGTTGTCAGGGACCATGAAGACGGCCAGCGCGATAAGAAAGACGCGGCGGCGGCCGAGCAGGTCGCCAGCGCGCCCGCCGAGAAACAGGAAACCGCCGTAGCCGAGGACATAAGCGCTGACGGTCCACTGCAACGCACCCGTGGAAGGGGCGAGGTCTTCGCGGATGAGGGCAGCGCGACCTCGACCATCGGCACGTCGAGTGCACAGAGAAACAGCGCTGCGCACGAAACCAGGAGCGCGCCCCATGCGTCGGTCGAGTGTTTGGGCAGGGGCAGTTCCACGGGCACACACCACCTGAAGGTCTTGCGGACCGCCGGCCTTGTCGCGGAGCGGTCCGAAGGCACGCGCGAATACCTGCACTTCCCGCGTGAGCAGCTCGACACGCTTTCCCGGGCTCCTCGGATCGGTTCTGCGCGGAATCCTCCGTTGAGCTCTGCTTCGCAACAGGATCATGGGGACGGCCTGTACTTCGGAATCGCTGATGGCCTGCTGATGTGGGCGTTCGTGTGGCGCAGCGACGACGTGTCGAGCGTGGCCGTCGCAGGCAGCGTGACGGTGGCCGGAACACTCTTCGGTCTCAGCATGGCTCTCTACTACCTGCACGTCCGGCGCAAACACGCGCTGCCGGCGTGGTCCCAGATCCGGTCTGGTCAGGCGACCTGAGGCGCACCGTGCCCAGAGGCCGTCATCGTCTGCGGAGCGTAGCGTTCTCCCGATGCCTCGCCTCGACGCCGTGAACGACTGACCCGTATGGGCTGGCTGTCGTGGAAAGAGGCGCTTCAGATCGCGGCCCCGCTATTGGTGGTCGGCGTGGTGTGGCGACCCGGCAGCACTCGACTGCGCACCGCGACGGCGTTCTCGCGTGAGACGTCGCTTGTGCTCGTGCTCTACGCCGTGTGGACCTCTGCCGGCAGCTTCTCCCTGCACAACCTCGCCGGGGCGACGTCCCGGGGAAAGTTCCTTTGGGATGTCGAGCGTTCGATCGGGCTGCCCAGCGAGGCCGCGATCCAGAATCTCATCGTGGGGCACGACCAGATCGGGCGCGCCCTCAATGGGTACTACGCATGGATGCACGTCTCCACGCTGGTCGTGTTCTTGGTGTGGCTGTTCATTCGCCATCGCGACCACTATCCGACGTGGCGCAGGTCGCTCGTGATTCTCACCGCGGTCTGCCTCGCGATCCAACTCGTGCCGGTCGCGCCGCCGCGCTTCTTCGCCGAGCTTGGCTTTGTCGACACGGGCCGTGCGCTCGGCCAATCGGTGTACCCGCAATTCGGGGCACCCGGCCCCGGGCAGCTCGCGGCGATGCCCTCGGTGCACGTCGCCTGGGCGGCCCTGGTCGGGTGGGCGATGTTCCGCGTGAGCTCGAGCAGGTGGCGGGTGCTGGGTCTCGTTCATGCCGCCCTGACGGCGGTCGTTGTCGTCGCCACGGCGAATCACTGGTGGCTCGATGGCGTCGTCGCCGTGGCGATCTTGGTGGCGATCCGCGCGGCGGGCCCGCTCTGGACCGCGGCGCGGCGTTCATCCGCCTCCGCCACAGCTGCTTCCACCGCTGCTCGAGGCTCCGCAACTGGAGCCACCCGGGTTGCCGACCACAGCCGCGCAGCTCGCCGTCGAGAGCCCGCGGGCGGGTCGCCTCCCGTCCAGGCGGGCCGCGAGGGCGGGTAGGTCGGCCTCGACACAGGATGCGATCCCGTCGAACGCGCAACTGTTCGGCAGGCCGAGCTCGGAATCGACCCGGAACAGCAGCGGAACGCGGTCTGGCTCGCGCGGATCCACCCCTTCGATCTGGTACGCGAGCGCCCAGGTGCGGGTGTTGGCCACCTGCATGTCGGGGCCGGCGATTCCGGTCTCAGGCGTGTGGTGCAGGAAGGTTCTGAAGGCGCCACCGCACAGACGGGCGTAGTCGCGCGTGAAAAGGATCACGCAGTGCCATGCCTCATCCACGGCCTTCGAGGGTATGCCGACAAGGGTGCCGTCGGCGATGCGACACAGCTGGAAGAACTGCCGTAGGCCGTCGATCACTTCGTCGTGCCGGGCCGGGTCGACGGTGGGCAGGGCTCCGGCAAGCTTCGCAATGTAGCCCGGTGGGAACTCGTACCTGTCGATGAAAGCCCCACGCCGGCGATCGGCCGACCGGGCCTCTTGACATGGCGCAAGATTAGCCGCGACTCCGCGCGCGTGCGAACGTTAGGTCGCGGTCAACGCCGGCTCCCCCGGCAGCGGTGAGACTGCGGGCTTCGGCAGCCGGAGCCGGGGTCCAAGCCATCCCAGCGCCACCGCTCCGACCGCCAGGGAGGTCCCGAGGGCAACGGCTTGGACCGCAAGACTGAACGCGAGCGCGGTGGCGGTGGGAATCCCGTAGGCCATCGCAAGTGCGGGGACCAGAATCACCTCGCGGCTGCCGGTCCCGCCGGGGGCAAGCGGGACCGCGCCCGCGAGCGCGATGACGCAAAACGTAAGAGCCGAGGCCTGGGCCGGTACCCCGAACGCGGCCAAGAGAGCGGCAAGGCTGATAATCCGAGCGGCGATTGCAGCGGCACCGAGCCCGGCGGCGTACGACGCAGCCCGTGGATTGCAGAGAACGCCTGCCCCCTGGGCGAAACGATGGCCCACCGCATGAATGCGCGGGGGGAGCGCCCGACCGAGCCGGTCACCGCCGAACCGCCAGGCAAGCGCGGCGACAAGAAGTGCGACGACGAGGCCGATGGCGGTGAGCCGCAGGGCGGCTGCCGGGCCCGGCGGAGGCGCCACCAGGACGATCGCGAGAATCGTGATCGCGGTGATCGCCGCGTCGATCGTCTTGTACCCGCCGATCCCGCCGGTGATCCGCCATCCGCCCGCGGCACCACCGGCCGGGTGGCGGCGAACAATCCCCACACGAACGGCCTCTCCGAGGCTCGCGGGAAGCAGCTCGCAGGCCGCCCGCGCGATCCAATGGAAGCCGAGGGTCGTCGTGAGCGATAGTCCGTGCACGCCGCCGGCTCGCTGGCAGGTCGACCACATCACCCCCGACAGCGTCTGGCCTACCGCGTAGGCGCCGACGGCGACGAGGAGAAGCCAGCGATCGGCACCGGCCAGCGCCCCGGCTACGGCGGAGACGTCAAGTGTGGCAAGTGCGGCGACTCCGCCGACGACGAGCCCGAGCACGAAAATCCCAACGACAAGCGCCTTGGACGGTCGGAGCCGCCGCGAGACGGATATCGAAGTGAGAAAGGAGACGGTGCGTCAATGGACAGCGGTACGGCGAGCGCTCAGCGTAGCAGCGGTTCCGGTAGGAGCCACCACGCGCGGTTCGAGTGAGGAGGTGCACCGAGCGTCCATCCGGAGGAACATGTCCCAGCTGTTTCACGTGGGGCACCGCGGGCAGGTAGGGGAGATGGCGCGTCATCCACGACTCTGGACGCTGACCCTTCAATTCGGTCTCGTTCTCGGGGCCGCCATCTCGTACTTCGCCGTGCGTGGCCTGACCCATTCCGATGTGGCGACCGCCCACGAGAACGCGCGAACACTGATCCGCATCGAGAACTCCCTGGGCATCTCGTTCGAGGCGAAAGTTCAGTCGCTGGTCGTCGGGAACGACCTCCTCGTTGATCTCGCCAACTGGATCTACATCTACGGTCACTGGCCGGTCATCGCAACGACACTGGTGATCCTCTTCGTTCGCGCTCCCGACCGGTTCTATCTTCTTCGCAACGCCGTATTCATCTCTGGAGCAATCGGGTTGGTGATCTTCTTCGTGATCCCGGTCGCGCCACCGCGATTCGGCCTGCTCGACGTCGTCGACACGGTCAGCGATCGCTCGTCGTCGTATCGCGCGCTGCAACCGCCGGGGCTCATCAATCGCTATGCCGCCCTGCCGAGTCTGCATTTCGGGTGGAACCTGATCGTCGGAATCGTCGTGTGGCATGCGACGCGACAGCCGGTTGTGAAGGCCTTCGCGATCGTCAGTCCGCCGGCAATGGCGTTCGCGGTCATCGCAACCGCCAACCACTATGTCCTCGACGTCGTGGCGGGCGGGGTCGTTGCTCTCATCGGGCTCGGCATGGCGCAGGCGCTGCCCGCTCTGCGAGAAACGCCGGCCTGGGCGCGCAATCCTCGCCACGAGTGAGCGTTTCCGGGACGCTCATCGCCCACCGCGCCGGCAACGACCTGCGCACCCTGGCGGGCGCCGTGGGGCATGTGGACGTCGTCGAGGCCGACGTGCACCTCTTCCACGGTCGCCTCGAGATGCGACACGCGAAATCCATCGGCCCCCTGCCGATCCTCTGGGAGCGCTGGTACCTGCTGGATCGTCGCGCCCCCCGCGTCGTGCTCGCCGAGGTTCTCGAGGCGGCGAGCCCGGAGATCACGCTGATGCTCGATCTCAAGGGGATCGACCCGCGCCTACCCGGTGAGGTCATGCGGGCGGTCGACCGATGGCTCGCGGGCCG
>JANLSO010000110.1:0-1512 GCA_031362405.1 Thermoleophilia bacterium | reverse complement strand
CGTCCGGCGAGACGACTTCGGTGTCGTACTCGACTCGACGACCGGTCACAAAAGACGACAATCTCGTTGGCGGTCAAGGAGTTCGACGACGAAATCCTTGGAGTTGACGGCCGAATCACCACGCCTCGGTCTCGGCGCTTGAACACGCCGCTGGTCGAGAGGGAGCTACGGCCTTTGTGGCCGCCTCGGTTGCTCGCGCCTATAGCGCGATCGGCCGCAGTCCGGTGGTCGTGACGGCGTACATCCACGGGCCGTCCGGTTCGGCGACGATGATCTGCTCGATGTGGGGCCAGTGGTGTTCGAGGATGGCGAGGCTGTCGAGGGTCGATTGGCTACGCCGGCCTGTGAGCACGAACCCGCGCACGCCATGTTCCATCCAGAGCCGCTTCTCGGCGGGCCGGTAGCGAATCCGTTGATCTCGGGTGATCACGACGAGTCCCAGCGATGCGACGACGGGGAGCCACTCGTCGTCGAGCGCGCCCCTCGGGATCTCGGGGAGCTCGACATGTCCGGGGTAGACGACATCATCGTGGATCTCGCGGAGCGCTTTGCCGAGGGCCAGGTCGTTCTCGTCGACGAAGAACCGGACGGCCACTGCCGGTTACGCGACCAGCGACCGGAGCTGCTCCTCATAC
Organism: Thermoleophilia bacterium; assembly: GCA_031362405.1. GTDB lineage: Bacteria > Actinomycetota > Thermoleophilia > Miltoncostaeales > Miltoncostaeaceae > JANLSO01. The sequence goes on along the minus strand of JANLSO010000110.1, from coordinate 877 downwards.
GCGACAGCCGAGCGGACCAGTTCTGCCGCGATGTCGTAGCCGTGCGCGATCTGTTCGACGGTCTCGCCGGCGTCGAAGAGCTCCCAGAGCCGTTCGGTCGCCACCCCTTTCACGGTCGGGCGACCGAAGCGCACGAGGGGATCGATCACGACCGCGGAGGCAGGGCCGGCGGGGTGGAGTCGACGGACGTCGCCATCGCCGGCAGGGTCGAACTCGACCTTGCGGAAGAACCGGTTGGCGACATCGGTGAGCATGACCTGTTGGCCGGATCGGATGACGATCGCGATCGCGGGTGGGAGGTCGTTGCGTTCTTGGACCTCCAACACCAGTTCTCGACCCATGACGTACGGCCGAGCAGTCGCGAGCGGGTACGGCGTCGCGAACTCGCGTCGTAGCTCGTCGATCACCGGGCGGAGCCGCTGCAACGGGACACCGCATCGGCGGAACTCGCGCAGGTAGCCGAGTTCGACGAACTCGCCCCAGGTGACGATCTCATCACCGGTTGATGCTTCGCGAATCACCGGCGCGTATCGGACGCCGCGTTGCTCGTAGCCATCGAGCCAGGCGCGCGTGCGATCCGGCCGCAGGCCGAGCAGACCTGCAGCCTCAGCGACCCCGTACACGGGGCGCTCGAGGATCGACACAGCGGGCGCAGTCACGACACCATCTTGCCGTGCCGGCAAGCCCGCTGCCGACATCTTCGCGCCGCAAGCCCTGGGAACCGCGCCGACACTGAGCCCCGAGTCGGCATCGTGTCCAGCGCGACTCGGCACGTGACTCGTGGCGCGGCCTCCGTCAGAGATCTCACGAAACGTGGCCGCCCCTCAGATGGGTCGCCGCCGGTGGAAGGCGACAGAAAATCTCACAAAAATCTCAC
>JANLSO010000072.1:0-12937 GCA_031362405.1 Thermoleophilia bacterium | reverse complement strand
GGCCGACACCCTGGTCGGCTCGGCCGGCAGCACCTCTGCGTCGCGGCAGACGTGGATGACCGGCGGGGCCGTACAACTGGCCTGCACCCGAATTCGCCGGCGTCTCGACGAACTCACCGATGGCCCCGTGGAGGAGACCGCGGTCTACCGGCACCGCCCCACCCAGGCCCTCGACTCAGAAACGGGCCAGGGAGACTCGCTGGTGGCCCTCGGGTTCGCCGCGCACCGGGCGGTCTGCGATGTCGACGGTGAACTCGGCCTCGTGCGCACGGTGGAGATCGCGACGACCCAAGATGTCGGGCGGATCATGAACCCACTGGCCCTGGAGGGCCAGATCGAGGGTGGCATCGCCCAGGGGCTCGGCCTGGCTCTCATGGAGGAGATCCAGATGCACGAGGGACGCGTGCGCAACGCATCGTTCACCGACTACCTCATGCCGACGATCCTCGACATGCCGCCGGTGCGAATGAGCCTCTCTGAGACGCCCCATCCTCACGCCCCGTACGGCCTCAACGGCGTCGGGGAGATGCCGACGATCGCCTCGACCCCGGCCATCGTCGCAGCCGTGCGCGACGCCACCGGGCGGCTCCTTACGCGTGTACCGCTGCGGCCTTCCGACATCGCCGGCGTGTGAGCGGCGCCCTCACACGCCAGGAGTTTCTCGACCGCGTCGGGCACGTGACCGAGGGGTCGCCCTGGGTGGCCGAGGAGGTGTGGGCCGACGCCCCGTTTGCGGATAGTGCAGAGGCGGCGGCGGCCTTTGCCCGGGTGGTGCGCACCGCCGACCCTGAGCGGCAGCTGGCCCTGATCCGGGCGCACCCCGACCTCGCCGGCCGAGCCGCTCTCGCCGGCGATCTCACCGACGACTCCGCCGCCGAACAGGCCTCGGCAGGGCTCGACCGGCTGACGCCCACCGACCTCGAGCGGGTAACGCGATTGAACGCCGACTACCGCGAGCGCTTTGGCTTCCCGTTCGTCGTCTGCGTGCGAGGTCGTTCGGTTCCCGAGATCCTGGCGGCCTGGGAACGGCGGCTCACCCACGACGCCGGCACCGAGCGCACCGCGGCTATCGAGGAGATCGCGGCGATCATCGCGCTGCGCCTGGAGGCTCTTGGATGACGTACGACCTCGCGCTGTAGGCGGCGAGGATACGTCCGCGTAGCTCGATCGAGCGGATCATGGTCACAGCCGAGGAGCCGACCCGGTTCTCGTTCGGATGCCTCGGCAGCCGGATCATGGCCGGTATTGCGACCTCGGAGCGGCTCGCCCGATTGCGCGATCCCGACGGCCGCAGGCCCCGACGACGCACGGGCAGCGTCCGGGATCTCGGGTTCGATCACGGATGCTCAGCTGGCCCCGGTTCCTCTGCGGCGTTTTTTGGAGCTGTCGAGCAGGGGCCGGAGCTGGAGCGCACCGGGGTGCCGATCGGCGTGGTGACGGCCATTGCCGCTCCGGCCCTGCGTGTCGAGTCGTCGGGCGAAGGTGGCCACGCGGGAGCCGTGCTGATGGCGGTGCGCCATGACCCGCTGGTCGCCGCCGCCGACGTGATTCAGGCCGTTGATCGGCTCGCGCGCAGCAGCGGATCGCCCGGCACCGTCGGCACCGTGGGCCTACTCACTCTCGAACCGGATGCGGTCCTCGGCGCGGTGAGGGGCGTCGCGCGTGAGGCGGCCGCCGCACGCGGCAATCGAGGACTCCTGCGCCGAGGCGGAGCTTCCCCTTTGTCGGATGGTCAGCCGTGCGTATCAGGATGCCGTGTTCATGGCGCAGATCTGTCCAATGGCGATGATCTTCGTGCCCTCGGCCCGCGGGGTGAGCCACCGGCCGAACGAGTTCACCTTGACCGACGAGATCGCACGCGGCGTCGAGGTGCCGGCCGGGGCTCTGGCCCGCGTGGCAACGTGAGCGTTCTCAACGGGCGAAAACATTCGGTCAGGAGGATCTGGGTCGACCCTCCGCGCTCTCCAGCTCAGAAGCCGACCCCGAGTAGTCGGCTACCCGCGACGCAGCGACACGACCAACAGGACCACGGCGATGATCGGGCCGAGGGCGCGCACGTGATTCCAGGTCGTCCAATCGCCGACGTAGCTCGACCAGAAGCGGACCGAACTGGCGCTCTGCGGATCGAGCTTCGCCAGCTCGTCGTTCCGTGGCACGTGGTACGCGGCGGTCAGGACGATCGCCGGCATGTATGCGGCGCCGCCGGCGATTCGCAGCCATGCCCCCGGTTCGTCGAGCTTCAGAAGTGACATCACGATGAGGAGGCCGCACGTCACGGCGATGCCGATGAACAGGGTCACGAACAGCCCGTCTTTGGGCGCCGCTCTGTTGATCGACTGCATCGCGGCGATTCCCTGTGAGGGCGGCAGATCGTTCAGACCGGTCATGACAAAGGTTGAGAAGGCGAAGAACAGGCCGCCGATCACTCCGGCGCCCACCGCCGAGACGATCGTGAGTATCCGCGTCGCAGTCTCGGCGGTCATCGGCCCCACACTTCCGTGGCGGCGGCCTCACGCGCGTAGTCGGCGAAATCCCGTGCGGGCCGTCCCAAGGCCTGCGGGACGCCGTCGGTGACCTTCGCGTTTCGACCGTCAAGGACTTCGCCGAAGAGGTAGGCGACCAGCGGCACGACATCCGGGGGAAGCCCTGCCTGGCCGAGGCTCGCGGTGAAAGCATCGAGCGGCACCGACTGAAAGCGGATCGGCCGTCCCGAGGCCGTGGCGATCTCCGCCACCGCCTCGTCGAACCGCAGAAGGCGCGGGCCGGTCAGTTCGTAGAGCCGTCCCGCGTGCCCGCCCCCGGTGAGTGCGGCGACGGCGACCTCGGCGATGTCGTCGACGTCGACGAAAGGCTCGGCGACCGTGTCGACCGGCAGCGCCACCTCTCCGGCGAGCACGCCGTCGAGGAAGAAGTTCTCGCTGAAGTTCTGCATGAACCAGCTGCAGCGCAGGATCGTCCACGCGGTCGGCGTGGCCATCACGACCTGCTCGGCGCGCTGTGCTTCCTCCTCGCCGCGTCCTGACAGCAGCACCAGCCGATCAACACCCTGCGCGACCGCGCGCCGGCAAAATGCGTCGACCGTCTCGGATGCGCCGGGAACCGCGAGGTCGGGAAAGAACGACACGTAGACGGCGCCGACCCCCTCCAAGGCCGGTGCCCAGGTGGCGGGTTCGTCCCAGTCGAAGGGTGGGGTGTTCGACCGCGATCCAATCCGCACCCGTTCGCCGCGGGTGCGCAGTCGTTCGGCCACGCGCCGGCCGGTCTTGCCGGTTCCGCCGAGCACGAGGATGAGCTCTTGAGTGTTCGTTGTCGTCGTCATGACGCGCACTCAAGACGACCTCGCACAGAGGCTCCATAGTCGAAACAGTCAGAAAGATGCGCAAGGGTCTAATCTCACACCATGGACGCGATTGCCGGTCTGCTCGCTGGGCCACGCGCGCAGGGCGCGTTCCTCCTTCGGTGCGTGCTCAGCCCGCCCTGGTCGCTACGGATCCAGGACGAGGCGCCGCTCAGCATCTTCGCCGTCGTCCAGGGAGACGGCTGGGTGGCCTTCGACGGCACCGTTCCCGTTCGCCTCGGTGAGGGGGATGTCGTGATCGTGCGCGGTCCCGAGCCGTACACCGTGTCTGACGGCCCGTCGCGTCCACCCCAGGTCGTGATCCACCCGGGTGAGCGTTGCGCGAGCCCCGACGGACGCGACCTCGCGCAGGAGATGCACCTCGGGGTACGCAGCTGGGGGAACGATCCCGATGGGCAGACCGTACTCTTGACCGGGACCTACCCCCACGGGCGCGAGGTCAGCCGCCACCTGTTGGCCGCGATCCCGCCGTTGATCGTGCTGAGCGAAGACGCATGGGATAGCCACGTGGTCACGTTGTTGCGTAGGGAGATCAACCGCGACGACCCCGGCCAGGAAGCCGTGCTTGACCGGCTGCTCGATCTGTTGCTGATCACGGCGCTGCGCGCCTGGTTCGCGCGCCCTGACGCGAACGCCCCCGCCTGGTACCTCGCCCAATCCGACCCGGTCGTCGGCACGGCGCTTCGGCTTTTGCACAACAACCCCGCCCACCCGTGGACGGTCGCGCTGCTTGCGGCGGAGACACATGTCTCGCGCGCATCGTTTGCGCGCCGCTTCAACGATCTCGTCGGCGAACCTCCGATGAGCTACCTGACCAACTGGCGCCTGCGGATCGCCGCCGATCTGTTGCGCGAGCCGGGCGCCCGTGTTGCCGCGGTGGCCGAGAAGGTCGGCTACGGCAGCCCGTACGCCCTCAGCACCGCATTCACGCGTGCCTACGGGGTAAGCCCCCGCGCCCACCGCGCCGCAGCGCTGGTCCCGGCGCTCGAGGGTGCCCCGGTTTCGCGGGCCTTACCGTGATTGTCGCCGCCCCGTTCGTAAGCCCTTGGGCGTCGAGAGACCGGATGCGAACGATGCCCGCTCGCCTTGGGACGAGAATCCAGGTCTTCTTGGCGCGGATGCGGCGCGTGATCGGCGCGCGGGCCTGCACGACCCCGACCTGCGGCGCAGCCCAACCAGAGAAGTTGTCGGCACGCCGTTCGGGGGCCGGAATGGGTACTTCCTCTCGGGCGGGCCAGTCTGGATCAGTGCGCGGTGGCGCGGCTCCGGCGTGGCACAAAGTGCATGACGGCCACTGCAGCTGCCCCGATGAAGAGCCCAACCACTGCCGACGCTGCCGTGTTGACCAGCCAGCCGACCAGCCCACCGATCTGTCGTACCGCGTCGCCGGCCGCTTCCTCCGCGTGATGCACAGCGTCGTAGAGCGCGGGCCAACCGAGTTCGTCGAGACCCACCAGCAGGATGTGTCCGCCGACCCAGATCATGGCCGCAATCCCGACCGTGGACAGCAGTCCCAGCAGCTTCGGCATTCCCCGCACCAATCCGCGACCGACGGTCGCCATGAACCCGCCGGAGCTTTCGGCCAAGCCCAACCCCACGTCGTCCATCTTGACGATCAGCGCCACCGCCCCGTAGACCAGCGCAGTGATCGCGAACGCGACGACGATCAGAATCGCCAGCCGGCTGGCGAACGGCTCTGACGCCACTTCGTTCAGTGAGATCACCATGATCTCGGCCGACAGGATGAAGTCGGTGCGGATCGCCCCTTTGACCATCATCTCTTCTTGCTGCGGCCCCGTCGCGGCGGCGATCGCATCTTCGGCCTCGGGATGATGACCCGAGAACTTCTCCCAGACCTTCTCCGCACCCTCGAAACACAGGTACACGCCGCCGACCATCAACAGGGGGGTCAGCAGCCACGGAAGGAACTGGCTCAGCAGCATGGCCGCGGGCAGGATGAAAAGCAGCTTGTTCCGCAGCGATCCGATCGCGATCCGCTTGATCACCGGCAGCTCGCGATCGGCGGTGAAGTCACGCACGTAACGAGGCGTCACGGCGGTGTCGTCGACCACCACCCCGGCGGCCTTGGCGCTGGCTCGGCCCGCTGCGGCGCCGATGTCGTCCACAGACGCGGCGGCCAGCTTAGCCATCGCGGCGACATCGTCCAGCAGGGCGACCAGCCCGCCGCTCACCGTCGGCCCCGAAAGCCCGCCGGCACCGTGATCGGCGAACCCGCACATACGGATCCCAGCGTGTGGGAGGGATGGGGCGTAGGCACGGCCCGGAAGCCTAATACGTCGCCCACTACTTCTGGAATCTCGTCTCGAGAAGCGCCGATGGGACGCGGCCGACGAGCCGCGTGCGAACTCCGGCCTCAAGGCCTCCGAGTACGGACCCCGGTCCTCGGTCTGAGCTTGCTGCGCTTCGCCGATGCCAAGTTCGCGGCGGCGCGGGACGCGATCGAATCGAAGGGGTCGGCACGCCGGAGGATCGGTCCGTCCGATTACCACACCCGGCGGGTCATCTACCTCACTGACGAGGCCCGCTTCGAGCATCTGCTCGATCTCAGTGAGGGCACCGACCTCGGCACATCAACAGCTACACGAAGGACGTCGACGGCGACGCCTTCGGCCTCGTGTACGAGTACTTCCTCGCCAACTTCGCGATCACCGAGGGGCAGGGGGCGGGTGAGTTCTTCACGCCCGCCAGCATCGTGCGCCTGATCGTGGAGATCATCGAGCCGTTCCACGGCCGCATCTTCGATCCCGCGTGCGGCTCGGGCGGCATGTTCGTGCACTCGGCCCGCTTCGTTGAACGCCACCAACAGTCGCCGGGCGACGAGCTATCGATCTGCGGCCAGGAGAAGACCGGCGAGACGGTCCGTCTGGCACGGATGAACCTGGCGGTTCACGGCCTGTCGGGCGAGATCCGCGAGGGCAATAGCTACGACGAGGATCCTCACAAGAGCCTTAAGCGTTTCGACTTCGTGATGGCCAACCCGCCGTTCAACGTCGACCGGATCGACAAGACGAAGCTGGAAGTCGACCCGCGGATCCCCGCGTTGCCGAAAGCCGACAACGGCAACTACATCTGGATCCAGATGATCGCGACCGCCCTCAACACGCAGGGCCGGGCGGGCTTTGTGATGGCCAACTCCGCGTCCGACGCGCGTCACAGCGAGGCGGAGATCCGCCGCACGCTGATCGAGTCGGGCGTCGTCGACGTGATGGTCGCGGTCGGCCCGAACTTCTTCTACATGGTCACCCTGCCGGTGACCATGTGGTTCCTCGATCGCGGCAAGAAGGGAGCCGAGCGCGCCGACTCGGTTCTTTTCATCGACGCACGCGGGATCTTTCGCCAGATCGATCGGGCCCACCGCGACTTCACCGACGAGTAGATCGAGTTCCTCGCGAACATCGTCCGGCTCTACCGTGGCCAGTAACCAGAGCTCACGGCGGGCACGAACGAGATGTTCCCCTCCCGCTTCTCCGACGGCGCGTATCTCGATGTCAAGGGCCTGTGCCGCGTCGCGTCGCGTCGCGTCGCGTGCCGAGATCGAGGCCCAGGGGTGGAGCCTCAACCCGGGTCGCTACGTCGGCACCGAGGTCGAGGATCTCGACGACGAGGTGTTCGAGGAGAAGCTCGCCACCGCCCATTTGGAGCTACGCGAGCTCGCGGCACGGGCGAACGAGCTCGTGGCGAGCGTCGATCACGTTCTCTCCCAACTGCTCGAACGCTGACCCACACGCACACGTTACGGTCGCGCGTCGCCTCTAACGATATTGGCGATCAGCGTTAGGATGGGGAGGATTGCCGACGATGGACGCGGCCGACTTTCCCCCCACGCGCTTCGGCGCGGCGCGACGCACCATCGGGGCCCCACCCGTACATCGCGTACTTCCCGGCGCTGCTGCCTCGATCGTTCGCGCTGCCCGCTTGGCTCGTGCCGCTTCTCGCCGACGCCGAGGCCGCGCTTGGTCGCTTTGCCGGCGTCGGACAGCTGCTGCCGAACCCGCATCTACTGATCCGTCCCTACCTGCTTCGCGAGGCCCTGGCATCGACGAAGATCGAGGGCACCCAGGCCTCGTGGCCGAGATCTTCGAGCTCGGGGCGGCCGGCGACCAGCCGAATGCTGACGTCGAGGAGGTACTCGCCTACGTCGACGCGATGCAGTGGGCCGTCAGCGAGGTGCCCCGCCTGCCGCTCAGTAACCAGCATGCTGCTGGAGACCCACCGCCGCCTTCTCAGCGGTGTGCGCGGCCCCGAGCGGCGCCCCGGCGAGTTCCGGACGACTCAGAACTGGATCGGCCGACCGGGCTCGACGCTCGCCACCGCGAGCTTTGTGCCGCCCCCGCCCGACGAGCTCGCCGCGATCTTGGCCGACTGGGAGCGCTTCGCCAACGACGAACCCGACATGCCCCTGCTCATGCAGAACGCCCTGCTGCATGCGCAGTTCGAAACGATCCACCCGTTCCTCGACGGCAACGGCAGGCTCGGACGGCTGCTGCTCGTGCTGTTCCTCATCATCCGCGGCCGGTTGACGGCGCGGCTGCTCTACCTGAGCGCGGGAATTGAGCGCCAGCGCGACCGCTACTGCGCCGCCCTGCGGGCAGCCTGCACCGACGGCGACGCCCTGCCGTGGATCGAACTCTTCCTCGAGGCCGTTCAGTCTCAGGCGATCGACGCGGTGCGGCGTGCCGGGCGGATCGTCGAGCTGCGCGGGCGGTACCGTGCGGCGGCGACCACCCTTGGCAGCGTCCACGCCCTGCAGGTCGTCGACCTGATGTGCGAGAACCCGATCGTGACCACCCGCCTCGTCGAAGCCCGTCTCGGAGTCGCCCGCCCCACTGCACTGCGCCTGCTGCGACAGCTCGAAGGGGCTGGGCTGCTCGAAGAAGCCGCCCAGGGCGCCCGCGGTCAGCGAAGGTGCGTCGCGCGCGAGATTCTCGGTGTGGTGTCGTCCGATGAACTGGGCGGTCTCCGATGAGCGAGTGGCTCGAGACTACGCCTGGTGAAGTCTTGACTCTCCAACGCGGATTCGACCTTCCCGCGCGAGACCGTGTCGACGGCCCTACCCGATCGTGTCGTCGTTGGGGGTAACGGGCCGTCACAACGTGGCCGAGACACAACCACGAGGGTCGTCATTTGGTCGATATGGATCGCTTGGTTCGGTGTCCTGGCTCACTGAGCCATACTGGCCTCACAACACGGCGTTGAGGGTAAAGGACTTCAAGATCGCCGTGGTGGCAAGCCCGCGCTGCCGCCGGCGGACGTCAGCCGGGAAGGATCGTGACGATCGTGTAGGCGCCCTTGAGCGTCACGCGAACCCGGTGAGGGGTTCCGGCGACCGGCTTCAGGTCGATCAGGTCACGGTCCGCGCTCACGCCCTTCGGCCGCCTGACGCGCAGGGTGGCCGTGACCCGCGCGCCCATCACCAGCACCTGACCGAGGGTGAGCTCGTCCGTGGGTTTTACCCGTCGGAGCTTTCCGCTCCCACGGTCCGCCGTGGTGAGATCCTTGCTGCCGCCGACCGCGACGACCTCACCTACCACCCTGGTGCTCGCAGGAGCAGCCGCGGCCGCGGGCAGCAGCGCGATCGCGAGCGCGACGGCGGCGAGCACCGACAGGAGCGCCAATCGCCGCTGTGGCCGCGCCAGCCTGGGCAGCATCATCGGGAATGTTCTGGCTTCGTGCGCCATTTCAGCCGCGGACTCCCAAGATGCCGCCGTTGGTCTGAATCTCGATCGGCTCTTTCAGAGTTTTCGCGTCAGCCTTTATCCATAACGATCCGTTCTTGAGCAGAAGCGTCTTGAGACCGACCTTCCCGTCGCGCACCGCCCGCTCGTTGACCATCACGATCTCGGTGTTGCGGTTGATCCCGACTCGGCCACCGATCAGAAACTCGAGCGATGCGATCGTGTTGGGGCCGGTTGTGATGATGTCGCCCGTTTGGAGGGTCGAGCTCACCGAGCCCGTGTAGGTCACGCCGTCGCGCACGACCGTGAAGCTCGGGGCCTGGCCTGGCACGGTGGATTTGATGTCTTGCACGCGACCGGTCGCATTGTCCGAAGGTGGCAGGAAAGCCGGGGGCCTCACCGACCGCGTGGCGGTCCACGTGCCGGCCTGGCCGACGCTGCTCGTCCACGATCCCGTGATCGTGAGCTGATCGGGCGATAACGTTCCCACGAAGGTCGCGACGTAGCCCGGCGAGAACGCGTTGTAGGTCGTCACGATCGTCACGGCACCGCCGCCGACGCTGCCGGTGATCGCGGAGAAGACCTGGCCGCCCGGCAACTCGCCGGATCCCGTGAGCGCGCCCCTGCCTGAGGTGATCACGAAGTTTTGCGCTGCGGCGCCGCCGGCACCACAGCACTGCCAGGTCCCGGCGAGGTCGGGGGCGCCTGGCACGGGTTCCACGCCGGAGACAACCCCAACGAAGCTGAGCAACCCAACCAGCGCGACTGCTGCCGCCGCGAGCCCACGTCCGGCCCTGCGTCCACTCCATGCGGTGCGCCGTACGGGCTGCTCCAGGGGTGCGGTACCCGGGCGGTTCCGCCGGACCAATGCTCGAGCAGGATCAGGCTGTGGCCTCATAAGGCGGAGGCTAGGCCATGACGTTCGCCCCACCCCTGGTCTACCGGCTGGTTGTCCACAGCAAGACGGCCCCCCGAAGGCGCAGGATCATAATCGCGACCATCGCCCCACCATCTGGTTCGCGACGCCACGGCGGCCGAACAGATTCGGGGCACTCGGCAGGTGCTGCCCGCAGTTGCGATCATCCGCCGAACGGGCGGCCTTTTGGCACCGCGTTATCGCCGGCCAGGTCGATTGATCGCCTCCGACGATTCGCCGGGACCACCGCAGATGAATCAAGGAGACCACATGTTCGCTTTATTGGGGGAAATCTCGGGCGCACGGACACGCGTGCCGTTCGCGCTCACCCGGGGTCTGCGCCGAGGGCTCGATGGCCGTACGCGAGGTCTCCAGGCTGCGACGGCACGAGTGATTCGGACGATCCTGCGCCGCGTATCGGTTCTTGGAGGAAGAGGGACCGCGCCCGGGCCGATCGGCCGACCCATCACCCCATTGGGCCCGGTGCCCCGGTGACAGGTCCTCACGCGCGGACCGTCGTGCGCCGCGACCACGCCGTGATCGCTCCCGAGACGCACGTCGCGGGACCGGTGCCCGGGTGGCGCGAGACCCATCACGTTCAGGTGGTCGGTCCGAACATCGGCGCGCGGTTCGGGCTTGCCATCGTCCGGATGGATGCCGGCGGCGTCGCCGGCCAACCGAGGCCCGGAGTCGGGCGCTTCCTCTACGTCCTGGAGGGCGGTCTCCGGCTCGACATCGCCGGTGACCGACACGGCCTCGGGGTCGGCGGATATGCGTACATTCCGCCTGACACCGACCACGGCCTGCACGCCGACGAACCCGCCCGGGCGTGCGTTATCGACAAGCCCTACGTCCCGACGCCACGGGCGGCTCGCGGGGTGCTCATCGTCGGCGATCGCCGCGATCGTCCGGCAGACCCGATGCTCGGCGACCCCGCCCTACGGGTGAGGTCACTGCTGCCCGAGGAACCCGCCCTTGACCTTGCGGTCAACGTGATGACGTTCGATCCGGGCGCTGCCCTGCCGTCCGTCGAGAGCCACGTGATGGAGCATGGGCTCCTGGTGCTGGAGGGAAGCCTCGTCTACCGCCTGGCCGAGTCCTGGTACCCCGTCACCGCGGGCGACGCTATCTGGATGGCGCCCTTTTGCCCGCAGTGGTGTTGCGCTTACGGCCCAGGACCGGCCGAGTACCTGATCTACAAAGACTGGAACCGGGACGTCGTCGCGTGAGGATCACGGTCGACGCCGCCGGGCCGCCGCGAAGCGATCCGCGCGCTGCAGGCAGCGGGCATTCGACCGCGCGCTTTCTCCGGGGATCGAACTCCTGCTCAGGAGCTACGCCGCGAGCCTCATGAGGGCTCCGGCGAGGACCGCGACTCCGTTGGAGATCTCCTCGGTGGAGGTGAACTCGTCGGGTCGATGGCTGATGCCACCCGCCGAGGGAACAAAAATCATCGCGGTCGGGCACAGCTGAGCCATGAAAACGGCGTCGTGATAGGCGTGGCTCACCATTCGGGCGAACGCCAGCCCGGCATCCGTGCAGGCGGCTTCGATCGCCTGCACGACCATTGGGTCGCTCGTCGCCGGGCCGTCGGCATTCAAGACTTCGTCGGTGTGCGCAACGCCGTGGGTGGCGGCCGCGTCGCGGGCGGTGGCCCGGACGGCCTCGAGGACCTAGTCGCGGCGGGCGTGGTCGGTATCGCGGATGTCGATATCCATGCGCACGTGGCGGGGAATGCTGTTGACCGCACCGGGCTCGAGGGTAAGGAGCCCGACCGTGCCCACCGTGTCGGGCGACCCGCTGGCGCGGGCGAGGCGATCGACTCCGGCGATGACCTCGGCGGCGGCCACGAGTGGATCGTGTCGGAGGTCCATCAGCACGGCGCCCGCATGGCCACCCTCGCCGGAGAACTCGACGCGCAGCGTCGCCGGAGCGGCGATCGCCGTAACCACGCCGATCGGGACCCCTGTGGCCTCCAACTCGGGCCCCTGCTCGATGTGAAGTTCGACGAACGCCGCGTACGCCCCGGGTGCCAGACGCGCGTCGAGGACCTCCCCTCGGATCCCGGCCCCCAGGCGCGCCTCATCGAGGGACACGCCATCGGCGTCGCGCAGGCGGCCAAGCCGCTCGGGGGTCGCGACACCGGCGAGCACCCGGCTGCCGAGGCAGCCGAACGCGAACCGGGTGGGCTCCTCTGCCGTGAACATGATCAACTCGATCGGTCGCCGCGGTTGGATGCCCGCCGCCTGCAGCGCGCGGATCGCCTCAAGGCCCCCCAGCACACCGACGACACCGTCGAACCGCCCGGCGTCGGGAATTGCGTCGGTATGCGAGCCGGTCGCGACCGGCGGGGCATCGGGCTCCGAACCCTCCCAACGGGCGAGGATGTTCCCGACGGCGTCGACGCGCACGCCGAGCCCTGCCGTCCGCATGCGCTCGATCAGCCAGGCGCGGGCGCGCATGTCGGCCTCGGTGAAAAGCACGCGGGTAACCGACGGGTAGGAGGTGTCGGAGAATCGGGCCAGCTCATCGATCTCGGCAGCGAGACGCCCGGCGTCGACGGTGATCCTCATAAGAGACCATCTCCGTTCCCGCCGTAGTCGATTAGGCGTTCAGCCGTCCCGAGGCCTCCGGATCGACCGAAGTCTCTACACCGCATTGGGACCATCCGACCTCGTCCTCTCCTCGTCATTACACTCTGCCGAAGTCTCGTTGCGGCCGTTTCTCGTCCGGGCAGGCGGGGCGTTGGGGTCTCGCCGCACGAGCCGTCCGACGGGTGCCGCCCGGGCGCGCCCGTCTTCCCACACGGTGACGCCGCGCACCATCGTGCGGACGACACGGGCCGCGAGGCGACTGCCGACGAACGGGCTCTGGCGGTGGCGGTACTCGAGGTCCGAGCGTTGAAGGATCCACTCCTCGCGACGGATGAGGGTCAGATCACCGTCGGCGCCGACGGTGATCTGACCC
>JANLSO010000043.1:0-23993 GCA_031362405.1 Thermoleophilia bacterium | reverse complement strand
GGGCATCTCGCTCATCGCCGAGATGAAGCGCTCGAGCCCATCGCGCGGAGACATTCGCCCGGGGGCGAGCGTCTCGGAGATCGTGAGGGCCTATGAGGAGGGCGGCGCGAGCGCCTGCTCGGTGCTCACCGAGCCCGCCTGGTTCGGCGGCACGCTCGACGACCTGGTCGAGGCCCGGGCGGCCTGTGGGCTGCCCCTGCTGCGAAAAGACTTCATCGTCGATCCATACCAGCTCGTCGAGGCCCGCATCTCGGGTGCCGACGCGGTGCTTTTGATCGTCGCGGGGTTGGGTGCGGATCGGCTCGCCGACATGATGGTCGCGGCGGGCGACCTGGGTCTTGACTGCCTCGTGGAGGTGCACGACGAGGACGAGGTGGAGATCGCGGTCGATGCGGGTGCCGAGGTGATCGGCATCAACAACCGCAACCTGCACAGCCTCGAGGTTGATCTGCGCACGACCTTCCAACTGCTGTCGGATGTGCCCGCCGGCACGGTGGTGGTCGCCGAGTCGGGCATCACCTCACGTGCCGACGTCGAAGAGCTCGAGCAGGCTGGGGTCGATGCGATCCTCGTCGGCGAGGCCCTGATGCGCGTCGAGGATCCCCGCGAGGGCATTCGTACCCTGCTGGGGTAGACCTCGGTTCTGCGGCACCCGAGGGGGTTACCATCGGTCCTATGACCGAAGATGCACCAGTGGTCGAGGCACCTGAGCCTCCTCGCGACCGCCGCCGCCTCGTGTGGGCCATCGTCACGGCTGTCGTGATCGCCGCCGTGGTCGGGTTCCTCGCGCTCGGCCTCGCCAACCGCGGCGTCGGGACGAGCATCGACACAGCGATTCGCGCCGGCGAGCGCCCGGCCGCGCCTGAATTCTCGCTTCCGGTTCTGGTCGCCGGTGGCGGCGTTGGTCCCGCGGGGACGAACGTGGCCCTCTCGTCCCTACGCGGCAAGATCGTCGTGGTCAACATGTGGGCGAGCTGGTGCGGACCGTGCATCGAAGAGTCGGCGCTGCTCGAGTCGCTGTGGAATCGCTATCGCACCCGCGACGTGGTTCTGTTGGGAATCCAGGTCGAAGACTTCACCAAAGACGGCCTCGCCTTCTACGAGAAGTACGGTCTCACCTACCCGTCACTGCGTGACGGCGGTGATGTCACCAAGCGGGCGTACCAGGCGACCGGTGTCCCGGAGACGTTCGTCGTCGACCGCCAGGGCCGCCTCGCGCTGACCCTCCGCGGCCCGGTGGCCGAGGCAGATGCCACCGCCCTGGCCGGCATCATCGACGGCCTACGCCGCGAGCCGGCCGTTCAGTGAGCCGCCGACCCGTTTCCTGGGCGCTGCTTCTCGCGATGGTCGCGATGCTGCTGCTGCTGCCCGCCGCCGGCCTCGGCCTGTCGGTGAACGACGTGGCGCGCGACGTGCGATGCCCCACCTGCAACACGCCGCTCGACGTCTCCAATGCGCCGATCGCGATCCGGATGAAGCAGTACATCGCCGACCGCATCTCGGCAGGGGTCACGGAGAAGGCCGTGATCATCGACGAGTTGGAGGCCGAGTTCGGACCCGAGATTCGCACCGTGCCGCCGAAGTCGGGCTTCGACCTGATCGCCTGGATCGTCCCGGCCCTCGTGGTGTTCGTCGGGCTGGCGCTTATCCCGATCATCACTCGTTTGTGGTCCCGACGCGGACGCGATCACGAGCCGGGGGTCGCGCCGCCGAGCCCTGAGGAGACCCGTCGTCTGCAGGAAGAACTGGACCGCCTGGAGACCTGAGGCGCCATCGGGGGCGACACCCCGTTCGTCAACTCCGCCCAGGGGCGGCCGATGATGACCATGTCGCCGTATGTTTCGGGCACGGATCGCACGGATCAGGTGACATCAGGTCTTCACGGATGAAGACCGTACGACGAGTTCGAGAGACATCACGTCTCGGACATGGGGCAGGGAGGCCTTATGACCGCATGGACGCGCCATGACGGTGATCAAACGACGGCCGAGCGTTTGGCCGAGTTCGCAGACGCTTTGGTCGGGGAGATCAACCCCGAACGCGTCGGCCGGCTCGCCCTGGACGCGATCGTTGCGCTGACCGGCGCCGACGGTGGGGAGGTCTTCACCACCGATGCACGCGGTGAGTCGGCACGGGTCGCCACCGTTGGAGCGCCTGCGGATGGGTCGATCGCCGCATCGAGTGAGCTGCGCGTCGGCGGCACCGTCATCGGCCGGATCGCCCGCTGGGGCGGCAGCACCAACGACGCCGACGCGGCAACCCGCGTCGTCTGCGCGCAGCTGGCCCAGGCTCTCGAGCACTGTTCCCTTGAAGCCCGTCTGGAAACTCAGCGCACTCGCGAGCGTCAGTTCGGCGAGGCGGTCCGCGCCATGCGTTCACAGACCTCGACCGAGCTCGCGGTCACCGCCTTGGTGCAGCAGTCGTGCCACATCGTCGGTGGGGCCGCCGCGGCCCTCGTGGTGGGGCTGCCGCGCACCCCAGGCTCCGCGGTCTGTGAGGGTCTCGAGCCGGCCCTGGAACGCGACCTCGTGTCCATCGTGGCCGGCGACCTTCACGTCGCGGTGGCCGAAGGCCGCCCGTGGACCGGCCCGGTTCCCGTGACGAGCGCCCTGCGCACAGAGGGTCTGGTTGGTCTGGCTCTCGCCCCCGTGGGTGAGGGTGACGATGCGATCGGAATCCTCGCCGTGCTCACCAACGACCCCGCCGGTGTGTCCATCGACGATCTCGAGGCGCTCGCCGGGCTTGCCGGACACGCCGCCGCCGCCCTGGGCGCCGCCGCCCTGAAGGAGCGCGTGGAGGACCTCGGCACCGTCGACCCCGTGACACGCTTCTTCAACGAGCGCTACTTCAGAACACGGCTGGAGCAGGAAGCCCACCGGGCCCTGCGCCAACGCGAGACCCTCAGCCTCCTGATCATCGCGCTCGACGGCCTCGGTCGCGTACGCGAAACCGAGGGTGCCGCCGCCGCTGACCGTGCGATGGAGGCCCTTGCCGATCATCTGGTGCCGCGCCTGCGGGCCACCGATGTCGGCTGCCGGATCTCGCCCGACGAGGTTGCGGTCGTCTTGCCGACCTCGACCGGTCTCGATGCATTTCGAGTGGGTGAGCGGGTACGCGCCTCGTTCGGCACCGCGGCCATGCTCGAGCATGGCGTGTCGCTGTCGATGGGGGTCGCTAGCTTCCCCGACCAGACCACCGGTGCGGGCCAGCTCGCCGACGCGGCTCGCCAGGCGCTCGTCTACGCCAGACGTCACGGCGGCGAACGCACCTTCCTGTTCGATCGCGACGTCGCGTCGGTGCTCGACGACGAAGATCGCCGCACCCGCGTCGCCGAGGAAACCCTCATCACCACGATCTCCGCCCTCGCCGGGGCCGTCGACGATCGGCACGCCTCGACGCGCGATCATTCTCGCAACGTCGCCCGGGTGGCCGCATTGCTGGCCGAAGAACTCGGTCTGGAAGGTGCCCGGGTGGAAGACGTCCGCCTGGCGGGTCTTCTCCACGACGTCGGCAAGATCGGCGTCTCCGACGAGCTGATCGTCCGCGCGGGCCCATTGTCGGCCGAAGAGTGGGTGGAGATGCGCCAGCACCCGGAGATCGGGCACCGAATGCTCTCCGGAACCCGTCTGCGCGACGTGCGCGAATGGGTGCTGCACCACCACGAACGCCTCGACGGCGCCGGCTATCCGACGGGCCTCGTCGGCGAGCAGATCCCGCTCGAGAGCAAGCTCATCGCGATCGCCAACGCCCTCGACACCATGACCCACGACCGCCCCTACCGGCTGGCCCTCAGTTTCGAGGACGCCATGAGCGAGATCGCCGCTGGTACCGGAACCCAATTCGACCCTGTTGTCGTCGATGCCCTGAACCGCCTCATCGAGCGCGGCGTCAGCGGCATCCGTCCCGAGTAGGAGAACCCGAAATGCCCCCGCAGACACCCGCCACCACGGCGCCCGCAGGGCCCGGCGCCCCACCGGCTCGCCCGGGCCGCGACCTGCTCAGCTCGCGTGCCGTGGCCGAGGTCGCCGAGCGACTCGCCGCTCCGTCAGCGGTGGTTTCGAGCGTTCTCGAACTCATCGAAGGTGGCTCGGCGCCCGTGCGGCTGATCGCCGCACGTGTTGCCCAGAGCCCGGAGATCGCCGCGCACGTACTGCGCTTGGCCAACTCTGCTCTCTATGGAGAGCCCGTCGACCAGCTCGACCGGGCCGTCGTGCGGATCGGCGAGCGGAGCCTTCGCGGCCTGCTGCTGGCCGCCTCGACCTACAAGCTGCTCGAGGGGGACCTCCCGATCTACGGCCTTCCGCGTTTGGCGCTCTACCGCCATTCCGGAGAGGTCGCGGCGATGTCTCAGTCTCTGGCGCGGCGCCTCGACCCCACGGTCGCCACGCAGGCCTACGTCGCCGGATTGATCCACGATCTCGGCAAGCCGATCCTCTCGGAGATCGCACGGCGCCGACCCGGCCTGCCGGTTGTTCGGACAATCGAGCACGAACGTGCCCTCTTCGGTACCGATCACGCCCGCGTCGGAACATGGATCGCCCGCCGCTGGTCGCTTCCAGATGAGGTCTGCACCGCGATGGAGCGCCACCACGATTTGGCTCCGCCAAGTGGCATCATCGCCCGCTCGGTATGGCTTGCCGACATCGCGGTACACGCCGGCGACGGTGATGAAGAAGCGGTCATCCGTCTGCGTGAGGTCGCCAACGATTGCGGCCTGCCGGAAGACGCCCTCGAGGAGCTGCTCGCCTCGGTCGGCATCGACGGAGCGCCCGACGCGCCGTCGGGTCTGACCGATCGCGAGCTTCAGGTGCTGCGGATGTTGGCCGGCGGCGACGCCGCCAAGCAGGTCGCCCTACAGCTGGGCTGCTCGGTCTCGACGATCCACAACCACCTGCACCACGTGTACGGCAAGCTCGAGGTCAACGGCCAGGCCCAAGCCCTGCTTCTCGCCCGCGAGCGCGGCTGGGTCTAAGGGGTCGCCGTGCCGCTTGATTCGGGCGGCGGGGGTGCGGCTCCGCGCGGTCGGCGGCCCGGTGCCCGGGCGGGGTGCTCGCGGCGCCAGATTGCACTCACTTGGGTGGCCGTGAGGCCGAGCTGTCCGCCGAGCCAGCGCGTCGTGTGCCCGCGCTCGATCAACTGGGTGATCGCGTGATCGCGTCGCGCGCGTAGAGCGGCCGCGTGGTTCTCGGCCTCTCGTGCCGCGGCTGCGAGTTCGACGGCGTGCCCGAGTACGCTCGGACCGGCGCCTTCTGCCGTGGTGGAATCGTCCACTGCTGTGTGGTTCTCGCTGTGACCTTTCATACTGGTCCTAGGGTTGCATACCGACGGAGGCGTGTGTGGGGGTTCGGATCGGAACCGCGTCGTGGACCGACCCGGAATTCATCAAAGCCGGGTGGTATCCGGCGGAGGTGAAGAACGATGCGGCCGCTCGATTGCGGTACTACGCCGAGAACTTTTCGATGGTCGAGGTCAACAGTTCCTTCTACGCGCTTCCCACCGTGGAACGGGTCACTGCCTGGACAGACCGGACACCGGAAAAGTTTCGGTTTCATGTCAAAGCCCATCAGGTGGTTTCCGGGCACCCGTGCGATCCCGGGCAGCTGCCGCCGGTATTGCGCGCGCTGCCGGCCGAACTCGACCGTCGTGGACGAATCCGTCGTCCCAGCCGTGAGCTGCGGGACGCTGCCATCGATGCCCTGCTCGAGGCCTGCGGGCCGATGGGGAAGAAGCTTGGTGCGGTGCTGCTCCAGCTGCCGCCCTTCGTGGTGGCGGGCGACGCCCAGCGTGACGAGCTCGAGCGGATCGTCCGGCGACTGAAGCCCGCCCGCACCGCTGTCGAGTTCCGCCATCGCTCGTGGGTCGCCGACGGTGAGCGCGAGCGCACGATGGACCTGCTCGGGACGTTGGACGCTGCGTACGTCTGCGTCGACGCACCTCGGGTGGACGTCGCCAGCGCGATGCCCCCGATCAGCGCCGTGACGAGCCCGGGGCTGGCCTACGTGCGCCTGCACGGGCGTAACGCCGCGACCTGGACGACCGGAAGGACTGTCGCCGAACGCTACGACCACATCTACACCGACGCCGAGATGGCGGAGTGGCTGGATCCGGTCATCGAGATGGCCGAGAAAGCCCAGGAGGTGGCTGTGGTCTTCAACAACAACGCCCGCGACTACGCCCTGCGTAACGCCGCCGATTTTCGCCAGATGCTCGTCGACCGGGGAGGAGTCGATACCGGCCCTGATCCGGTCGCCGCCGGAGCCCCGCCCGACGACGGCCAACTCACCTTCGTGGATCCACCGACCCCGCTCCTTCGCCCCGACCGCCGTCGGCGGTGATCCAGCGGCTGCTGTCCCTCTCCCACTCCACGTCTCGATGGTGTTCACCCGCATCACCGCCAGTCGGGAGCAAATGGGGGGCGTGCAGGCACGAGCGTCGCGGCCACGATGCCGTCCGACGTGTGGGACTACGCGGGACGCGTGATCTGATTTATCGGACTTGCCGGGATCTGACATTGTGATCTCCTGACACAGGCTGTCGTGTCATCGCGGCCGTCGAGCGTTTGGGAGGGCGGGCGTCAGGTAGCGGCCCATGTCCACGTGACGTTCGCCTCGCGGGGATGGCCCGGCCGTACGATCGGGGCGCCGGGGCCCAGGCCGTCGGGAGGCGCCGTTTGGGGTTCGAGGCAGACGACGTCCTCTAGCTCGTCGAACACGACGACCCACTGGGCGTCGCATTCAGCCGATAGGTGAAGGGCTCCCGGCCAGATGATCTCCGTACGACCGTCGGGCACGTCGAACGCGTGATCGAACGGGCCCTCAAGCGATGTCGGGTCGAGCCGCCTGCCGGTCGGCAGACCCTCCGCATCGTTTTCGAGCACGGCGCGTGCATTCAGATGCCAGCGAAGGTCTTCTCCGCGGGACAGGCGACGGCGGAACCAGGGGTGCCAACCGAGTTCTGCGGGGAAGGAGTCGCTGTCGGCCGAGACCGTCAGCTGTGAATGGAAGCTGTCGGGCCGAAGGTGCCAAACCAGACGGATCTCGCCCGCCCACGGCCATTCGGGGCCCAGGTCGCCCTGCAGGAGGAGTCGGTCAGCCGTCGATTCCACCACCTGCAGGCGACGTGAGAGCACCGTGCCGTGCATGGCCCAGCCCTGGTAGTTCACCCGCAGCGCGCGCACGCGCCCGTCAAAGCTCACCCGGTTACCACGTAGCCGCCCGGGCCACGGCGCCATGGGGTAGCACCCATATTCCTCCGGAAGGGCCCCCCTGGCCCCGAGAAGCTCGAGGTCGCCGACCCGCCATGAGGTGAGCCGGCCGCCGGCCGTCGGGTCGACTTCCACCGCCGCGTCACCGGCGGTCAGCCGCACCATGGCGCCCGTCATGCGGCAACGGCGCGCAACCGCTCGATGGCCCCCAGCGGGTCGTCGAGCAGCGGCGCAAAAACCGACTCCGCCGCACCCAGCAGGGCGGCGTCTCGGCCGAGGCGCGGCAGCACGAGGCGCACCTGCTCGCGGGGGGCGGTCAGGGCCGCGCCGAGTTCGGCCCGCAGGCTGTCTTCGACAAGCGGCAGCACACGGCCGAGAAGGCCCCCAAAGACGACCGCCTCGGGGTTGAAGATGTTGACGAGGTTTGCCAAACCGATCCCCAACCAACGACCAACCTCGTCGAGGCGGCCCGCCTGGCCGGAGGCCTCGGCCTGATCGAGCAGGGCGTCGACGGAGTCTTCGACAGTACCGCCGAGCGCGCGGATCACCGCTTCCTCGCCGACCTCGGTCTCCCAGCACCCCCGACGCCCGCACCGGCATGCGCGGCCCTCGGGGTTCACCACCATGTGGCCCACCTCACCACCGTATCCGCCGGTGCCCACCATCAGGCGGCCATCGAGGATGATTCCCCCCCCGACGCCGACCTGGCCCGACAGGAACACCGCGTTCGGGGCGTCCGCTGCCGCGCCGCGCAGGTGCTCGGCGATCGCCCCCAGGTCGGCATCGTTTCCCACCGTGACCGAAAGGGAACCACCCATCCTGTCGGCCAAAGCTGCCGCGATCGGGACGTCGACCCACGCCATGTTGGGCGCGAAGCGCACGAGCCCGTCGGAGTGGCGCACCACGCCGGGGATCGCCAGCCCGATCCCGAGGCACACCGAGCAGGTGGGGGCTTCGGCGAGGAACTCGGCCGCCATCTGGTCGATTTGTCCAAGCACATCGTCGGGAGTGGGGTCGGGGCGAAGATGACGTACCTCGCGTCGATTCACCACGGTGCCTCCCAGCTGGACCACCGCGGCCACGGTTCGTTCGACGCGAAGATCGAACGCCAGGGCGAAGACGCTCGGCCCATTCGGTGCAACGACGATCGACGGCCGGCCGACGCCCCGACCCACCGGCTCGTGCTCGAGGACGAGCCCCGCCCGGGCAAGGTCGGTGGTGAGGGCCCCGACGGTGCTCCGGTTGAGCCCCGTCAGGCGGGTGAGGTCGGCCCGGGAGGCCGCACCCCCGAGGTGCAGGATGCGGATGAGGCGCCCCAGATTGTGCCGGCGCACCTCGTCTTGGGTTGCCCCGGCGAGCGAGCCGTCTGGCGCGCGTCCTTTCCGCGTTGAGGTAGGCGGTGTCAGAGGGGTAGGGAGCGACGGCGCGACAATGCGTCGACACTTGCGGCGATGAGCAGCACGAGTCCGGTCACGACGAACTGAATACCGGCCTTCTCAGTGAGAAGCGGTAGCCCGTTCGCGATAACCGCAACCACCAGGCCGCCGATGATCGCATCGATGATCCGGCCACGACCACCGAAGAGGCTCGTCCCGCCGATCACGGCGGCACCGACCGCGAGGAGCAGGGTCGTCGTGCCGCCGGTAGTTGGCGACACCGAGTTGTCTTTCGACGCGAAGAGAATGCCCGCGATCGCCGCGAGAACCGAGCACAGCACGAAGCAGATGATCGAGATCCGCTTGACGTTGATACCGGCGCGCCGCGCCGCCTCAACGTTGCCGCCGACGGCATAGACATGGCGGCCGAAGTTCGTTCGCGACAGCAGGAACGTCAGGCCGACGAACAGCACCAAGATGAGCGGGACGATGTAGGGGACACCTTGGATCGAACTGATCTCCGGGTTGCGGGACCGCTCTTCGTTGAGAAAATACGTTGCGAGGCCGGCGAGCAGCGCGAGTACGCCGAGCTTCAGTGCCCACACCGAAAAGGCCTCGGATACGAGGCCCGCTGCTGCGCGGCTGCGGCGGCGCAGGCCGGTGATCATGCCGTATCCGCCCACGACTGCGATCGCGAGGAGCCACCCGAGGACGGGCGGCAGGTTGTCGTTCTCGATCGCGAGGATGAAGTCACTACGAATGCTAATGGTGCCGCCGTCGCCGATGATCAGAAGAATGGCGCCCTGAAAGGCAAGGAACGTCGCGAGGGTCACCACGAACGACGGAATTCCCAAGCGCGCGACAAGCACGCCCGTAACCAGACCGATCACTACCCCCGTGAGAATGCATGCGGCAAGGCCCAGGGGCAGGGGCCAGCCATGCTCGGTGAGGGTTTTACCCAGCACGGCAGCGCAGACGCCGGCCGTGACGCCTGCGGCGAGGTCGATCTCGCCCAAGAGGAGAACGAAGACGAGGCCCATCGCAATCACGGTGACCATCGCCCCCTGCGTGAGCAGGTTGGCAAAGTTGGCCGAGGAGAAGAACGTTGACCCCTCCAGGCCAGTGAAGAGGGCGACCAGGGCGATAAGCCCCAGTACCGCCGGAAGTGAGCCAAGCTCCCCGCCGCGCACCCTGTTGAGGTACTCCCGGAAAGCGCCGGCGATGCCGTCGACCTCGGGCCGTCCCTCCAAGTGTTCGGGAGTGGTGGTCGTCATGCCACCACCTCCGCTTTCGACGGGGAAAGGCCTATGTCGCCGCTGCGGCCGGAGGTGATCAGCTCCACCACCTGGGGCCGGGTCACGTCTTTGGTTTGTACCTGTGCGGCGAGCTGGCCGAGGTAAAGCGTGGCGATGTTGTCAGCGACCTGCATGACGTCACCAAGGTTGTGGGAGATCAGGATTACCGCGAGGCCGTTGTCGGCGAGCTGGCGCACCAAGCGCAGGACCTGCTCGGTCTGGGCGACACCCAGCGCCGCGGTGGGCTCGTCGAGGATGACCAGCTTGGAGTTCCAAAGAGCCGCCCGGGCGATGGCGACGGTTTGCCGCTGACCGCCCGAAAGGCTGGAGACGGGCTGACGTACCGACCGCAGTGTCCGCACCGCCAGGCCGTCGAGCGTCTTACGGGCGCGCGACTCCATGTCGTCTTCGTTCAGCGTGATGCCGCGCATCACCTCGCGGCCGAGGAACATGTTGTGGACGACATCGAGGTTGTTGCAGAGCGCGAGGTCTTGGTAGACGACCTCGATCCCGAGGGCATTTGCCGCCTTCGGTTCGTGGACATGGACCACCTTGCCCTCGAACCGGTACTCACCGCCGTCGAAGCTGTGAATGCCCGCCATGCCCTTGATGAGGGTCGACTTGCCGGCGCCGTTGTCGCCGACGAGTGCGGTGACCTTCCCGAGGTGGACGTCGAGATCGACGCCCCGCAAGACCTCCACGGCGCCGAAGCTCTTGGTGATCCCGCGAAGAGTGACGAGCGGCTCGCCGGATTCGCGTGCGGTGGAAGAACCTGGTGACGGCACTTGGGCGACCTCATCTGCGACGGGAGGACGGACGTGGAAAGCCCTGGGGGTGCGTGACCGGTGTCACCCACCCCCAGGATCAGTACGGGCTAGCTGACCCCGTACTTCGTGCAGGCTGCCTTCAGCGCAGGCGTCGTGCACAGCTTGGCGGCCGTGGTGAAGCCGTCGGCGACGACGTCCTTGACGTTCTCGGGGAAGATCGCGACGGGCACGAGCAGCTCCGACGGGACATCCTTGCCGGTGACCGAGTCGGCAGTGGCCCCGCTCACCGTGGGCGTCTCACCCTTCGAGAGGGCGATGGCCAGCTTCGACGCGGCGTCGGCCTCGGCCTTGATGGCTTTGTAGACCGTCACGCACTGTGTGCCGAGAAGCACACGCTGCAGGCCTTCGTCGGTCGCGTCCTGACCGGTGACCGGGACCTTGCCCGCGACGCCGTTCTTCTTGAGGACGGCGACAACCGCGCCACCCAAGCCATCGTTGGCCGAGTTGACGCCGACGAACTTGCCGCTGGCTTTGGCGTACATCTGCTCGAAGATCGTGCCGGCCTTGGTGTTGTCCCAGTCGGGCACCGACTGGTCGGCGGCGATGGTGTAGCCGGCGTCCGTGAGGGCCTTCTCGTAGCCCTGCTTGAAGAGCGTCGCGTTGTTGTCGGTCGGCGAACCGTTGAGCAGCGCCACGGGGCCGCTTGCGTCGCCGTTTGCCTTCATGCACTTGATGAGACCATCGCCCTCGGCCTTGCCGACGGCGACGTTGTCGAACGACACGTAGTACGACGCGGAGCCACCGAGGGTGAGCCGGTCGTAGTCGATCGTCTTGAGGCCCTGCGCGGCGGCCTTCTTCTCACACGCCGCACCGGTGTCGCTGTCGAGGTTGACGATCATCAGGACGTCGACGCTGCTGATCATCTGGTCGCAGAGCGTCGCGAACTTCGCTTTGTCGCCGTTGGCGTTCTGGATATCGCTCTTGACACCGGCTGCGTCGAAGGCTTCGCTCAGGAACTTGCGGTCAGCGGTCTCCCAGCGTGCCGACGACGCGCTGTCCGGCAAAATCACGCCGACCGAGCCGCCTGCAGCCGCGGTGGTGTCACCGCCTGACGAGCTGCTACCGCCCGTCGAGCTGTCGCTGCCACAGGCGGCGACTCCGAGGGTCACCGCAGCAAGAGCTGCTCCGATAACCAGGGAACGCGTGCGCTTCATTGTGTCTCCTTGATTTTGATGCGAGTCGGGATGTGAACGAGGGTCATCGACTTCGGTCAGGACCGGAGGCCGAGAATGTGGTCGATGACGAATTGGTCGAGGCGCTCGTTCTGGAACGAGCGTTCGGCGAGTGAGTCGGGGTCGAACGTCTCGGCGCGCAGGGCCGCGGCGGTCTCTGGGGCATAGACCCCGACCGTCGGCTGGGCGAGATCGGGGACGCCCGCGTCGGCAAGCGCCTCCACGACCGCCGGATCGGCGTCGAACCCTTTCGCCCGCGCGGCGAGCGCCTTAT
Organism: Thermoleophilia bacterium; assembly: GCA_031362405.1. Lineage (GTDB taxonomy): Bacteria > Actinomycetota > Thermoleophilia > Miltoncostaeales > Miltoncostaeaceae > JANLSO01. Next base: position 11,845 of record JANLSO010000043.1, on the reverse strand, counting down.
AGGTGCGCATGCAGCCGCGGGCGAAGTCCCAGATGCCGTCGCCGGTGTCGACGCGGTAGGGGCGCGCGTCGAAGTGGCGGGGGCCGTCGTATGCGCTGCCTTCGAGCAGGCGAACCAAAAAGAACTGGTCTTTCAGGGCCTGGGAGCCGAAGCGCAGGTCCTGGTCGTAGCGGCCGACGTTCTGGTCATTGAGGTCGATGTGGAAGAGCTTGTCCTGCCAGATGGCTTGGGCGACACCGTGGTGGAACGACAACCCGGCCATGGTCTCGTGGGCGAACTCGGGGTTCACGCCGACCATGTCGTGATGCTCCAGCGTCTGGATGAACGCCAGCGCGTGGCCGATGGTGGGCAGGAAGATGTCGCCGCGGGGCTCGTTGGGCTTCGGCTCCAGCGCAAACTGGATCGCGATCCCTTGGTCGATGCAGTAGCCACAGAGGAAGTCGATGGCCTCGCGGAATCGCTCCAGAGCATCGATCGGGTTCTTCGCGGCGTGCGACTCGACGCCCTCGCGCCCGCCCCAGAAAACGTAGGTGGGGACACCCAGCTCGGCAGCAAGGTCGAGATTGCGCATCACCTTCTGGATCGCGAAGCGACGCACTGACGGGTCGTTGCTGGTGAACGCGCCGTCTTTGAACACCGGATGACCAAACAGGTTCGTGGTCGCCATCGAGGCGACGATGCCGCTGTCGGCCAGGGCGCGCGTAAATCGGCGGACAATCTCATCCCGCTCGGAAGGGGGCGCACCGAACGGGATGAGGTCATCGTCGTGGAAGCTGACGCCCCAGGCGCCGATCTCCGCCAGCCGCCCGACGAAGTCGACGGGGTCGATGGCCGGCCGGGTGGGGCGGCCAAAGGGATCTCCGCCCACGTGGCCGATCGTCCAGAGGCCGAAGGCGAACTTGTCAGACGGTGTGGGAGCGAGTGGGTCGGGCATAGGCCTGAGGTCGTGTTACACGACGGAGAAGAGCATGTTGCCGCCCGCAACATATTCTATTCGCAACACACGGCACAAGCCTCCTTAACAAACCCCGGCGCCCGGGACGCAAAAACAAAGGCGGTCGGCGCGGTGAGGGGGTAGACGAGAATCCGGTGCGACCGTCGGGATCCCATGCCGGCGTGCGGAAACGATCGATGGCGGCGCGGGTCTTCGTGCTGAGAGAACCGCTGGAGGCTCGTCGTTACATCGCCCTCGCGGCGCGGGCGCTCAGCATCGCCGGCGCGTTCTTCCATCGGACGGCTCACCGCCGAGGGCGAGAACCATCACCGGGTTCTCGACAGCAGCCCGTCGTCGGTGAACCCCTGCTCGCTCCTTCGCGCGCACGAGCGTCGCCAGGACCGTCGTGGGCACCGAATTGTCGCCTTCCTCCGAGTTAACCGGCGACAAGAACGTCTGCCTTTATGCCGTTCGTGGGAGCCGCCACGATGCGGCACGCAGAGCCGGGGGCGACCTGTTGGTCGTGGTGCTTTGCGCGACAATCCTCGTCGGCCGGGGCGACACGAGCCTGGCGCGACTGCTGATCCTCGCCAGGCAGGCGGAGCCTCGCCTTGCCGCCGCCGCGGCGGGCGTTCAGGAGTGGACGAGCGTCCGGAGGGCTGCGTAGGCCTCCCGGACGACGGGGGCCAACGCGGCGGTGACGGTCGTGACCCCCGGTAACTCCCACTCCGGCGCCTCTGCGGCGCCCGAGAGCGCCCAGGCGGCCTGGCGGGCCGCTCCTCGTGCGACGTACTCGCCGGGCTGCGGGATGACCACCTCGCCGCCGAACAGCGCCGCCGCGACTTCGCGTACGGCGGGAGACGCGGCGGCGCCTCCGATCAGCATCACCGTGCCCGGGCTGGTGCGCACCGCATCCACGGCGTCTGCGAGCCCGCACAGCATCCCCTCGACGGCGGCGCGGGCGATGGTCGCGGGGCGCATGTTCGACCGGGTGAGCCCATGGAGGGTTCCGGTCGCGTGGGGGAGGTCGGGCGTTCGTTCGCCGTCGAGGTAGGGCAGCAGCACCAGGCCCTCCGCCCCTGCGGGGGCCCTGAGCGCGAGGGCGCTGAGCCGTTCGAGGTCGACGCCCAGCATCCGGGCCGTTGCGGCGAGTACTCGGGCGGCGTTCAGCGTGCACACCAGAGGTAGGAACCTGCCAGTCGCGTCGGCGAAGCCGGCCACCTGGCCGGAACCGTCGTTGGTCGGGGTCTCGGTGACGGTCAGGGCGGTACCCGATGTGCCGAGGGAGACAACGACGTCAGCCGTCGTCAGACCGAGGCCGAGGGCGGCGGCCATATTGTCGCCGGTCCCGGCGGAAAGGAGTGCGCCGCCGGGGGTCTCGCCGACCACCTCGCCCGGGGCCGCCACACGCGGGACGTCGATCTCACGCCCGAAGGCCCTCACCAGCAGATCGCGGCGGTACTCGCCTGTGGTCGGAGACCAGTAGCCCGTTCCGCTGGCGTCGCCGCGATCGGTGGTGGGCCTTGTCGGCCGGCCGGCCAGGCGCCACGTGAGCCAGTCGTGGGGCAGAAGGACCTGCTCTACCCGCTGCGCCGCCTCCGGCTCGGCCCGGGCAAGCCAGCGCAGTTTGGTGATGGTGAACGACGCGACCGGCACGCTGCCCACCGCGTCGGCCCACGCCTGGGCGCCACCGAGCTGGTCCACGAGGTCGGCAGCGTCAGGGGCCGACCGTGTGTCGTTCCACAAAAGGGCGGGGCGGACCGCATGCCCGTCGGCGTCGAGCACCACCATCCCGTGCTGCTGACCCGCGACGCCGATGGCCGCGACCCCGTCGAGGAGGCCCGCCGACGCGGCCGTGAAGGCGGCCCACCAGATGTCGGGGTGGCACTCGGTGCCGTCCGGATGGGGTGCCCGGCCCTCACGGACGATCGCGCCCGAGTCGGCGTCGCAGACGATGACCTTGACGGACTGAGTGGAGGAATCGATGCCGGCCACGAGGGGCATGCGCAAGACCCTACTGCGCCGGTGGTCGGATCCGGTTCGCGCTCTCGGTTCGTAGGAATGGGTAGACCGCGGCGCCCTGCACGTCTCGGTTGAACCCCCCCCCGAGGAGGACCAATGAACTCTCCACGCCGGCTTCACGCCTTCGGCGCGATCTTCCGCCTCAACGGCGCTTTTTGCGGCGGGCTGTGGCAGCGACTCAGGCTCAAACAACGCGACCCCGGCGACGCCGCCGGCCGCGACGACGACCGCCCCTGCGGTCATCAACGATGTCGGCACGATTGTGGATGTCGCCGCCGCGAACCCGGACTTCTGGATCCTCGTTGCTGCCGTGACGAAGGCGGGCCTTGCCAAGACCCTGTCCGGCCCCGGCCCGTTCACGGTGTTCGCCCCCACCGATGCGGCCTTCGCGGCCGCCGTGGAGGACCTCGGCCTCACCAAAGCCCAGCTACTCGCCAGCCCGGCGCTGGGGAAGATCCTCACCTACCACGTGCTTGCCGGAAAAGTGATGGCGGCCGACATCACGGGCCCGCTGATGCCGAAGACCGTCGAGGGCGCGAAGCTCTCGGTGGCGCCCACGGGCGGGAAGGTGAAGGTCGGGCCCGCCGCCACGGTGGTCACCGCGGACGTTCCGGCCTCGAACGGCGTGATCCACGCGATCGACGCCGTGCTTCTGCCGCCCGACGTGAAGCTCGGATAGGAAAGATCAGGCGGGAGGCCAGCGCTCTTCGTCGCGCAGCTCGCCTCCACGCGCGACCCGCACCCCTTGGGAGCCGATCGCCAGGTACGGAGCCAGTGCCGGGCGTCGCCAACGTTCGTACTCGGAAAGGGCCCGGTCGGGATCGGCCGGGTTCTGGCCGATCCCGACCGCAAGGGCGTGCGCGTCGCCCATGCCGAGGCCGCTCCCGATCCCCGCCTCGGGGTTCATCGCGTGGAGAGCCTCGCCGATCAGGGTGACACCGGGGCGCCACCACATGTCACATGCGACCTCGCTGACCTCGCGGTAGCTGAGCTCGGTGACGCCCTCCATCACCGGGCCGGCACCGGGAAGCAGGCGCGTGAATGCTCGCGAGAACGTCTCGAGCCCGGGGGCGAGGGCCGCGTCGGCTCCCCCCGCCGGACGTTCGATCTGCCACCCACCTGCGCTTCCACCCGGCCAGTCGAGCAGAGTGAGCTGGCGGCCGTCGCTGGTGAAGGTGATGAGGAAGGGTTCCTGCGCCCGGACGGGGCTCCGGAACGACACAAAGGCCGTGTCGGAGAGCGTGATCTCAGCGTCGATGCCGGCGAAATCGCGTACCCGGGAGTGGGTGCCGTCGGCCCCGACCACGATGTCGGCCGGGATCTCCCGCTCGCCCTCCGGCCCGCTGACGCGCACGCCGGTGATGCGCTCACCGTCGCGCAGCAGGTCGATCACTTCGTGCTGCCAGGCCACATTGACGCCCTCGCAGAGCGCCTCGAGGACCATCTGCCGGCCGACGCCGATCGCCACGGGGAACCCGTCTCGAAAGGGCGGGACGTCGCGCCCCGCGGCCCGGATCTCATCGAGGAGTCCCAGGTCGCAGAGCGCGTCGAACGCCTGGTACGGGAGCATGATCGGCCCCTCGACGCGGATGCCGGCGGGCATCCGCTCGATCACCGTGGGTGCGAGGCCCCGCCGCAGGAGTGCCTGGGCCAGAACCAGCCCGGCCATCCCACCACCGACGATGGCGACTCTCATCTTGCTGCCTCCCGAACATCGCCCGTGCGAGCCTCGGCGATTCTACGAGGCGGGCGGACCTCACCTCCTGTGTCCGGCGCCGGTCTTCCGGGCCGGGATGTTCCCGGCCCGGGGAGGATGGGCTACGGGGTGTCGCAGCCCAGTCCGTCCCGGTAGTAGTTCGCCACGGTCGCCTCAGGAACGTTGGCCAATGGTTCGTTGGTCGGCATCGCGTCGGCATAGATCCAAAGGACCTCCGGGAAGTCGCCCGGCGCTTTCATCTCCTTGAGGATGGCCCAATGGTGAGACGTTGCCATCGCGCTCACCGATTGGCGCACCGCCGCGGCGTTCCCGGTTGATCGGGCGACGACCCTTCGATCTATCCAGGCACATGCCACGGACCCTGCGACCTTCGCGCGGCCAACTGGTACCGGTCGTTGACCAGATCCGCGCCGCCCCGAAATGCCTCCGCGTCGAAGCCCGGCGGGAGTGGAACATCGGCACGCATCGCCTCGACGACCGCGGCCCAATCCTCTGGATGAACGAGGACACGCGGGATCGCGCTAAGCCATTCGTCAACCTCTACTACGGGCCGAAAAGACCTCACAACCGAGAGGACGCCGCGCTATTTACCGCGTTGTCCGAGAATTCCATGGGCCAATCGCCTCGCTGCCATACGGCGAGATCCTGGTCGCTGTTGTCATGTCGGGAGACATCGACAGGCACACATTCCAGTACTACGCGGGTAATTGCGAAGGACCAGACGTCGCCGTCCTCTTCCGCAACAACACTCGCGACCACGTGCTACGCAACGCCACCATTTGCCGCCGTATGCTCGCCGACCGCGAAGCGCCTACCTACCCCGGAGGCCGTCGGTGTAGACGATCCACCGACGGATGGTGCCCAGATCGCATCGGGAGTACCCCCGACCCGCTGTTTGGTTGTCGTCACGCCGAAGGGCATGGAGCCAACTGGCTTCAACTCGCCGGTTGTGAAGGACGTGATGCGGGCCGAAAAGTTGGAGAAGATCGGCGTCACGCTCGTGACCTGCGCCACGATCGCGCTGCTTGGCGTCTTGATGATCACGCGGGCGGACAACTCAAAGCAGATTGTCGTTGTTCTGCTCGCATCCGCCGGGCTGGTCTTTGAGCTCATGGGGATCACCTTTATTCTGTGGGGTGGTGTAGACGGGGGAGTGGCCCGAAAGGTCGCTGCAGCTGCTCGGAGACGTCTCTCTCGGCGATCCGGAACTGTTCATGTTCGCGAGGCTGGCGCCAGCACGCTCACATTCGCAGGCGGTCTGGCAGCGTTTTCGAGTTCGCCGGCCCTGAGCGACGACCCCGCGAAGTGGTATCGGTACTTAACGGACGAGAACGCCAAACTCAGGGCGGACCTCAAGAAGATGAGAACCGTCGTGACCGAGGAGCGTCAACTTGCGATCGATCATCTGCGCGGTGAGATGATTCGCCGCCTGGCGCCGTTCGAGCAAGAGTTCAGAATCGACAAAGGTCTGGCGCGGAAGGCCGCGGGACTGATCGCGGTTGGCGCGTTCCTGGCGACTTTCGGGAGCATTCTCTCGGCGATTTGGATCTGAGACCGACACCTCGAAATTGGACGCCGATCTGCGGTCTTGGGCCGACTACCCGAATGCGCAGCCGTCGATGTGGTCGTTGACCATCCCCGACGACTGCATGAAGGCGTACATCGTGGTCGGGCCGACGAAGCGAAAACCGCGTTGACGAAGTTCCTTGGAGAGGGCCTTCGACTCGGGGATCTCGGAGACGAGCTCTTCGGAGGTGGTTCGAAGCTGAGCCCGCGGCGGCGGGGCGAACGACCAGCACAGCGTGTCGAGCGACTCGCCCGCGTCGAGCATCGCGTGGGTCACCTGCGCGTTGGAGATCGTCGCCTCGATCTTCGCCCGGTTTCGGACGATTCCGGCGTCGGCCATCAGGCGTACGACGTCGTTCTCGTCGAAACGGGCGACCGCCTCGATGGAGAATCCGGCAAAGGCGGCGCGGAAGTTCTCCCGTTTGCGCAGGATCGTGATCCACGAAAGGCCCGCCTGCATCCCTTCGAGGGTGAGCTTCTCGAAGATCTGATTCTCGCCGTGCAGGGGATTGTCGCGCGGCCGACCCCATTCGGTGTCGTGGTACGCCTGATAGAGCGGGTCGTCGCCGCACCACCAGCACCGGGCGAGGCCGTCGGCGCCGATATGGATCGAGCCGGTCATGGAGTCGTCGCGGGGGCCACCGCGCGGGCGCGCAACCCGGCGGCGAGGGCGGGGCGTCCGGCTGGGCTCAGGAACCACCGAACGGGCGAACGGCGCGATTCGGGCCGTTCGCGCTCGATCACGCCCACGCACTCGGCCGCGTGCACGAAGTCGGCGATCTTCCATGCCACTTCGTGCTCGGCCGGCGGGTCACCGGCGGCGTTCCAGCCCTCGGCGAGAATCGTGGGGTAGATCGTCGTTGCCAGGGCGCGGGTGTCGACGGTGGCTCCATCGAGCACGAGCACGGCCGCCAACTCGGCACATGCCGCGGCGAAGCTCGTGCCGGTGAGGAGCTCGACACCGACGACGGCAAGAAGTGCCGCGGGGTCGGCGGCGAGATCGGTGCCGCGTTTCGTCGCCAGTAGCCGGTTCCGGTTGCGCCGAACGAGTCGCAGGCGCCGCAGAAGAGAATGCAGATTCTCGAGGAGAAAGACGTCGTACTCGCGATGCGGCGGCCCGCGGAGATCGTCATCCCACCATTCGGGCCATCGCACGACGACATCGCGGACAAGCGTCCGGTTGAGCGCCCCGGTCTGGGTGAGGCCGATGCCGTCCCGCGCCTGCTCGAGCACCCAGAGCGTCGGCGCGAGCGCGTCCCGCGCCGCGACGGTATCGATCGCGAGTGGCTCGCTCCTGACCAACTCGCCGGCGCGGGCGACGAGGGCCTGCCTCTCGGGGCTCCCCAAGGTGAAGCCCCTGCGAAGCCAGCGCTCGATGCGCTCGCCATGAATGGCGTCACGCCGGGTCAGTTGGGCGTTGTCATCCCATGGTTCGCTGAGCGCCGCATTGACGACTTCCGCATGGTGACGGGGATACGTCGATGATCCGGCCACCAGCCGGCCGTCCTCCACTGCTTCCTCGAGAGCGATGCCGACCTGCTCGCGGATGCCTGCTTCGGTGAGGCCCATGACACTTCCCCAGGCAAGGAGTTTCGTGTCGGATGGTTCGAGCCCAGAGCGCTGGAGCAGCCCATGCATCCGTTGCCGCGCGGTGGGATCCTCGTTCTCGTAGGCCTCCAGGAGGGCGTCGGTATCGGGCGATCGGCAGACGTCCGCATATGTCGCGGCGCGTCTGCCGAGTCGCTCGAGTAAGCGGGCGAGTGCCTCTAACAGCCCGCGTTTGTCATCGAGCGAAACGAGCCACCGGTGCGACAACCCGAACCAGGCGAAGACCTGCACGTCATAACGCCGTAGGAGAAATGGCTCCTCGCCGCCCCAGCCGAGCGACTCGAGCACCGCGGCCGCATCTCGGGCCGTGTCGGGCTCATGCTCTTGGAGAACCGCGAGGGCGTCGCGGATCGGCTTTAGGGTCAGCTCAACGGGCATTCAGACTCCTCCGCCGCGGGCATGTCGACGACCGCCACCTCCTGGCGGTAGCGTAGCCAGAGCTTCCGATGGCCGACCGCCTCGACACGCCACCCGGACAGCCCGCCGTCGCACTCCCACCGGGCGTGATCGTTGTTCGGCCGCTGCGCCCGTGGGTCGGCACCGCGTGCCCGGGACGGATGAGATGCTGATCATGGAAGAAGCGGGCCCCTCTACCTGGCCTGCGCCGACATGGACCACCTGGTCTTTCTCCCCTCGGGCGACGCCGCGTTGGACCCGACACTCACGGGCGGCCAGTGGCCTGTCCGCCGCCGTCGTGCGCTTCAGCCGGGCCCGTAGGCGCTGCGAACGGCAAGGGATCCTCGTCGAAGAAGCCGCCCTGCGAAGCGCCGAGGAGCACTGCCTCGCCGACGAGGATGCACGGGCCCGGCAGCGCAAGCGCGGTGCCCTGCGGCGCGCGGCCGACGACGTCACGCTGGCGGAGCGCTTCGCGACCCGGATCGTCGAGATGTTCCCGGGATGTGGCGTCCCGCGAGCCCAGGCGATTGCTCGACACGCGAGCGCACGCGGTAGCGGTCGCGTCGGGCGGACTGCCGCGGGCCGCTCCCTCGACGATCAGGCGCTCACTCTCGCCGTCGTTGCGTCGATCCGCCACGAAGACACGGTGTACGACGCGCTGCTGATGGCGGGGGCCGACCGCGACGACGCGCGGCGGCGCGTGCGCGCCGACGTCGACGTGGTTCTCGAGCAATGGCGGCGATGAGTCTCACGCGCGCCGTGCTGCGCCAGGCCGCCGGCGCACGCGCCTTCGTGCGCGGCGAGGGCTATGCGCTCGAGGGTCGCGTGCGCGGCATGCGCGAGCGGGGCGGCACGCTCGTGGCCACCGTGCGTGGGGCCACTGACTACCGGGTCAGCGTCGGCGTGCTCGGCGAGGAGCGTGCTCACTCCTGCACGTGCCCGGTCGGTCGGGATGGGGCTATGTGCAAACACGTTGTGGCGGTGGGTCTTACATGGCTCGATCCTGGTCGGGCGCAGGCCCCCCGCCTGCACGAGATCGAGAGCTACCTTCTCGCCCACACCAAGAAAGCCCTCGTCGCGATCATCATGGAGCGCGCGGCCGATGACGAGTGGCTCTACGGCAGGTTGGTCCTCGGTGCGGCCGCCGGGCGCGGTGGAATTCCGGATGTGGGGCCCTCGGGGCCGCCTTCGATGCGGCCATCGAGACGGGCGGGGGCGTGCCGTATCGCGAGGCGTACGACTACTTCTGCACCGTTGATGTCGCCATCGATGAGATCGCCGGTCTCCTCGACACGCACCCGGGCGCGGCGATGGAACTGGCCGAACACGCGCTCGCCGCGCTGGAGGAGGTCGTCGGGGGCGTCGATGACTCCGACGGGGGCCTGTCGATCGCGGTCTCCCGTCTGAGCGAGGTGCACCTTGCCGCGTGCCGGGTCGGCAATCCCGACGTGGAGGCCCTCGCCGAGCGGCTCTTCCACGCGGAGATCACCGGCGAGCTCGAGGGTTTCTCCCGGGCGGCCGAAACCTACGCCGACATACTCGGCCCGGCGGGGCTGGTGCGCTACCGGCACCTCATCGAGGAGGAGTGGTCACGCATTCCCGCGCTCGGGCCGGGCGACGAGGGCCGATACGACCACGACCGGTTCCGAGTCACGGCAATGATGCAGGCTTTGGCGCACGCCGCCGGTGACCTCGACACCCTCGTCGCGGTGATGGCCCACGATCTCTCTCGCGCACATGACCACCTGCAGATCGCCGAGGTTTTGCAGCAGGCGGGTCGCGACGACGAGGCTCTCGCCTGGGCCGAGCGTGGTCTGGGGGCCTTCCCCGAGCGCCGCGACACACGCCTGACCGATTTCGTCAGTGCGGCGTACCTGCGGTTCGGGCGCCATGACGAGGCGGTCGCGCTCACCTGGACGACTTCGTCAGGCATCCGGTGCGGGAGCGCTACGAGCGGTTGCGGGCTGCCGCATTCGCCGCCGGTACACGGGACGTGTGGCGGGAGCGGGCCCTGGCTCATCTTCGCGGACGGCTCGTTGCCGCCCGATCAACGCCGCCGACGAACGCCCCGCGCCGGGCCGCGAACCCCGACGCTTCAGAGCTCGTGCGGATCCTGCTGTCTGAGAACGACTCCGATGCGGCGTGGGTGGAGGCGCTTTCGGGTGGTTGCTCCGAAGCCATGTGGCTGCGGCTCGCCGAGCTTCGTGAGGCCGATCACCCGAAGGACGCTCTGGAGGTCTACCGACGGGCATCGCTCCGGCGGTGGCTCACACCAACCAGGCCGGCTACGAGCAGGCCGTCGGCTTCTTGACGCGCATGCGGCCCCTGGCGCATCGCCTTGGTGACCAGGTGGCGTTCGGTCGTGAGGCTGCCGAGCTGCGTACCGACCAGCACCGCAAGCGCAACCTTGTGCGCCTGCTTGACAGCCTCGACTGGCCGGAGGTTCCCCGTGCCCACGCGTAATGTCGCGCTTTGCAACCCCTTGGACCGCCAACCTGGACCGATGGGGGGTACGTGCCTATACGAAAGACAGTGGTTCGTAAGGGCCTGCTGAGAATGGAGTAGCGGTAGTTATTCACCGCTCCGAAGAGATGCACATGTCGCTTCGGGTATCCCTCTCCCTGCCTGCCACGCACGTCGATCGGCCCTCTAGGGAGGCACGACCAGCCGGGCTCCGCGTGAGCCCGGGCGACGGCGCGCGGCTGCGCGCGGGGAGGTTCACGGCATGCTTCGCTGGATCATTTCGTCGAGCATGAAGTTCAGGCTCCTCGTGCTTGCCGCGGCCGCCGTGCTGATGGTCGTGGGCGTGACCCAGCTCCGCGACGCCCGGGCGGATGTGTTGCCCGAGTTCGCGCCTCCCTACGTCGAGGTGCAGACCGAGGCTCTCGGCCTGTCCGCCGCGGAGGTCGAGAGCCTCGTCAGCCTCAACATCGAGGAACTCCTCAGCGCGACCCCGTGGGTGGAATCGATCACCTCGACATCGGTTCCTGGATTGTCGTCGGTGGTCCTGACCTTCGAGCCGGGGACCGACGTCCTGCGGGCACGGCAGCTGGTGGCTGAGCGCATCGCGCTGGCCTACGCGCTTCCCAACGTCTCGCAGCCGCCGTCAATCCTGCAGCCGCTGTCGGCGTCGAGCCGGGTGATGATGGTCGGGCTGAGTTCTCGTGAGACATCGCCGATCGCGATGTCCGTTCTCACCCGCTGGACCATTCGACCGGCTCTGCTGGCCGTGCCCGGCGTCGCCAACGTCTCGATCTGGGGCTACAAGGACCGCCAGCTCCAGGTGCAGGTCGACCCGAAGAGCCTTGCCGACGACAAGATCACCCTCGACCAGATCGTCCGCACGGCCGGTAACGCCATGTGGGTCTCGCCGTTGTCGTACCTCGAGGCCTCGACGCCCGGGACCGGCGGCTGGATCGACACACCACAGCAGCGTCTCGAGGTACGACACGTCTTCCCGATCACCGGTCCCGAAGGGCTGGCCAAGGTCAGGGTGGAGGATCGGTCGCAGCAGCTCGGCCAGGTCGCGAATGTCGTCGAGGGCCACCCGCCGCTGATCGGCGACGCGGTCCTTCGGGGTGGGCCGGGCGTCCTTCTCGTGA
>JANLSO010000026.1:0-15941 GCA_031362405.1 Thermoleophilia bacterium | reverse complement strand
AGATGGTCGCGCTTGCCGACGCGGCGCTCGCGTGGATTGAGAGCCGGCTTCCACCCACTGCAACGTAACCTCGTTTCGTGCAAGATGTGCTCGGTGTGAAGCACGGCGGAAAATGCTCTATCCGCCTGGCTCTCTGCTGTCGCGGAAGAGCGCTTCCCCTGCTTCGTGGCCATCTTCGTCGGCCGACGCCTCTCTCCGGGTAGAAGCGATCTCGCGAAGTGCACGGGCAATCTCATCGAGGACCCCCTGCGACGCAGTGTCCCCGAGTTCGGTACCAAGCCGCATCGTGCACGAGAGTGCGCTCTCCGCCGCGTGAAAAGCCGCCTCAACGGCAGGTCCAGAGTTCGGAGGCTTGAAGGCCGTGCGTTGTCCTGTTGCGTCCACGTGGGCAAGCCCAAGGCCGAGAGCAAAGGGGCCTGGATAAGACATCCAGCTCAATTGCGAAGAGGACAATCTCCACTTTTCCGCGTCCCCAACATCGGCGGCCATCTTGTCGTACCGCGGCAAGAAGCCGCTTCCCTCCTTCTTCCGGTGGCGGACGCGGACGGCCTTCAGCACACGCGCTTTGCGTGGCCGAGCACCTCTCCGAGATGCTCGGTGGAACCCGCAGGGAGGCGCTCGCAGATATTTCGCATCGTCTCTGCCTCGGCGAGCTCAACCCTGTGCTCCGGGTCCGACATGACCCACCGACTTTGGAGTTCGAACTCCGCAAGGTGTCGGGCCAGCCGAATAGCGTTGATCGGGCGGTCCGCACGAATCTCGCCCGCAACTCCGGCCACCAGCTCGTGCGCGGCAGCGATGACCGAAAGCGCGTAGAGATCGCGCCTACGGGCAATCATCGTGCCGTCCGCAGCGCGGTACGGGGCAGGGGGCTCATCCGGGAGGACCACACGGTCCAAGAGTTCTCCGGTCACCTCATGTAACCGGTCCAGAACGAAAGGAGTTCCAAGAGGGCCGAGTGCTCGTCTGGAACCATCTACCGAGGCTACAGCCCCGATTTCCTCGTGCCGTCGGCCAACCTGGAGCCATTTGATGATGGATGCAGACTTCCAGTGCCGCGACGCAGAAGGAGCCGGCGTCCTCGAGACGGTCCTGGCCGTCTTCTCGTCGCCGCGTCCGTGTCCGGGAACCTTTTCGGCCGTCGGAGCGTAGAGAAAGGCACACGGCTTTGGAGGTTTCAATGCGCCCGCTTGCCCCGTCCGCGATGCTGATTCCGCTCGCGTTGCTTGTCGCCGCCTGCGGCGGCGATCACGTCGCCTCCCGGTCGGTCGCGACGAATACGACCGCGGTCGACGTGGCCGCAGCGTCCACGGGGTCGATCCCCGGGCTCTCGCCAGCCAGGTCGGAGTGGGCGCTGGCCCCCGGCGCGCGGGCGAAGGCGGTGTCAAACGTCGGATCCGCCACGAATGTGGTCGGCAAAGAACACACCGTGACGCGGGTCCTCGTCGCGGACGCCAAGAACGACGCCACAGGGCAGGTGCGTTACGTCAATGGCGCCTGGGCGCTGCCGGTGCCGGTTCCGGGCGGTGCCACCGAGGGGCTCTCGTGGAACGGGCGCGTCGCAGTGATGCAGTCGACGGACGCCGCGAGTCGTCTCATCGCGTTTCGTCTGCGCGGTGGACGACCGCAGATCGTCGACCTGCGCCGCGAAGGCACGTTCGGCTACGACGCGCTGTCGAGGAACGGCACCAAGCTCTACCTGACCCAGTATCGCGACGCGAGTGGCGCCGCGGTCGACCGCATCCGCCTCTACGACCTTGCGACGCGGAAGCTCGATCCGACGCCCGTGGTCGACAAACTCGAGGGCGACGAGTCGATGGTCGGCACACCGGTCGCACGTACCTGGTCGGCTGACGGTGGCACGGTCTACACCCTCTATGAGGGCTCCGCGCACCCATTCGTGCACATGCTCCAGACGGCCTACGCCTTCACGTTCTGCATCGATCTGCCCGCGCGGGGCGACCCGACCACAACCGGCACGTGGACGCTGGGCCTGGGCGCAGTGGGCCGGAAGCTCACCGCGACGAGCGATCGCCTGGCGAAGTCCTTCCTGATTGACCTGCACAGCGTGCCACCGCAGGTCGAGGGCGTTACGGAGCTCTCGGTCGGCACGCCGGCGCCGTAGCATCGATCGTCGCCCGTGCCAGCCCGTGCATCCCCCGACGACGCCGACCTCGTCCGCCGTGCGCGCGGTGGCGATGCTGACGCGTACGCCTCACTCGTGCGCCGACACCAGAGCCTCGCGGTGCGCGTCGCCACGCTCATCTGCGGTACGGACGAGGCCGAGGATGCGACCCAGGAGGCGTTCGTGAAAGCGCACCGAGCGCTTGGCCGCTTCGATTCTTCGCGGCCGTTCCGCCCGTGGTTGCTCGCGATCGTCGCCAACGAGGCGCGAAGCCGGGCGCGTACAGGCCAACGGGCCGCGCGCCTTCTGGAGCGGGCAGCGGCCGCGCCCGTCGCACACGCCGCCTCTGCGCAGGAGGACGCCTTGGCGCGCGTCGGCACCGAGGAACTGCTCGGTGCCATCCGGCGTCTGGCGGAGGCCGACCAACGGGTGCTGTGCCTGCGCTTCGCGTTCGACTTCGGTGAGGACGAGACCGCCGCCGCCCTCGGCTGTCGGCGCGGCACCGTCAAGTCGCGCACCTCGCGTGCACTCGCGCGCCTACGCACCGAGCTCGGGGAAGCGGTCGGATGACCGACCTCGACCTCCAACAGGCGCTGCGGGCGCTCGGTGCCCGCCTCGAGGCTGAGCCGGAGATCGACATCGCGCCGGTCGTCCTGGCACGTATCGGTACGACCACGCCGCGCCGCGCCCGGGTGCGCCGGCCACTGCGGATGGCGCTCGTCGGGGTGGCGATCGCCCTGCTCGCCGCCGCCGTCGCGGTCGCCGCGTCGCCGACGGTACGCGGCTGGCTACGCGACCACGGGGTCGATGTGGAACGCAGTCGCCACCTCGCCCCGAGCACCACAGCAACCGACGTGCCTGCCCTTGGCTTCGGCACGCCCGTGACGGCCGCCGAGGCGGAGGGCGCGCTGGGTCGGCCGCTGCCGACCAGCGATCGCCTCGGTGAACCCGCCACCGTGCTGCGCGACCGAACGCCGGCCGGCGACGTCGTCACTCTCGTCTGGCGTGCCGGACCGGGTCTGCCCGCGACGCCCGTGCTGCCGGCGGTCGGCGCGCTGCTGACGGTCGGCCCACCCGGCACGGGCAACGACGCCATCATCATCGCCAAGTCACTCACGCCGGCCAGCCCCGCCCAATTCCTCGAGATTCCGGGGGTCGGCTCGGCCGTGTGGATCGCGGGAGCGCCCCACGCTGTACGACTGTTCGACGGACGCTCGATCGGCTTTCGTCTGGCCGCGAATGCGCTCCTCTGGTCGGACGATTCACGGCTCCTGCGCCTCGAGAGCGCCCTGCCGCGCCCTGCCGCGATGGCCGTCGCGGCGTCTGTGCGATGAGAACCGGCGTCCGATCGTTGGCGCTACAAACCCTGACTCCTCGGACCATCCGCGAGCCGGAACTGCTGGATCCGCTTGATGACCCCGTGGGGGTCGGCGATGCCCGCGAAGCGGAACGAGTCGTTGGACTCACTCGTCCCGGCGGTATCGAAGTCGACGTCGCCGATGTTGAGCATCCGTTCGAGCAGCGACTGGTCGGTGGTCACGTTCTGGACACGCTCGAGGGTCGTCGCCTGCTCAGACCGTGAAAGAAGCCCGCGCCGGATGTGGATCCGCTCGGTGGTCACCGTGTAGCGCGCCGTCGCCCGACGGATCGCGTCGCGGGCGATGACCATCGCCAGCAGGAGCAACGAGATCAGGACCCACTGCCAAATCGGTAGGCCGGTCTCGGTGTCGAACGACGACAGGACGATGGCCACGACGGCCGGCACCAGCGCCAGG
This sequence comes from Thermoleophilia bacterium, assembly GCA_031362405.1. Taxonomy (GTDB): domain Bacteria; phylum Actinomycetota; class Thermoleophilia; order Miltoncostaeales; family Miltoncostaeaceae; genus JANLSO01. Next base: position 12,041 of record JANLSO010000026.1, on the reverse strand, counting down.
AAGCCCCATTTCAGGAAGAAGCCGATGCTCGACTTCCACGACGGGCGGCCTCGGAAGAGAATGTTCTCACCGGCGATCAGCTCCACCGTTTCCCCTTTATCGGCGTCGGCGTGCCCAACGATTTCGCGCAAGCGTACCGGGGCGGTCCCGAACCGGAGCGACGGCAATCGACAGATCACCCGGTCGGGGGACTCATGTTGTGGCGTCTGACGCCGACACAGTCGGTGAGATCGAACCCCCGCCTCTGGAGGCCCTCGTGGCCCTGCTTGGTTCCGAAAACCGCACCACCGCACCGCGCCCCGCGTCGCGTCGCCGCAGTCGCGCCAAGCCCCGCCCGCCGCGCCCCCGCGCGGTGATCCTCGCTGAGCTGCGTGGCCTTGGAGGTCTCGTTCTCGAGCAGGCCCTGCTCGACGCGACCGCCGAGCCACTTCCCAGCCTGCTCGAGTGGTCGAACCGGCTCGCGACCGAACTGTCGGTCGATGGGGTCGGATCTCCGGCGAACTACCGTGAGCTTCTGCGGGCCATCGTCGAGGTCAACAAGCGCGCTGAGCGCGCTGCCGAAGCAACCGCCGAGGCCGCGTAACACAGCTGGTTGGACGAGATAGGGGTCTGCCGGGGTCGCTCGCGGTGCGCCCCGGTGGATTGCCGGACCGCTGTCGTTCCCGACCCCCGGTCCTCCACGCAGCCCGCGGGAAGCGATCCTGGCGAAACTGCTCGCCGATAGCGCGTCGTCGGGGCGCTGGGTGCTCGGCCGCTCGTCGGCCGGCGTCCTTGGCGGTCTCGCGACGGTCTGAGGTCAGCTCTGCCGGTTGAAGACCATGTCGGTCAGGTCGACCAGATCGCCCGTTGAGCCGTCGAGGCTCGCAAGCAGGGCGCGGGCGCGCTCATGGCTCTCGTTGGCGAGCAGCTGGGCGCGGGCCATGCCGTGAACGCTCACGTACGTCGCCTTGCCGAGGCGTTCGTCGGCGCCCACCGCCTTGCCGAGCAGCGCCTCGGTTCCCGAGACGTCGAGGATGTCATCGACGATTTGGAACAGCAGCCCCAGCTCGCGTGCGAAGCGGTCGTACACGCCTGCGATCTCGGGCGTCGGTGGGGCGAGCACCAACGCGCAGCGCACCGACGCGACGATCAGGCGCCCGGTCTTCAGAGCATGCACGTTGCGCAACGCCTCGCTCGACGTTCGGCCGGCATCGCGTAGATCGAGGAACTGGCCACCGACCATTCCGCCGACGCCCGTTGCTCGGCTGAGCTCGGCGAGGATTCCCACCTGAACCGCGGTGCCACCATTCTGGCGCTCGCACACCAGGCGCATCGCCTCCGCGAATAGGGCGTCCCCCGCGAGGATCGCGATGTCGTCGCCGTAGACGCGGTGGCAGGTCGGCCGTCCGCGTCGCAGATCGTCGTCGTCCATCGCGGGCAGATCGTCGTGGATCAGCGAGTAGGTATGGATCAGCTCGATCGCGGCGGCGGTCGCAAGAAGGCGCTGCGGGTCTTCGCCCAGAGCGGCGCAGGTCGCAAGAGCCAGCACGGGCCGAAAGCGTTTGCCGCCGGCCAGCAGCGAGTAGCGCATCGCCTCGGCGAGCCCCTCGGTGCCCGCGGCCTCGGCGCGGTCGTCGGGATCGTCGGGATGAAAATCGAGCGCGTCGAGGTAGTCCTCAACCACCCGGCGAAGGTGCTCGGGGTACGGCGTGATCGGCTCCGGATGGGGTCTCGGCGAGAGTGGCCGTATCGTACCGGCACGCCCGTCACCTGTTGATAGCTTCGGACCCGTGCGCGCGCTCATCCTCTACGGACCATCCGACCTCCGGCTCGTGGATGTCCCCGAGCCTCGGCCTGACGTGGGCGAGATCGTCGTTCGTGTCGAGGCAGCGCTCACATGCGCCACTGACGCGAAGATGATGCGTTGCGGCACCCATCCCGCGCTTGGCCCCCTGCCGGCCCCGTTTGGGCACGAGGCAGCGGGAACCATCGCCGCCGTCGGAGCAGGTGTCACCGGCTTTCACGTCGGCGAGCCGGTTGCGGTCGCGAACTCGGCGCCGTGCGAGGCGTGCCAACCCTGCCGGCGCGGGCGTCCGGGTCTGTGCGAAGACCTGATCTACCTCACTGGTGCCTACGCGCAGTTCATGCGTGTTCCGGCGCGAATCACCCGACGCAACGTGCTTCCGGTTGCTGCCACGACACCAATGGCAGTCGCGGCTCTCGTCGAGCCGGTTGCGTGTGCAGTGCGCGCGGTTGAGCGGTCCGTCGCGGGCGCGGGCGACACGGCCATCGTGCTTGGCGCGGGCCTGCAGGGGGCGGTCATCACCGCGCTGCTTGCACGCCGCGGATGCGCCGTCGTCACCTGCGATCCCCACGCCGATCGGCGGGATCGGGCACGCGCGTTCGGCGCGTCTGTGGTTCTGGATGCCCCGCGCGACGTCGCCGCCCTCGCCGCGGTACGTGCCTCCACGCCTCGCGGGCGCGGGGCCGAGATCGTGTTTGCCTGCGCCGGGTCGGTCTCGGCCTGGCACGCGGCAATGAAGGTGGCGGCGCCGGGTGCGGAGGTGAACCTCCACGCGGGTCTTGCGCCAGGCGCCGTCTTCCACCCTTCGGTCGCCGACCTGCACTACCGGGAAATCACTCTGCAGGCCTCGTACCACCACAGCCCGGCGGCCCTGCGGGAGGCGATGACCCTCATCCAGACCGACGCCCTGCCGTTCGCGCAGTTGCTCGGCCCGCCAATCGGGCTGGAGGACGTCGCCGAGGCGCTTGCGCGAGACGGCGAGAAACAGCCGGTTGTGCCCTGACAGCCGTGGCCAGGGCACAACCGGATTCCCTACTCGGCGAGCAGGCGGCGCAGCTTGTCGAGCTGGTCGCCCCGCTCACGCAGGCGGTTGAGTTCTTCCTGCTGACGGTGCACGAGGTCCGTCAACTCGTCCATCGCACGGCTCACGCGGCCAAGGACAGCTTCGATCTCGCTGGCGCCCGAGGCGGCTGAGCCCTTGCGCACACGCGGCTGCAACGGCGCGCCCCGCAGGCGTGCCACGCGGTAGTAGTTCGCCGCGACCGTTCCGGCGCGTCGGCCTGTTTGATCCGAAAGTCGTTGGAAGGCGTCGCTGCGCGTGATGCCCTCCGCGGCGACGATCTTCTCGACCTGCTCGAAGATCTCGTTACCGATCGATCCGCGGCCGGTGGGCTGGTCGGTACTCATATGCATTCCCATCTGATGGTGGTGAAATAGACCACCGACACTTATGCGTCATCGCTGCCGAAATAACAACCCCATTCTTCATCACATCGGACGATACGAATGTCATTCGGGGTCGTGATCTTCAGATGCCGCGCCGAACACAGCGAGCGTCGCGGTGAAGCCGTGAATGAAGTTCGTGCCACCTACCGGACCGATCTCGCCGTTGCAAAAGAGGCCCGCAAGCGGGATGTCGGAGATCTCTTCGCGCACGGCGCGTGCATCGTGGTCGGGTATCTCGAACATATGTCGACCGCGGCCGTTGCACGTGAAAAGCAGCGCCGCGGCGGGCGCGCCGCCGACACGTGAACCCGCATCGCGAAGTGCGGTGCGCAGGTCGGCGTCGGCCGAGCGGGCATCGCGAACATGCAGACGCAGGGTCTGTCCGACACGGACGTTCTCACCGACCAGGAGGCGTCCGGTCTCGCGGTCACCACCGAGAATTCCTCGCATCAGGAAATCGCCGCGCCCGTACTCGGGGACGTTTTCGTTGATGACGACGCCTGCGAGCAGGCCGGTCGCGGCGAGTCGGCGGGTCGCGGGGTCGAGCTCATCGATGACCGACTCGATCTTGGCCACCGCCGGCTGGCCGGCGAGTTCGTCGATCCGGCCGCCTTCCTCAGCGTCGGTGACCACCATCTCAGGCCCGATCGGCGCGCAGCCCTGGGAGACCGCCGCGACGACGTTGGCCCCCGAGATGACGACCCCGACGGCTCCGTCGGCGTGGGCTTCCTGGCCGAGGAAGACCAGGTGCTCGCCGGGTCGCCGACCACCGGAGGCCATACCGCCGACGAGGGGAAGGTCGGCGGCGTTCGTCTGGGCCAAAAGCGCATCGGCGGAAAACGTGAACGGGTCGGCGACCACAAGCGCGATGCCGTCGAGTGACGGGTCGTCGGCATCGACGAATGGCCATCCGAGAAGCTCGCCATCGCCCGCGGGATCGGCCTCGAGGCGCATCTCGAAGATCTCGGCGCCGGGCAGGCGAATCGCCCACAGCGACAACGCCGCGCCGTTTTCGATCTCGCGGCCGGTACCGATGATCGCCTCACCCGTACAGCCGATCAGATGACGTGGCCTTAGCCGCTCGTGGATTGCGTCGAGAAGGGTCGCCGGATCACGGCAGAGCGCAGGGGAGGCAAAGACAACGGCGAGGTCGGGGTGTGTCCCGATGGCCGCGAGGACCCGCGCGACGGCCTCCTCGACAACCGCGACCGGGTCGTCGCCCTCGACCAGGGTTGATGCCGACTGCACGTTGGTGTGCGTCATCGCACCTGGTCCTCGGGCGGGAGCGGGTCGAGCAGCGCCCGCGCCTCGAGCTCCCGATCGGCGGGCACCAGTAGGTCGCGCGGGCCCCCCGCCATCATGTCGGGCACGTCGAAAGTGCCGCGCCGCACCACGACCGGTATTCCGGCCTGCTCGAGCATCATCGCCAACATCTCGGCCTCGGGCTGATGCATCGCGGTCGCGACCCGCACCGGACGCGGCGCAGAGGCTTTCGGGGGATGCGGTTCGCGACGAAAGATGCCCATCAGAAGGCCGCCCGCGGGAGCGCCGTCTCTGGCGGCGGCGGGTCGTTGCGACCCGCGAGCATCGGGCGGATCAGCAGCCAACCGGCAACGAGGCCGCCGATATGGGCCAAGTACGCGACGCCCGCGCCCGAACCTGAGCTACCGAGGTAGAAGAACTGCAGCACGAGGTAGATACCGATCCATAGCCACGCGGGGATCTTCAGCGGGAATACGAACGCCACGAGAGTCCAGATGCCGGCGCGTGGGAAGAGTGCCAGGTATGCGCCCATCACGCCCGAGATGGCACCGGACGCCCCGATCACGGGAATGCCCGCTTCCTGAACGTCACGTAGTGCCCAGAGCCCCTGGCTGAGTGCGGCAAGAGCGCCGCACAACAAAAAAAACGGAATAAACCGCAGCCGACCCAGACGGTCTTCGATGTTGTTCCCGAAGACCCACAGAAACAGCATATTGCCCAGCAGATGTAGCCAACCGCCGTGCAGGAACTGTGAGGTGAACAGCCCGAGGAACCTGCCCTGCTGTTGGTTGACGCCCTGGCAGGAGACCTCACGCCCTGACGACGCATCGAGGTCGAGCGCCGGATCCACGCCTTTCAAAACATGGGCGGGAACCATCCCGTACTCACATTGGAAAGCAACCTCGCCGCCGAGCTGTGTGGTGTTCGGTAGAGAAACCTGATAGCCGAAGACCAACAGGTTGATGAGAATCAGGCCGATCGTGAGGATCGGCAGTCGCCGCGTCGGGTTGTCGTCGTAGAGGGGCAGCATGTCGGGAGGCTGTGCGTCGGCTACTCGCCGACAGCGGGCGTTGGGTGGTCGACGCGGTCGCCGCGCGCGATCGGATCCCCCGCCCGCACCTACCTGCCCGCTTTTCGCCCGGTGATGGCGATCATGATGACGTATGTGATCGCGCCGGTCACACGGCCGACGATGCCTGCGCCGATTGCGTCGCGTGCCCCTGCCCGGCGATGAGCACGATCACAACGTAGAAGACGAGGGTGATGGCTCCCGCTTTCAGCGCGCTTCGGATGGCACCGCCCATGGTTCGCACTTCTCATTTGGATAGCGGGGTCATCCCGTAGCGGAGACGCGAACGCCATCGGGAGCGGACGATGTCTGCGATCAGTCGCCCAGCATGTGGGCCATCAGCGCGGCCTGGGCATGGATGCGGTTCTCCGCCTGATCCCACACCGCCGACCGCGGGCCGTGCAGCACTCCGTAGGTGATCTCCTCGCCGTGATGGGCGGGAAGGCAGTGCAGGGCGATGCAGTCGGGCGCAGCGGCGTCCATCAGGGCATCGTCGATGCGGAAGGCGTCGAGGTCGGCGAGGCGTTTGGCGCCGCCGTCCTCGTCCCCCATCGAGATCCACGTGTCGCCATAGATCGCGCGCACGTCGGCGACGGCCTCGTGTGCGTCGGCGCTGACGCGCGTCGTGCCTCCACTGGCTGCCGAGGTCGCCTGGGCCCAGGCGACGACTTCGCGGTCGGGCTCGTATCCAGGCGGGCACGCGGCGGTAACTGCCATGCCCGTCAGCGCGCCCACGATCATCAGTGACGCGCAGACGTTGTTTCCGTCTCCGACGTAGGCAACAGGCAGGCCGCGCAGATCGCCGAAACGCTCGCGCAGGGTCAGCGCGTCGGCCAGGGCCTGACACGGATGGTGCGCATGGGTGAGGCCGTTGATCACCGGTACCGAGGCGTGGGTGGCAAGATCGACGAGGTTCTGATGGGCACCCGTGCGCAGCATGATCGCGTCGACCATCCGCGAGAGCACCTTTGCGGTGTCCTCGATGGTCTCGCCGCGGCCAAGCTGCATTTCACTGGATGACAAAACGAGGGGATGGCCGCCAAGGTGCGCAACCCCGACCTCGAACGAGACGCGCGTCCGTGTCGACGGGCGCTCAAAGATCAGGGCGACGATCTTCCCCGCGAGCGGACGCGGCCACGTCGGCCGTGGCGTCGCCTTCAGCTCGGCGGCGGTGTCGAGCACCGCCGCAATCGCCTCGGGGCTGTGGTGCATGAGGCTGAGCACCGACCGTCCCTTCACATCAGGGTGCGGATGATGTGTCATCACGCCACCTCCTTCGATCGTAGAAACAACCCGCCCGCCTAGGTGCGCGGGAGCCAACGGCCATCCTGGCCGAGACGACGAATCAGCACCAGTCTGGCGAGAAGTCGCATGCATTACGTGAACGAATGGTCCTTCGCGGGATCGCGATGGGCGATCGTCAGAAGACCCTCGCTCCAGCCGGCCCGAGACACAGCGCGATGTCGATGTCGGCGGCGTCGGCGATCTGCTCGTCGCGGCAGCGCACGGCCTGGTCGATCGGCGCAGAAGAAGCCGCGCCCCGATCTACCGCCGAGAAGGCCCTCGTCGACGTTGGTAACGAGCATGCCCGCATCGAGGAAACGCTCACCGTAGGCCGCCTTCAGATCACCGCGGACGTGATCCATCGTGCCGAGGTCGATCAGGTCGCCGAGCGCGAAGGGGCCCATCGGGGCGGAGCCTGACGCCACCACGGCTGCGCCAACCGCGGCAGGGGTCGGCGCCGAGCCCATTGGTCCGCCGGTACGCCTCGACCATCGCCCGGATGAGCACCGGTTGACGAGGAAACCCGCGCGTTCACGCAGCCGTACGGGGGTATTTCCGAGATCACGAGCCACCTGCTCGACACGAGTCAGGTCTCCTGGCTCGTGTCGTTGCCGCCGACGATCTCGCCCACACGCATCACGCTCGCCGGAGTGAAGGAATGGAGCCCAACGACCTGCGTCGGCCGGTTTGTTGCCGCGGCCAGCTCGGAGATCGACAGGCCGGACGTGTGGAGGGGATGATCGCACCGAAGACGACGCGCCTCGTCGCCATCACCTCGCTGACGGTGTCGATCACCAGGTCGCAGTCGTGCAGATCACCGATATCCGTCGACGGTTGGACCCTCGCGACAATGATGGCCGCGTCGTCGTCGGTGATCCGGCCCTTTCGCGCCGCGCGGCCCGCGAGGGCAACCACGTGGTCGACCCCGCACGTCAGAGCCTCGGAATCGGCGTTGCACAGCACGACGTTCGTGTCGACCGCCGCAGCGGCGAATGCTATCTCACTGCCCATCACGCCCGCTCCGACGATGCCAATGTCCATGTGCGCCACGCCCTCTTGCGCGAGTTCACGGTCTGGGGAGTCTCATCGCCCTCCCGATCGCGCCGCGGAAACGCCGGCGGACGCCGTCCGACCCCATATGTAGCGTGGCAACCCGTGCAGAATGGGCTGACACACACCACGGTGATGGACCCCGCCTATCGAGGCGACGAGCCCTACCCTGAGGTCGATCTGGGCGCTCGGCGTCGGTCGATTCTCCTGTGCGGTCTCGTCGGACTGCCCTCGCTTGCGGCGCTCGCCGGGGCGACCCGTGCATGGCCGCTTTACGCCGTCGCTGTCGCCCTCGCGATGCCGCTCGCCGGGCGCCGCGGCCTTGCTCTGGTGGCGGCCATCACGGCGCTTGCCTTTGCGCTGATCGCCTCCGATCCGAGCATCGACGGTCTGACGCTGGGTGTCGGGCTTGTCGGGTTCGTGGCTCTCGGAGGGGTGATCGGAGCCGGGCACGAGATGTTTACACGCGAACTCGGGCGCGTCTCCGAGCAGTCCCTGACCGACCGCCTCACCGGGTTGCCGAACTTCGCCTTCTTCGCCGACGCCCTCCCTCGCGAGGTGCGGCGGACCGTGCGCTATGGCGGTCAGGTTTCTTTGGTCATCTTCGACGTCGACCGTTTCAAGCGGTTCAACGATCAACACGGGCACGACGCGGGCAACCGGATGCTTGCACTGGTCGGCGACACGATTACTCACTGCTCGCGCTCATCCGACATCGCCGCGCGTTTCGGTGGTGAGGAGTTTGCGCTGATCGTCCCCGGCCCGGCGGAGGAGGCCGTGGAGGCCGCCGAACGCATCCGGGCCGCCGTCGCCGAGATCGAGATCGAAGTCTCGGGTGGGCGCCTGGTCACGGTGACCATCTCCGCCGGCGTTGCGGAGCACCTCCCTGGCGATGCCTCTGACGCAAGCATGCTGATCCAACGCGCCGACCGGGCGCTCTACGCCGCCAAGGCTGCCGGTCGCGACCGGGTACGCCTCTCGGACGAGGAAGACCGCATCATCGGCGTCGTCCTTCCCGGCGACCACCGCACGGCGGCGTAGAGGCCCCCGTCGGTGCCGCGGTGGTTCGAAGCGTGTTGTCAACATCCGGTGCCGGGCACCGTTTGTTGACATCGGCGGACGTGCGGGGCGGCTCAGGAGCTTTGGGCCCCTCGCGGGTTCTGGGTGAGAGCCGCGGCGATCAGGCATGTCGCGGCGCCGATCGCGTGGACGGCCAAAAGAAACGGCTCGCGCACGAACAGGTCGTTGGGAGCGCCGTCGAGTACGAATGCGGCTGCGGTCCACGTGGCCAGAAGGCCCCCGACCAGCCACAGGTAGCGGTGTGCTGCGCGGGCTGCCCGAGCGATCGGAATACCCGTCAGGCCGATGGCGGCGTGCATGAGCGCGGTGATCGGGTGTGTCGTCATCCCGAGGAGATCGGTGCCCTGCTCGCGCCAGGGGTTCGCGAGGCCCGTCCGCAGAAGCCCCAGCACCCCGAGCATGGCGAGCACACAGGCGATCAGGTACGTCACACGCTGGGCCGCGGGTGGCGGATCGGTCATACCGGTGACGCTAAGCGATCGAGGACCATCGGGGAAGCGCGCAGGCGACGGTGGTGGCTATTGCCCAGCCGAGCGCTGCCCCGGCGATTACGTCGGCCGGCTCGTGTTCCGCTGCCGCAACGCGTGCTGCCATCCCAAAGATCGCGGCGCCGCCGAGCGCCTGGCCAGCGCGGCGATGCTGCGACGCGACGGCAACGGCGATCGCCACCGACGCCGCGGAGTGGCGACTCGGAAATCCACCCTCTGCGCGCGCGCCCGGTCGCGGCCGCCGGAGGCGATCGCGCAGGGCTTTGGCGATCAACGCCGAAGTGACGCTCGCCGCGAGGGCTGTGAGCCCGGCTGTGCGCGTGCTGCGGCGGGCGATCAGCACTGCGACGACGACCCGAAAGCTTGGCGACATCGCCCCGGCGACGAGAGGCGCGGCCTGATGTAACGAGGGGTTTCGACCCACCCGGCGGCGAATCGCCACCCCAGCGCGCCGGTCGACGCCGGTGAGGAGGTGGAGAGTCGACCTCATTGGCGAATCAGTCACTACGCTGACCCGCGATGCGCCCTATCGCCCTCTTCCTTCTGGCTGCTCTCGCGGCCTTCGCTGTCGCGTGCGACAGCTCGGCCGTGCAGCGCGATGCCAACGTGACCCCGGTGTCGGAGCGTCGCGCTGCACCCGCCTTCGCCGTGCCCAACCTGCGCGGTGGGCCGGAGATCACGCTTGAACAGTTCGCCGGCAAGCCGCTGCTCATCAACTTCTGGGCCTCCTGGTGCGAGCCGTGCAAGCAGGAGACGCCGACCCTGGCGACGTTCGCCCGTGAGACACCGGACGTTCCCGTACTGGGAATCGCCGCGAACGACGCTCCCGACGAGGCACGGCGTTTCGCCGAGGCCGCGAACGTCGGCTTCGCGCTTGCCGTCGACCGAAAAGGCGATCTGGCAGAGCGCTTTGGCGCCACGGGTATCCCGACCAGCTTTCTCATCGACGCTCGAGGGCAGGTGGCCGCAACCTGGCCCGGGGAGATCACGCGGCCCGAGCTCGACGCTCTGGTCGCCGCCCTCGCGTCGGGGTGAAACACGCAAAGTCGGTGCGGAAGGTGGAGCGCCACGGGCCCGGCCAGCATACTGCCGGGGTGGACGACGATCTCATCGCACGCTGCGCGGCGTGGGCCCGCGACCATGGCGTCTTCGCACCGGGCGAACCCACACTGGCTCTTGTATCGGGCGGCGCCGACTCCCTGTTTCTGATGCACCTGCTCGCGACGACGCACGACGGCCTCGTCGGTGTTCTGACCGTCGACCACGGATTCCGGCCGGAATCCGCCGTGGAGGCACGCGATGTTGTTCGCGCCGCCGGGCAGTTGGGGCTTCCCGTGCGTGTCGAGCGCCTCGGGCTCGCACCTGGCGCCGGGGCTCCCGAGCGGGCCCGTGACGCGCGCTACGCCGTGGCCCGACGGGTCGCCGCGCACGACGGCTGGTCAGCGATCGCAACGGGTCACACGGCCAGCGACCAAGCCGAAACCGTCCTGATGCGGCTTGCCCGCGGGACGGGTCGCACGGGCGCCATCGGAATCGCGCCGCGTCGCGCGGATCTCGCCCGACCGCTGCTCGGCGTCACCGCCGGGGAGGTCCGCGACTGGTGCCGGCGCCAGGGTCTCGCGCCGGCAGCCGATCCGTCGAACGAGGACTCGGCCTACACGCGAACTCGGGCGCGGCGCCTGCTCGCCGATCTCCGTCCGGGTGCCGAGCGCAACATCGCCGCCTTCGCTGAGCGGATGCACGACGAGGGGCTCGTGCTCGACGCGGTGGTCGACGCCGCCTGGGCGCGCTGTCACCGGGGCGGCGGCCTCGACGTCGCGGCCCTGAGAGTGGAACCGCTCGCGCTGGGTCGGCTGCTCGTGCGGCGTCTGCTCGACGAGGCCGGCGCTCCGGCGGTAGCGCACTCCGCGGCCGCCGTCGAGCGGGTACTCGCGGTGGTGAGCGAACGCCGCGCGACCCAGCTCGCCGGCGGGCTCGTGGCCGCGCGGGTCTCCGGGTGCCTCGTGATTTCCCGCCCGGGCACGGTTCCCCCGCAGGCTCCGATGCCGGTCCCCGGCGAGGTTCGCTTCGGTGGGGTGCGCCTGCGCGCCGCCGCGGCGCCGGCCGAGGCCCCGCGCCCCGATCGCGTCTTCGTTTCCGGCAACGCGGAGCTCACGGTGCGTGGCTGGCAACCTGGCGACCGGATCGCGCTTCCGGGCCGCGGCCATCAGAGCGTCGCGCGGCTGCTCGCCGCCCATGGCGTTCCCGCGACGCTGCGGCCGGCGGCACCCGTGGTCGTCGCGGGCCCGACGGTCGTCTGGGTCGTCGGTCACCGTGCATCCGACGACCAGCTCGTCCCCCTCGGTCAGCCCGCGGTGCAACTGGAGGTCGTTCGATGAGTGTGCCCACGCCCGGAGAAGTGCTTGTCGCCGAGGTCGATCTGCATCGACGCATCGACGAGCTCGGCGCCCAGATCTCCGCCGACTACGCCGACCGCGAGCTGCTCGTCATCGGCGTGCTGAAAGGCGCGGTCTTCTTCATCGCCGATCTGGTCCGTCGCATCTCCGTTCCATGCGAGCTCGACTTCATGGCCGTCTCG
>JANLSO010000011.1:0-38137 GCA_031362405.1 Thermoleophilia bacterium | reverse complement strand
CGGAGCGGCTGTCCTCGTCGAGGAGCAGCGCGTCGCAGACCACCGAGGCCTTGGCGCGCTTGGCGCCGGGCTCCACCTGCACGAGGCCGCGGGAGCTGGTGCGCCCGCCGCCGCGCGAGAGCGACTGGGAGACGATCGTCGAGGACGTGTCGGGGGCCACGTGGACCATCTTGGCGCCGGCGTCCTGGTGCATCCCCTCGCTGGCCATGGCCACCGAGAGCACCTCACCGCGGGCGCCGGGACCGACCATCCACACGGCCGGGTACTTCATCGTCAGCTTGGAGCCGAGGTTGCCGTCGACCCACTCCATCGTGGCGTTCTTGTGGGCCACCGCGCGCTTGGTGACCAGGTTGTAGACGTTGGTCGACCAGTTCTGGATGGTGGTGTAGCGGCAGCGCGCACCCTCCTTGACGATGATCTCCACCACCGCCGAGTGCAGGGAGTCGCTGGAGTAGACGGGGGCCGTGCAGCCCTCGACGTAGTGCACGAACGAACCGGGCTCGCAGATGATCAGCGTCCGCTCGAACTGGCCCATGTTCTCCGCGTTGATGCGGAAGTAGGCCTGCAGCGGGATCTCCACCTGCACGCCCGGCGGCACCCAGATGAACGACCCGCCCGACCAGACGGCCGAGTTGAGCGCGGCGAGCTTGTTGTCGCCGGGCGGGATGATGGTGGCCCAGTGCTCCTTGAAGAGGTCCTCGTGCTCACGAAGGGCGGTGTCCGTGTCGCAGAAGATGACGCCCTTCTTCTCGAGGTCCTCACGCAGCGAGTGGTAGACGACCTCGCTCTCGTACTGGGCACTCACGCCCGAGAGGTACTTCTGCTCGGCCTCGGGGATGCCCAGGCGGTCGAACGTGTTCTTGATGTCCGAGGGGACGTCGTTCCAGTCGGTGCTCTGCTTCTCCGAGGAGCGGATGAAGTAGAAGATGTTCTGGAACGACGTCCCCTCGGACATCAAGAACACGTTCGACCGCCTGGGCATCCCCGAGGCCGAGCAGAAATACCTGTCAGGTGTGAGCGCCCAGTACGAGAGCGAGGTCGTCTACCACTCGCTGCGCGACGACCTCGACAAGAAGGGAGTCATCTTCTGCGACACCGACACGGCGCTGCGTGAGCACGAAGAGCTCTTCAAGAAGTACTGGGCGACGATCATCCCGCCCGGCGACAACAAGCTCGCGGCGCTGAACTCGGCCGTGTGGTCGGGTGGCTCGTTCATCTGGGTCCCGCCGGGCGTGCAGGTGGAGATCCCCCTGCAGGCCTACTTCCGCATCAACGCCGAGAACATGGGCCAGTTCGAGCGAACGCTGATCATCTGCGAGCCCGGCTCGTTCGTGCACTACGTCGAGGGCTGCACCGCACCGGTGTATTCCAGCGACTCCCTGCACTCGGCCGTCGTGGAGATCATCGTCAACGAGGGGGCGCGCTGCCGCTACACCACCATCCAGAACTGGTCGACCAACGTCTACAACCTGGTCACCAAGCGGGCGGTGGCACACAAGAACGCGACGATGGAATGGGTCGACGGCAACCTCGGCTCCAAGCTGACGATGAAGTACCCGGCCGTGTGGATGGTCGGCCCCGGCGCCCGCGGCGAGGTTCTCTCGGTCGCGATGGCTTCCGAGGGCATGCACCAGGACGCCGGCGCGAAGATGGTCCACGTCGCTCCCGACACGTCGTCGACGATCGTCAGCAAGTCGATCTCGCGCGGCGGCGGGCGCACCAGCTACCGGGGTCTCGTGAAGGTCGAGCCGGGTGCCAAGCGCTCGAAGGCCAGCGTGGTCTGTGACGCATTGCTGCTCGACGACGACAGCCGATCCGACACCTATCCCTACATGGACATCCAGGAGGAAGACTCCTCGGTCGGCCATGAGGCAACCGTGTCGAAGGTCGGCGACGACCAGATCTTCTACCTCATGAGCCGTGGGCTGTCTGAAGAGGCCGCGATGGCGATGATCGTGCGCGGCTTCATCGAGCCGATCGCCAAGGAACTGCCAATGGAGTATGCGGTCGAGCTGAACCGGCTTATCGAGCTCCAGATGGAGGGTTCGATTGGCTAGTCCGTCGTGGGCCGCGGATGCGCGGTCGACCGCCGAGGCAAACCTCGTCTCCCTGCCCGGACTCACGGGCGAGGAGGAAATCTGGCGGTTCACTCCCCCGGGTGACCTCGCCCTCGATGGTGCGGAGCCGTCGGCGCCGGGCTCCGGCACCGGAGCAGGATTCGTCGCTGCCGAGACACATCGCTCGGCGCGCTTGGCGTTCCCTGACGGTGTGCCCACCGGGTTCGAGACATCCGAACTTCCCGACGGCGTCATCGTCGCTGAACTCGGTGATGCGCTGGAGCACCACAGCGACCTGGTGCGCTCACGACTGTATTCGCTCGTCGGTTTCGGCGATCGCCCCGGTGCTCTGAACGCGGCGCGTTGGCAGGGCGGAACGTTCGTCTATGTCCCCCGTGGGGTCGAGGTCGAACTGCCGGTCGAGTCGCTGCTCACCGCCACCGGCGCGGAGGGTCGCGTCTTCGGGCGGACGCTCGTGGTCGTCGAGGAGGGCGCGAAGGCAACCGTCATCGACCGCTTCACGTCAGCCGATCTACCGGGCGCCGTTCACGCGTCGACGGTGGCCGAGCTGGTCGTGATGCCCGGCGGCGAGCTGGAGCACCTCTCCCTGGTTCAGTGGGGTGGCGGCGTCCGCCACCACGCGATCGTCACCGCCAGCGCTCACAAGGACGCGAAGGTGCGCTCGGTGGTCGTCAGCCTCGGCGGCGACGTCGTGAGGGTGGAAGCCACCATGATCTGCTCAGGCCCCGGCTCTGACGCACGGGCACTCGGCCTCTACTTCGCCGACGGCGACCAGCGATTCGAGCACCGGATCGTCTCGCGCCACGAGGCGCCGAACGCGTACTCGAATCTGCTCTACAAGGGAGCTTTGAAGGATCATGCCCACACGGTCTTCTTCGGCAACCTCGTGGTGCCGCCCGGCGCCCCCGGCACCGACGCGTATCAGACCAACCGGAACCTGATCCTCAACGACGGCGCGCACGCCGACACGATCCCGTTTCTGGAAATCGAGACGGCAGAGGTCAAGTGCTCGCACGCCGGAGCCGTCGGCCGCGTCGATGACGAGCACCTGTTCTACCTTCAGTCGCGCGGTGTCCCGATCGACACGGCCAAGCGGCTGATCGTGCTGGGTTTCCTGCAGGAGGTCCTCGAGCAGGTGCGCCTCGACGAGGTGCGGCACGAGCTGGAGACCGCGGTCGCTGACAAGCTTTCATGAGCTCGGTGGCCCTGATCGACGTCGCCGGCCTCGATGAGGTCGCTCCTGGCAACGCATTGCGGGTCGACGTCGATGGTCACGCCGTGTGCCTCGTGAACGTCGACGGCGCCGTCATGGCGATCCACGACGTCTGCACGCACGCGCGGGAGTCGCTCTCCGACGGCTACATCGATGGCGATCGCATCGAGTGCCCGCGCCATGGCGCGGCGTTCAGCGTGCGCACCGGCGAGGCCCTGACGCTTCCGGCGACCCGCCCCCTTCCCACCTTTCGGGTCGACGTCCGCGACGGCCGGGTTCTGGTCGACGCGACGCCGAGTCACCCTCACCCTCTTCTCGACCGATAACCAAGGAGCACTTCACCCGTGGCTGATCCCATCCTCTTGATCGAAGGCCTCGAGGTCGCCGTTGACGGCACCCCGATCCTGAAGGGCGTCAACCTGGAGGTTCCCCAGGGGGAGGTCCACGCCCTGATGGGCCCGAACGGGTCGGGAAAGAGCACGCTCGCCTACGCCCTTGCCGGGCACCCCCGCTATGAGGTCACCGCCGGTTCGGTGCACTTCAACGGCGAGGACCTCCTCGACATGGAAACCGACGAACGCGCGAAGGCCGGCTTCTTCCTCGCCATGCAGTACCCGGTCGAGGTTCCCGGCGTGTCGGTGATGAATTTCCTGCGCACGTCGATGAACGCCGTGAACGACGAAGAGATCTCACCGCGCGACTTCATCAAGCGCTTCGACGCCAAGAGCAAGCTGCTCGAGTTCGACCGCAGCTTCGCCGACCGTTACCTGAACGAGGGCTTCTCCGGCGGCGAGAAGAAACGCCACGAGATCCTCCAGATGGCCATGCTCGAGCCGAAGTTCGCGGTGCTCGACGAGACCGACTCCGGTCTCGACGTCGATGCGCTGCGGGTCGTCAGCCAGGGCGTCAACGCGATGCGCGGACCGGAACTCGGCGTGCTGATCATCACCCACTACACGCGCATCCTGCGCTACATCCAGCCGGATGTCGTGCACGTGATGTTCGAGGGCAAGATCGCCCGCACCGGCGGGCCCGAGCTTGCCGACTACCTCGAGGAGCACGGTTACGTCGAGTTCGGGGCGGCCGAGACCGCCGCGGCGCCCGGCGCCTGAGCCCATGGCGACCGCGATGATCGACGCGGTCCGGCTGCGTGCCGACTTTCCGATCCTGGGGCGCTCCGAGAACGGGGCGCCCTTGGTGTATCTCGACTCGGCCGCGACCTCGCAGAAGCCGACCGTCGTGTTGAGGGCGATGGACGCCTACTACCGTGAGGCGAACGCTAACGTCCACCGGGGCGTCTACGCGCTTGCCGCCGAGGCCACCGATCGCTTCGAGGCCGGGCGCGACAGCGTCGCACGACTCGTTTCGGCCCGCCGTGAAGGCGTCGTGTTCACCAAGAACGCGAGCGAGGCCATCAACCTCGTCGCCTGGGCGTGGGGTGTACGCACACTGAAGCCCGGCGATGTCGTGCTGGTCACCGAGATGGAGCACCACTCGAACATCGTCCCGTGGCAGATCGTCGCCGAGATCACCGGCGCGACGGTGCGGTTCGTGCCGGTCGTCGACGACGGCGTGCTCGATCTGGCCGCCATGGAGTCCGAATTGGCCACGGGTGCGGTCCGGATGGTCGCGGTCGTCCACACGAGCAATGTCCTTGGCACAATCAACCCGGTTGAGCAGATCGCTGCCCTCGCGCGTTCGCATGGGGCGCTCAGCCTGGTTGACGCATCGCAGAGCGTCCCCCACATGCCCGTCGGCTTCCCCGCCCTGGGATGCGACTTCATGGCTTTCACCGGCCACAAGATGCTCGGGCCCACGGGGATCGGGGTTCTGGTCGCCTCACCCGAGACTCTCGAATCGATGGAACCGTTCCTCGGCGGCGGCGAGATGATCTCTCACGTGACCGTCGACGGCTCGACCTGGAACGAGCCGCCGTGGAAGTTCGAGGCCGGCACCCCGCCGATCGCCGAGGCGATTGGCCTCGGAGCCGCGGCCGAGTACCTGATGGCGATCGGTATGGACCGCGTCCGCGAGCATGAGGTGGGGATCAACGCCTATGCACTCGAAGCGCTCGCGGAGGTTCCCGGCATCACCATCTACGGCCCGCTCGACCCCGCGCGCCGCGGGGCGGCCTTCAGCTTTGCTCTGCCCGACCTGCACCCCCACGACATCGCCCAGCTCGTCAACCGTGACGGGGTATGCGTCCGAGCGGGCCATCACTGCGCCAAGCCACTGATGAAAAGGCTGGGCGTTGCGGCCACCGCCCGCGCGAGTGCTTACCTCTACAACTCGCCTGATGAGTTCGACGTACTGGTTCGCGCCCTGGCCGACGCGCGATCGTTCATGGCGGCCTGATGGGCGGCCTCGAAGACCTCTACCAGCAGCTGATCCTCGACCACTACCGGGCGCCGCGGCACCGCGGCACGCTCGACAACGTGTCTGTTGCGGTCGATCACGACAACCCGTTGTGCGGCGACCAGCTCCACTTGGAGCTGCTGATCGATGACGGCCGCGTCGTCGCGATCGCCCATTCCGGCGAGGGATGTTCAATCTCTCAAAGCTCCGCGTCGATGATGGCCGACGCCGTCAGCGGTATGAGTACCGACGACGCCCTGGCCCTCGTCGAGCATTTCCGGCTGATGATGCACGGCACCGAGACCGGCGATGAGGACCGCCTCGGAGACGCGATCGCGTTAGAGGGTGTGGCCCGGTATCCCGTGCGGATCAAGTGCGCGCTACTGTCATGGATGGCCCTGAAAGATGCCGTGCAGACCTATTCGGCAAAGGAGCGGTAATGGCCTCAGAAGAAGAGATCACCTCGGCGATGAAGACCGTCGAAGACCCTGAGCTCGGCGTGAACATCGTCGATCTCGGCCTGCTGCGTGCCGTCAATCAAGATGACGAGGGCAACGTCACCATCGACATGACGTTGACGTCGATGGGCTGCCCGCTGACGGAGCAGATCCTGGCCGACTCGCGGGCGGCGTTGGAGCCGCTGGAGGGTGTGGCAGGTGTCGACATCAACTGGGTGTGGGATCCCCCGTGGAGCCCCGAGCAGATGACCGAAGAGGGCCGCTTCCTCATGAAGGTGATGGGCTATGGCTGAGCACGCTGTCGCTCCGGTGATGACGCTGGAGCAGAAGAAAGATGCGGCCCGCGCCCGGGCTCGCGCCGCCCGCGAAGCCCAGCAGGCGGGCAATGGGACTGCGCTCGTATCGGTGAGCGAAACCGCTGCCAGCTACATCCGCGAATCGGCCACCCGCCAGGGCACCGCCGAGGGCGTGCGCCTACGCATCCTCGCCGGGGGCTGCTCGGGTCTCGAGTACAAGCTCGACCTGCTTGCCAACGATGACGTGCTCGGTCCCGGTGACCGCGAGATCACGACCAACGGCGTGAAGCTGGTGATGGACCTCAAGAGCGCGATCCACGTCACCGGCTCGGTCATCGACTACGAGACATCCCTTCTGCGACGCGGTTTTCGTATCTCGAACCCGAACGCCACCAGCACATGCAGCTGCGGCGACTCCTTCGGCACGTGAAGGTCCTCGTGTGCGGCAGCACGAGCTGGCGCTGGCCCGATCTGGTGGAGGAGGAGCTCGCCGCCCTCGCCGCGCAGGCACGCGCGGAGGGCTCTGACCTCGCCATCTTGACCGCAGGAGCCGGAGGAGCCGACCGCGTCGCCGAGGACGCCGCGCGCAAACTCGGACTCGACCGAATGGTCTTTCGCAGCGGCTGGGATGACGCCGGACGCGAGTCAACGCACGACCACGTGCCGAGGATGGTCTCCGAAGATCCCGACCTCGTCCTCGCCTTCCGCGACCACGGTGACAGCCCGGGCACCGACCGGATCGTTGCGATCGCCCTCGACCGCGGTATCACCGTGACCGAGATCGCCCCACCCGACTGAGCAGATCTGCTTCCACTTGGGGTTCCTTGCGGTCCTTCGCACGCGCCTGAACGTGGGTCGCTACGTCCTGAAAGGCGGCGCGAACCTGCGCTACTCCTTCTCGAGCGTGCGGTACTCCGAGGACATCGACCTGGACATCGTCGGCGTGCCGGGTCGGAAGCTCGAGGAGCAGATCGACAAGACTCTGGCCTCCGACACGCTTCGCATCGTTCTACGCGCCGCCGGCGTGAGTGTCCTCGTGGACGAACTCACGAAGCCCAAGCAGACGAACACGACCGGACGGTGGAAGATCCCTGTCACTGCGGCCGGTCTGAGCCAGCCGCTGCGCACGAAGGTCGAGTTCAGCACCCAAACGGCGAGAAGAGGGGTTCGGTCTGGGACACCGTGCCCAACGAGCTCGTGAAGCCCTACGCGATGAGACCCCCATCGGTCCAGCACTGCTCTCTGGCGCCCGCAACCGAGCAGAAGGTCTATGCGTTGGCCGGCCGCCCGGAAACCCAAGCCCGAGACGTTTTCGACCTCGATCTTCTGCTCGGACGAGGTCCCCTCGCAGACGGATCCGTTCCGGCCGACGTCCGCAAGGCCGCCGCCCAAGCCGGGCTCGCTTCTCAGGTGAACGCCTCGCACGCATACGGGGAGCTGCGCTCCTAGGGGCGCCCGGTATCGAAACCCGCGAAGTGGCCGCCCTTTGAGGACGTCATCCAGTAACGCATCCCATCTGCTGCGCTCGCTGGCCGGGGCCGGGCTTGTGCGCCGCATCCGCCACGGATTGTGCGCGCTCGATCCCGGAATCGATCCTTTCGTGCCCGCGCCCTACGTGACGGCCCCGTACCCCGCCTACGTCTCGTTGTGGTCGGCATTGGCCGCGCACGACATGATCGAGCAGATCCCCGCGCGGGTGTTTGTGATCTCCCTGGATCGCACCCGGCAGATCCCGACCGGGCTGGGACCGTTCTCGATCCACCACGTGGGTCCAGACGTTTTCGGCGGCTTCGAAGGCGACCCCGAGCGCGGGTACGTTGCCACCGCGGAGAAGGCGCTCTTTGACACGGTCTACATTCGAGCGCCCCGCGGCGGCCACGCCTATTTTCCTGAGCTTTCCCTGCCCAGGGCCTTCGACCCCGTACAGCTCGGGGTGTGGACGAGTCGCATCCTCGTATCGAAGATACGCACGATGGTTACGCGAGGCCTCGAACGCGCTTTGGCCCACGCAGGCAGCGCTCACGGCCAACAGAGCTAGCGCGCGGAGCTCGCCCGTCCGTCGGCGGAGGGGAGGGTCTCTTCCACGGCCGGCGTAATCGCGACGACGACGGCGCCCGCCGCGGCGTCGGGGAGCACGGGTAGTCCGACGGCCTGCAGCTGGGTGCCTGTGCCGGAATTCTGCTCCCACGCCCGCAGCAGCGGGTAGGGATCGATGCTCGCGGCCTCTTTGCCACCGGGGTGCACCTCGAAGTGCAGGTGCGGGGGCGTCGTGATCGCCTGACCGGTGTTGCCGACGTAGGCGATCACCTCACCGGCCTTTACCCGGGCGCCGTCGAGGGCGACCGGGGCGTAGGCCGACAGGTGAGCGAAGTAGTACGCCGCGCCCTGATCGTCGGTCAGCCACAGCCGGTTCCCGCCGAGGGTGTTCACCCCGACCTGTGAAAGAACGCCATCGGCGACGGCGACCACCGGCGTACCGACGTGGGCGAAGATGTCGTTGCCCTGGTGCGAGATGGTGACCGCGCGAGGCGCGCCGTAGTCGTCGGAATAGCTGAACTGGCCCGCTACGGGGAATGCGTATCCGGTCGCTGAGGGCGTGAGGGTGACGCCGCCGCCCGCGGGTGTCCCGGGCAGCAGACGCGGCAGCGGCCCGGTGGGCGTTGCCGGTGATGGCTCGACCGGAGTCGCCGGCGCATGAGTTATCGCCGGGGTAGAACGCGGCGTCGGAATCTCCCGTGCCGGAACGGGCTCTCGAGACGGCCGAGGCTCGACGGGCGGCACATCCGGAGTCGCGGGGCTCACCGATGGATCAGGGTCGAGCGAGGGCCGCGGGGCCGGTTTCGGCGCTTTCTCGCCCGGTGTCGCCGACACTTCGAGGTGACCGACGACCATGCTCGCGCCCACCGCCCCGGCGGCCGCATCGGTGACCTCGACGCGCAGCCCGTTGACGTTCGTCGCGCCGGCCCCTTGAGCAGAAACCTCACCCACGCTGACCACCCCTGCCCCGGGGACCTCAATGCGGCTTCCGGCACCCGCGGACGTCGGAGCGCCATCGACGGCGAGCCCGGATACCGAGACCGAGGCGGACGCCGTCGCCGTGCTGCCGAGCGCGGCCGTCGCGCGGGCATCGACACGAACCTCGCCGACCGTCACCCGACCTGCGAGTAGGCGAAGATCGCGCGCGACGACCGAGCCGCCCGCGTCGCCGGTCGTCCCATCCGGGCGGGCGATCACCTCAACCGTGACGCTGCCCACCGTGCCGACGGTGTCGCCGCCGAGCCCTCCGGCGGTCGTGCTTCTGCTCCGGATCCCCGTGGAATCGGCGGTCACACCGGCGAGCGAACCGGAGCCGAGGATGACGCCGTACCCCGTGGCCCTCGCGCTACCGTCACGGCCATCCGCGCCGACACCTAAGGCATGGACGCCACCGGTGGTGGCCAGGCAGGCGATCAGGCCCGCGCCGAGAAGTCTTATGGGCCGTGGATGATGCACGCCCGCATTCTCCCTCATAAAGGCCGGGCAACGGCGAATCGACATGCAAAAGGTTTCGACGCTGTGACACGCCCACCGGTGGAATTGGAGATCTTCGCCCCTGATGGTACGTTCCCGGCGTCCGCCCGCGAAGCGGCTGTCCGTACTCCGACACTGGGGAAGCCGCTGATCCCGACCGGTCGCGCTTCCGGTAGGCGCCCTGGGCGCCGCCGACTTACCGCCCTGTGCGTGGGGCTGGCCATCATGAGCATCGCTCCGGCGGCCGTCGTCGGCGATCCGGCGTCGATCCGCGCCAAACGCGCCGAGGTCGCACGAATCCAGAGTGAAGTCGCCGCGATCGACGTCAAGGTCGCGCAGGCCGCAGAGGCGTACAACGGCGCTCAGTACGAACTCACCCAGATCCAGGGTCGGATCCGCCAGAACGGCCGCGTCTTGAAGGGCACCGCCCGGCAGCTGCAGGCGGCTCAAGCGATCCTCGCGCAGCGCCTGCGACGGCTGTACGTCACCCCCGAGCCGTCGCTCGTCGAGACCGTCCTCGTGAGCGGGAGCATCAGCTCTGCGGTCGACCAGATGGACCTCCTGCAGCGCAGTAACGAGCAGGACCGCGTGGTCGTGGTGGGCATCCGCCGCAACAAACTCGAGCTCGAGGTCGCGCGCGCCCAGCTCGCGACCGACAAGGTCGCGGCCGACAAGAACGTTGCCCAGCGCGAGGCCCAGCGTGAGACCGTCGTTGCGCTCCTGAGCCGGCGCCAAACCGTTCTGTCGAGCGCCAAGGGCGATCTCGGCCGTCTGCTCGAGCAAGCACGTCAAGCTCGCGCCGCCGAGGCGGCCGAGGCGCGCCGCCGTGCTCTGGCGGCCCAGCAGGTAACCGTGGCGCCGACCGCGCCGTCCGGCGGAGCGGTCGCACCGGTCGCTTCTGCCGGCTCAGGGACGGGCAACGCCGCGGCGGTGGGCATTGCGATGCAGTACCTCGGCGTGCCGTACGTCTGGGGCGGCGCCACCCCGTCGGGCTTTGACTGCAGTGGACTGATGACCTACGTGTTTGCGAAGTTGGGTAAGAGCGTGCCGCACTACACCGGTGCGATCTGGGCGGCGTTCCCGAAGGTCGCATCGGGCGACCTCCAGCTGGGCGACATGGTCTTCTTTGGGTCCGATCTTCACCACATGGGCATGTACATCGGTGGCGGCCAGTACATCAATGCACCGCAAACCGGTGATGTCGTCAAGATCTCGAACCTCGGCGACCGCAGCGACTACGCAGGAGCGGTTCGGGCCTAATGGCCTCGCTCATCACCCCGCCGGCTCAAGGGCGGGGTGATGAGGGCGATGAATAGGTGTGGGAACTCGCCGAATCGATGGCCTGCGGCTGATCGCGGCCTGCTCGACCGCCCTCGTGCTTGGTGGCGGCGTCGTCGCGCTCGCGGAGCCCCCGGCGTCACCGGTCGACGCGGCGCTCGTATCCGCTGACCCGGCCCTCGATGCGGCGCGTGCCCGCTTCGAGCGAATCCGTACCGAACGCGAGGCGATCGCCGGTGAGCTCGCTCGCGTGCGCGCCGACGCTGCGCAAGAGACCGACGCGGCGCTGCGCGACTCCCTCCTCGAGGAGGCCGCGAAAATCGAGCGGCGTAAAGAGGCTCTCGACACCGAAGAGTCGGAGAGTGCCCATGACCTCGACCGGGTGCAAACGAGCGTGCCGTCCGACGAGCCGACACCAGCGGCCGCGGTCGTACCGGCGGTCACTCTCGCTCCATCGGCCCTGATCACGGAGCCATCGGTTGAGACAACAGCCTCGACGGCAACCGCTGTCGTGGGCACTCCCCGACTTTCCGCCGGGGTTGCCGGGCAGCTCGACGCGTACCTCACGACCAAAGGCAGCCCACTTGTCGGCCGCGGCACCACTTTCGTTGCCGAGGCCGCGCGTGTCGGGCTCGACCCGCGCCTGCTGGTCGCGATCTCCGGGGCGGAGACCTCGTTCGGCACCTATCGACCATCTCAGGCGATCTTCAACCCCTTCGGCATGGGCCCTGGAATCGTCTACCCGAGTTGGGAGGCCGCCATCGCCGCGGCGGCATCGAACCTCGGCGGCTCGCTGTACCGGGGTGACGGCAGGGGCACGATCGCCGCGATCCAACAGCGCTGGGCTCCGGCCGGTGCACTCAATGATCCGACAAGTCTCAACCTCAACTGGAACACGAATGTTGGGACGTACTACGCCGAGCTGGGCGGTGATCCGGCGGGGTCGGTCTTCAGCGGCGTGACCGCGTCGGTCTTGTCAGCTCCCGTCACACCGAGCCTGGCCATCGTCGGTCCTGACGCCGCTCAGGAAGCCCTGACCCTGCTGGGTGCGGTGCACGTCTCTGACGATCCTCGTGGTGTTGATGCCGCCGGCCTTGTCCACGAGGTCTACGGTCGCCTCGGGGTGCGGGTCGCCGACACCCCCGCACGAATCGCGCGTGAGGGCACGACACTCACCCCGCAGGATCTACGCGCCGGCGATGCGGTGCTCTTCGGCGACCCCACCGGCGCGATTGTGCACGTGGGGCTCTACCTCGGCGGAGGGCAGTTCGTGCACGCGCCGGGGCCCGGCGAAACCGTCGCCATCGGGTCGCTGTACGACCCGCTCTGGGCCTCGGCCTATGCGGGAGCACGGCGACTCTCCTCGTAGTACCGTGCGGCGATGCTTCCCGAACTCGTCAGTATCGGCCCCCTCGTTCTGAATGCGTTCGGCGCAATGCTGGCGTTGGCATTCGTCAGCTCGTGGTGGTTCACGCGCCGCGATCTGGCCGACCGTGGCTTTGACCCCGACGACGCCCTGTGGCTGGTCGGCGCCGCCGGCATCGGCGGACTCGTCGGCGCGCGGCTCTACTACGTCGCCGACAACTGGGGCGATGATGGCCTCAGCCTGTTCTCCGGCTCGGGTCTCACGTGGTTCGGGGGCCTGTTCGGCGGGGTCGCCGCGGTCGCGGTCGTGGCCCGCACGCGCGGACTTCCGATGGGCACGATGGCCAACATCGCCGGCCCGGCGATCGCCATCGGGTACGGCGTCGGGCGCATCGGCTGCCAGTTGGCAGGCGACGGCGACTACGGCTCGGCCAGCGATCTGCCCTGGGCGATGAGCTACCCCGACGGGACCGTCCCGACCACCGAGCTCGTTCATCCGACGCCGATCTACGAGACCGCGTCGATGATCCTCCTGTTCTACGTCCTGTGGCGGCTCCGGGGTCGATTCGACCGGCCGTGGGCCCTCTTTGGCGTCTGGGCAATCGGAGCGGGGCTGGAGCGCCTGCTGATCGAGTTCGTCCGGCGTAACGATGCCGTGCTCGCCGGGCTCACGGTTGCGCAGCTCACGGCGCTTGGGCTGGTCGCGGTCGGCGTGGTTCTTCTCGCCACCGGCCGTCGCGCGACAAGCTCTGGGATGTTCGCTCCCGCTTAGACCTCGGGTGGGCCGCCGGGCACCCAGAGCACATCGCCCTCGGGGTTGGCCGTTCGGGCAAGAATGAACAGCAGGTCGCTCAGCCGGTTGAGGTAGGCGACGACGTTGGCGTTGATCGGCTCGACCTCGGACAGCGCCACCACCGACCGTTCGGCGCGCCGGCAAACCGCACGGGCGACGTGCAGGGCGGCTGCGGCGGGCGTTCCCCCCGGAAGAACAAAGCTCGTCAGATCTGCCATGGCCTCGTTGGCCTGGTCGCACCAGCTCTCCAAACGCGCCACCTGCCCGGGAGTGATGCGAAGGGGGGTATGTGGGGCGCCCTCCGGCACGCAGAGATCCGCGCCGACGTCGAACAGGTCGTTCTGGATCCGTCCTAGCCACGGCTCGGTCGCTGCCGCGATCATGAGGGTCCGCGCCACGCCGAGGGTGCTGTTGGTCTCGTCGACATCACCGAAGGCGGCAACGCGAAGGCTGCTCTTTCGCGTCCGGCTCATGTCGCCGAGATGAGTCTCGCCACCGTCGCCGAGCCGTGTGTAGATGCGCGTCAGTCGGACCATCGGCCCGGGACGTTACCTGCCGCCGCGACCCGCCATCATGTTGACCGTCACCCGCAGGGCGCCATCGCACCCCATCGCCCCACCAATTCCCACGAGACGGTACTTCGGCGACTCCAGGGCCTCCCGGTGCGGAGGGCTGTCGAGCATGGCCTGAAAAACGATCTGAGCGTTTGAGCCCGCCCCGACGTTCTGCGCCGCCGAGCGACCCGCCGACCATTCATCGATGTTCGAGTGGAAGAGCTTGCCGCTGCGGGCCATCGCCATCGAATGAGCGTTCGCGGCCGATTCGAGCTTGGCACTACCCGAGAAGCTCCCGAGGCCCAGGCCGGCACGGTGCGCGTTGGCCAGGCTGATGACCTGAGAGCTTGTCGCCGGATCGGCCGCGGCGGTCGCGCAGCGTTTGCCGGCGATGCCGGTGGCGGGAGCCACAAGGAGTGCGGCAGCGCCGAGGGCGCTCACCAAGGGTCCGGACCTCATGGGGACGAAACCCTAGGGCCGTTTTCGCCACCCATCCTCCCCGTGGGGGGTCACATTGGGTGCCGTTCTGACCATTTTTGTGCGAAATCGAGAGCTTTTTCGGAATTCATCACACGGACCAATTGTTCCTCACGCAAAGCCATAAGGAGTTCCGAAAGCCACGCGCCGGGTGGGCGACCGAGTGCTGCGGCGATCTGGGCACCATTGATCGGCGGGCGTATCGGCCCTCGATCGAGCAATGCGAAGTGGGTTGCCAGCACGAGGCGGGCGAGCGCCAAATGGCGGGTGATCGCCGACTCCCGCGTCCGCGGTCCGTTGGTCGCCAGTCGATCGGCCACCGACAGAACGATCAGCTCGACCTCCACGGGGCTCGTGGATCGCAGGTAGCGATCCATATCGCGCAGCGACAGCGGCTGACGGTGCACGAGGAAGCCCAACGCGAGATGGCGCCGCACGCAGTGAACGGTGGCCTCGCGCAGCCGTGTCGCGGCGCGCAGTTCACGCAGAAGCGCATCGGCTCCCGCCGCGCCGACCCGGTCGTGGCCGAAGAACGTCACGCGGCCCTGCGGGGTGATGCTCTTCGTCTGCGCCTTGGCCATGTCGTGAAGCAGCGCCGGCCACAAGAGTGCCTGGCCGCGGGTCAGGTCGTCGGCGAGCGGCTCGGCCAGCACCTCGAGAATGCGCGGAGCCACGCCCCGAAAGACCGGCTCGGGATCGCGGACCAGGGCCGCGGTGCGCTGCACCACCTCGAGTGTGTGGCCGAGGACGTCGTGCTGGTGGTACTCGCTCTGGTCGAGGCCGCGAGCCTGCTCGAGCTCGGGCACAAGCGCGCCGAGAACGCCGATCTCGTCGAGGCCGAGCACGGCGGCGGCGGGATCATCCAGCCGAAGCATGCGCCCGAGCTCTTCGCGCAGGCGTTCGCCGGGGCAGGTCCACAGCAGGTGCGCATCGGCCTGCGCGGCCGCCCGGGTCGTGGGCTCGACCGTGAAGCCCAGCTGAGTGGCAAGCCGCGCGAGGCGCAGCAGCCGGACGGGATCGGCGCGAAACGCCGTGGGGGTGACCTGGCGCAGGACACGGCTGTCGAGGTCCGCGCGACCCCCGTACAGATCGATGATCTCGGCGTCGCCGCGCGCCGCCAGGGCGAGGGCGTTGATGGTTAGGTCGCGCCGCGAGAGATCCTCGGCGAGAGCGCCTCCCTGCAGGGGCGTGATGTCGACGGTGTACGGCAGGCGCCCTCCCTGGACGCGCCACGAACCGAAGGCTGCCGAAAGGGTGAAGCACCCGGCGCCGTGAGCCCGCGCAATGGCCTTTGCGGCGACCTGTGCATCGCCGGCGATCGCCAGATCGACATCGGCGACGGTGCGTCTGAGCAACGCGTCGCGAAGCCCGCCGCCGACGATCCACGCCGGTGCGGCGATCGGATCGAGGGAGGCGCGGATCTCCTCGAGATTCACGTCGCAATCCGCGGGATCCGCGGACCAAAGCCGCAGGTCACCTCGTAGTTGATGGTCCCTCGCCAGGCGGCGACATCCTCCGCCGTGATCTGTTGATCGCCCGACGCCCCGAGGAGCACGACCTCGTCGCCGACCGCTTCGTGAGACTCGGGCCCGAGGTCGACGGTCAGCTGGTCCATCGAGATGGTGCCGACGACCGGCACCCGGCGACCTGCGACGAGCACCTCGGCGCAGTTGGACAGCGCGCGGGAGTAGCCATCGGCGTACCCCACCGGAACAAGCCCGATCACCGCGCCCCGCGCCGCGCGCCAGGTACGCCCGTAGCCGACGCTGTCGCGTGAGCGCACCACTTTCAGCGATGCGATTCGCGAGACGATCGACATCGCGGGTCGCAGGCCGTGACCCGTGGGATCGTCTCCGAACGGCGAGCACCCGTAGAGGGCGATACCGCAGCGCACCATGTCGAAGTGCGCATCGGGTTCACGCAAGGTGGCGGCGGAGTTGGCCGCATGGACGAGCGCGTCCGGAAACCGGGGACGTAGATCATGCACGACGGCGCGAAAGCGCAGCAGTTGTTCACGCATAAAGCTCGCGTTCTCGCCCTCACGCTCATCAGCGGTGGCGAAGTGGGTCATCACGCCGACCACGGGTGCGCCCGCCGTGGATGCCGCGGCGACCAGTTCGGCCAGACCCTCAGGGCGCGCGCCGAGGCGGCCCATCCCTGTGTCGAGTTTGAGATGGACGCCGGGAACCATCGCCTCCACCGCCGAACGGATCCCTTCGGGTGTCCAGACACACACCTCGGCCTGCGCCGAGTGGGCGCGCGACCATTCGGGGGCGGCCAGCGGACCCATCACGAGAATCGGAGCCGCGAGCCCGTCACGGCGCAATCGCTCCGCCTCGGCCACCGTGGCGACGGCCAGCGCCGTCGCTCCCCCATCGAGGGCAGAGCGGGCGGCCGTGACGTCGCCGTGGCCGTAGCCATCAGCCTTCACGACCGCCATCAATCGCGCCGAGCCCGCCGCGGCGGCGAGCAGGGTGGCGTTGTGCCGAAGCGCAGCCGAATCGATACGGGCCGATGCGCGCTCGATGGTGCCGCCACCGCTCATGCGGTCCGTGCCGCGGCGATGACCGCCGGCAGGGCCGCGGCGAGGTCTCCTGCGAGGGTTCCGTCGCCATGGCCCGTGGCTTCCCCCGCCGAGGCATGCGCAGAGACCGCGGCAACGGCGGCCGCGAACGGCGGCATTCCCTTCGCCAGGGACGCGGTGATGATGCCGGTGAGCACGTCGCCGGTGCCCGCCGTCGAAAGTGCCGGCGAACCATGGGCGCAGACCGCGAGCCCACCCTCGGGGTCACACACGAGCGTGCCCGGCCCCTTGAGCACGACCACTGCGCCGCTGCGCACCGCCAGGGAGCGGGCCGCCGCGATGCGGCCGGCGTCGACGTCATCGCGAGAGATCCCCAGCAGACGCGCCGCCTCACCAGAGTGCGGGGTAAGGATGAGCCCCCCCGCGTGCTTTCGCAGACGCTCGGGGGTGTCGCCGATGTGCCACAGCCCGTCGGCATCGAGCACCATCGGCAGCCCGGAGCGTTCCACCAGCCCCGTCACGGCCTCCGCGGTTGCGGGCGCACGCCCGATTCCCGGGCCAAGGGCCAGGGCGCTCGCGCGACCGGCCTGAGTGAGGATCTCGTCGACCGACGCGGCGCAGAGCGCGCCATCCTCATCGGCGACCGGGGCGAACATCACCTCGGCCACCTGCGCCGACATGATGGGCGACAGGGGTGCGGGGACGGTCGCGACCACGAGCCCCGCCCCGGCCCGCAGGGCCGCGGTGCCGGCCAGCACCGCGGCCCCGGTCATGCCCGGCGACCCTGTGACCATCACCACTGCGCCGGCGGAATACTTGTGGCCGTCGGACCGTTTCGCCGGAATCGCCGCCGCCGCTGACGGACCGAACAGCCACCCGGCCACCTCTGAGGTCACCGCAGTAGGAATACCGATGTCGATCACCACGACCTCGCCCACATGCTCCCGGCCCGGCGCGACGTGGAGGCCCACCTTGTCGCCGTGGTACGTGATCGTGAGGTCCGCCCGGACGACCTTACCCGGCACCGCGCCGGTATCGGCACCTACTCCGCTCGGCAGATCGAGCGCGACCACCGGCCCGCGGGCGCCGTTCATCCAGGCGATGACCCGATCGAGCGGATCCCGCGGCGCGCCGTGAGAGCCGGTTCCGAGCAACGCGTCGACCACGACGGCACCCTCCGGCATCGGGGCCATCGCGTCGAACGCTCGCAACGACACCCCGAGCCCGATGGCGATGTTGCTGACCACGTGCGCGTCTGGGGTCGCGGGCGGTGATCCATCCACGGAGACGACTTCGACCCGCCAGCCGGCCTCGGCGAGGTGGCGAGCGACCACCATTCCGTCGCCGCCGTTGTTGCCGGAACCCACCACCACAAGGGCTTTGCGGGAGTTGGGATATCTCGCCCAGATAACGCGGGCGCTCTCGAGGCCCGCCCGCTCCATGAGGACGATCGACGGGATTCCGTGGCGACTCGTGGCACGATGATCCGCATCGCGCAACACGGCCGCCGCGAAGAGAGGTGAGGCACCTGGGAAGGGTCCGGCGGTGCGGGGGCGCGCGGTTGGCACGCTGCCGATCTTAGATGAGTGGTTCCACGGGAACGCCCCCACGACGGCGCCTCGCCGTGATGCCCCTGAGGCCAACGACTCCGACGATCCGGGTTCGCCTGCACAGATCGGTGCCAGGCACCGATCTGTGCAGGTGTCGTCAGGAGATTCGCGGGCGCGCGGTGGGCCCACCCAGGCTGTCGGGGGCTGTCGCCTCCCACCCCTGCAGCACGGCGACGGCGGCGGCCATGTGGTTGCTGTGGGTGATCGAGATGAGGATCTCCGACACCCCGAGGTCGGCCGCGCGGCGAAGGTACTTTCCGTGCAGCACCGTCGTCGGGGCGCCGCGACCGCGCACGACCTCGACCTCCCGCCAGCGGGTCATCCCAATGCCGAGGGCCTTCCCCACCGCCTCCTTCACGGCGAAGCGCCCGGCGTAGTGCTGTGGCGGGAACGCTTTCTTTGAGCAGTAGGCGATTTCACCCTCGGTGAAGCAGCGCTCGGCGAAGCGCGGTCGGCGCTCCAGGGCGGAGGCGATCCGATCGATTTCGATCAGGTCGATCCCCACACCGAGAACGCCCATGGCTATTCGACCGTGACGGTCTTGGCGAGGTTCCGCGGCTGGTCGACATCGAGGCCGCGAGAGATGGCGATCGCGTAGGCGAAGAGCTGAAGCGGCAGGATCGACGTCACCGCCGACAGCAGCGCGGGTGCCCGGGGTGCCCAGAGTACGTCGTCGACGTGCTCCTCGATCTGCGTGTTTCCCTGGGTCGCTACGGCGATGACACGTGCCCCGCGAGCTTTGACTTCCTGGATGTTGGAGATGACCTTGTCGAAGACGTGACCGTCGGTGGCCACCACGACGACCGGGGAGCCCTCCTCGAGGAGGGCGATCGGACCGTGTTTCATCTCCCCCGCCGGGTACGCCTCGGTCGGGACGTAGCTGATCTCCTTGAGCTTCAGCGCGCCCTCGAAGCACACCGGGACGCCCACGTGGCGGCCCAGGTAGAGGAAGAATGGCTTTTCGGCGTACTTCTTGCCGACCTCGAGAACCTTTGCCGGTTCGGGTGAGGCGAGGTACTGCTCCATCGCCTCCGGCAGGCGGCGTAGCTCCTCGGCGAGGTCGAGAGCCCCGGCGCTCGTCAACGCCCATTTGAGGCGTCCGAGCTTGAGGGCCAGCAGCGACAGGGCCATCACCTGGGCTGTGTGGGTCTTCGTTGCCGCCACGCCGATCTCGAGACCGGCACGGGTGTAGAGCGTGCCGTCAGCGTCGCGGGTGGCCTGGGAACCCATGATGTTCGTCACGGCGATCACGTGGGCGCCACGTTCGCGGGCGACCCGCATCGCGGCGAGGGTATCGGCGGTTTCACCGCTCTGGGTGATGCCGAGAACGAGATCCCCGGGGCCCGCCAAACACGTGCGGTAGCGGTACTCCGACGCCACCTCGACGTGCACGGGCACCCGCGCCCAGTCTTCAATGAGGTACCGGCCCACGAGACCGGCGTGGTAGGAGGTTCCGCAGGCAACGATGTGCACGCGCTCGACGCGGGCAAGGGCAGCGTCGTCGAGGCCGAGGCCGTCGAGTTGGACGCTGCCATCGGGGCGCAGCCGATCGCCAATGGTGTCCCAGAGGGCCGAGGGCTGCTCGTGGATCTCCTTGAGCATGAAGGTCTCGTAGCCACCCTTCTCGGCGGCGTCCTCGCTCCAGTCGACCCGCTCGGGCGCACGCTCGACGGGTTCGGCGGCGCCATTGTGGATCACTGTGGAGTCGGGCTCGATGACGACGATCTCGCCGTCTTCGATCAGCACGACATCGCGGGTCTGAGCGAGAAACGCCGGGATTGCCGAGGCCAGGAAGCGCTCGCCGTCGCCGACGCCGATCACCAGCGGGCATTCGTGGCGGGTGCCGACCAGACGACCGGGCTCGTCCTTGTGCATCGCGACGAACGCGTAGTGGCCGTCGATCAGCGGCAGCACCGCGCGCACGGCCGCGGCGAGATCGCCGGTGTAGTGGCGGGCGATCAGGTGCGGCAGAACCTCGCTGTCGGTCTCGCTGGCGAAGACGACGCCCTGGTTCTGGAGATTCCGACGCAGCTCGATGTAGTTCTCGATGATTCCGTTCATCACCACCGCGACGGCGCCGTCGGCCGAGAGGTGAGGATGCGCGTTCGGCTCAGTCGGTGCACCGTGCGTCGCCCAGCGGGTGTGGCCGATGCCCGTCCGGGCCCCGTTGGTCTCAACCAGGGCCGCCGCGTTGCGCAGGGCGGCAAGCTTGCCGACGGCCCGCACGAGCGAGAGGTCCTCTCCCGCGCCGTCGAGCAGCGCAAACCCCGCCGAGTCGTAGCCGCGGTACTCCAGGCGCTCCAAGCCGGCGAGGATCAGCTCCTGGCACTCCCTGCCACCGACGTATCCGATGATGCCGCACATGGGGCTACCCCTTGGTTTCGGCGCTCGGGCCCGCATCGACTCCGAGAACACGCTCGGCGACCTCCGCGATGCGGCTGCACCACAGATCGCACTGCTCGACGGTCGGAGCCTCGACCATGACCCGTACCAGCGGCTCTGTGCCGCTCGCCCGCACCACGACGCGTCCGTCTTCTCCGAGAAGAGCTTCGCACGAACGTACGGCCTCCCACACCTCATCGGCCGAGGGGAGTTGGGCCTTGAGGGGGGCCACGATGTTGACCAGACGTTGAGGTAGCCGCTGCACGACACTGGCCGCTCGGGTGAGGTCGTCCCCGGTCTCGACGAGAGCCCCGAGCAGCATCAGGGCCGCCGCGAGGCCGTCACCGGAGGGCCCGTGCAGGAGGTTGATGAGGTGGCCACTCTGCTCGCCGCCCAACACGAACGCGCCGCCGCGCATCTCCTGCATCACGTAGCGATCGCCGACGTCGGTCCAGCGAACCTCGATTCCGGCATCGACCATCGCGCGGCGGAAACCGAGGTTGGTCATCGTCGTCGTCACGACGGCGTCATGGGTCAGAACACCACGGCGGCGCAACGCAAGGGCGCAGATCGCGAGGATCTGGTCGCCATCGACGACGGTGCCCGCGCGGTCGACAGCCAGCATCCGGTCGCCGTCGCCGTCGAACGCCAGGCCAAGGTCGTGGCCGCCGTCGCGTACCGCCGCTGCGACGAGGTCGAGGTGCGTCGATCCGCAGCCGACGTTGATGTTGACACCGTCGGGTTCTGCGGCGATCACCGTCAGGCGCGCCCCGAGGCGTCGAAGGACCTCCGGGGCGGTCGCAAACGTTGCGCCGTTCGCGCAGTCGGCGACGATCGAGAGCCCCTCGAGGCGCTGCGGATGCCGCGTGACCATCGAGTCGATGTACGCCTCACCCGCGGTGTGGTCGGCGGTGATGTGCCCGACCGCGGCGCCCTCGGGGCGCGGGCCCGGCGTCGACATCGCCGCTTCGACGGCGGCTTCGTCGGCATCGGTCAGCTTGAAGCCGTCGGATCCGAAGAGCTTGATGCCGTTGTCGGGAAACGGGTTGTGTGAGGCGCTGATGACGGCCCCGGCCGCCGCACCGATACGCGGCACCATCTCCGCAAGCGCCGGGGTCGGCAGCACACCGGCGAGCACGACATCGACACCTGTGCTCGAAAGGCCCGCCGCAAGGGCGGCCTCGAGCATCGGGCCGCTGCGCCGGGTGTCGCGACCGATGGCGACGCGTGTACCGGCGCCGAGGCGCCCACCGAGCGCTCGGCCGAGGCTCAGGGCGAGCTCGGGCGTGAGGTCGCGGTTCGCGACCCCACGCACGCCATCGGTACCGAAAAAGGCTCGGCGGCCCGCGTCGGAGGTCATCCCACCCACCGCCTCGGCGTGGGAACTACCGCTTGGAGAACTGCGGCCTCTTGCGGGCGCCCTTGAGACCGGCCTTCTTGCGTTCCTTGATGCGCGCGTCACGCACGAGGAAGCCTTCCTTCTTCAGCTCGGGCCGTAGGTTCTCGTCAACGCTCAGCAGCGCCCGCGCGATTCCGTGGCGCAACGCGCCGGCCTGCCCGGAGACGCCGCCTCCGTGAAGGCGGGCGACCACGTCGAAGCGGCCGAGCGTTCCGCTCGTCACCAGGGGCTTCATGGCCATGGTGACCAGTGCCGCGCGACCGAAGAAGTCCTCCGCCGTGCGACCGTTGCAGCTGACCTTGCCGTCCCCCGGAACCAGAATGACGCGGGCGATCGACGACTTGCGCTTGCCGGTGGCCGTGTGGCGAGAAACCTGATCCGTGCTCATGAAGGCACCTCCGCAATCCGGGTAAGACGCAGCGGCTCGGGGGCCTGCGATTCGTGGGGGTGCTCGGGACCCGCGTAGATCTTCATCTTCAGCAACTGCTGCCGACCGAGACGGTTCTTCGGAAGCATGCCGCGGACAGCCATGCGCAGCACCTCTTCGGGACGCCGCTCGAGCTGCTCGGCCAGCGATCGGCTCTTGATGCCGCCCGGGTAGCCGGAGTGGCGCCAGTAGCGCTTGTCGCGCAGCTTCTTGCCGGTCACCGCGATCTTCTCGGCGTTGACCACGACCACGAAGTCGCCGGTGTCGCAGTGGCGCGTGAACCAGGGGGACCGCTTCCCGCTGAGGGTCTCGGCGAGGATCGCCGCGAGCCGGCCCAGGTTCTGACCTTCGGCGTCGACGTACCACCACCGGCGTTCGACGGTTCCGGGCTTCGCGCTGATGGTCTTCACGGCGTGTCGATCTTTCGGTCGTGGGAAAAGGCACGGCAATGCGCCAGGCGTTGCGGCCGACCAGGGAATCTAGGGAAGCGGCGCCCGGCGCGTCAAGTGCTTTACGTCGACGCATGCGCGTCCCTCTGGACTTTGTGACAAACCGTGTTAATAGTGGGGGGAGTTTTCGGCGTGGGGTGCGGCGTCAAGAGGATGTTGAGTGGCCGCAGGGAGGGCGTGTCGAGGTGGCGGGGAGTTCGGTCAATCGTTGTATCGCCGTGGCGGCGCACGGCAAACGCTGTCAACAGACAACGTTTCGCGGCAGCCCGTACTGCTGGCACCACACGCAGAGCCGCAAGCTGCCCGCACCGAGCCGTGTGCTGTCGACTCGGCGCCGCGTAGCCCCGACCATCGCCGGCGCAGAACCGGTTCTCGCACCATTGGAGGTGGTTGCTCGCGACCTTTCCACCGAGCAGCTCGAGGCCTTGGCGCGGTTCCTTGTCGGACCCGAGTCGGGAAGCTTCGTCATCGACAAAAAGGCCGGGGAGGTCGTCGCCGCCCGTGCCCAGAACCGCACACCTCGAACGCGGGGACATCGCTTCGAGCTTCCCTACCCGGGCACGCGCGAGTTGGGCCGAGCCCGGTAGATCTGGCGGGCCGCGGCTCCGATGCCCGCAGGGAGGATGGTGCCGCGGCCGCGGCCGCGCCGAGCTACTCCCACTCAATCGTTCCGGGTGGCTTTGAGGTGAGGTCGAGCACGACTCGGTTGACGCCGGCAACCTCGTTGATGATGCGATTGCTGATCCGCTCCAGAAGGTCGTGCGGGAGTCGCGCCCAGTCGGCGGTCATCGCGTCGTCGCTGGTGACGGCGCGAATCACGATCGGGTAGGCGTAGGTACGCTCGTCGCCCTGCACGCCAACGCTTTTGATGGCAGGCAGCACGGCGAAGCTCTGCCACAGATCCCGATAGAGGCCCGCGCGACGGATCTCTTCCTGCAGGACGAAGTCGGCGCTGCGCAGGATGTCGAGACGCTCGCGCGTCACCTCGCCGATGATCCGGATTGCGAGCCCCGGCCCCGGGAAGGGTTGGCGCCACACCATCCGCTCGGGAAGCCCGAGCTCTTCTCCCACGACCCGCACCTCGTCTTTGAAGAGCTGCCGCAGCGGCTCGACGAGCGAAACGGTCATGTCGTCGGGCAGACCACCGACGTTGTGGTGGCTCTTGATCTTGGCGGCGTCGCGCGTACCCGACTCGATCACGTCGGAGTAGAGCGTTCCTTGCACCAGAAACCCGGCTCCGCCGAGCTTCTCGGCTTCGCGTTCGAAGATGCGGATGAACTCGCGACCGATGATCTTGCGCTTCTGCTCAGGGTCGGTGACACCGTCGAGATGACCGAGGAAGTGCTCCTCCGCCTGCACGTGCACGAGCGGAACGCCGAAGTGGTCGCGAAACGAGGCCTCGACCTGTTCGCCCTCGTTGTGGCGCAGCATCCCGTGGTCGACGAAGATGCAGGTCAGTTGATCGCCGACGGCGCGGTGAACGAGCAGGGCCGCGACGGCCGAGTCGACGCCCCCCGACAGGCCGCAGATCACGCGGTTGTCGCCGACCTGGTCACGGATGCGGGCGACCTGATCTTCGATGACCTGGACGGGGGTCCACAACGGCGCGCATTCGCATGCGTCAAACAGAAACGCCTTCAGCAGATCGGTTCCGAACGGCGTATGGACGACCTCGGGATGAAACTGCACCCCGTACATCCCCCGCTCGTGGTTCTCCATCGCCGCCACCGGGCTTCCGGCGGTCGTGGCGGTCACGGCGAAGCCATCCGGAGCCCGCACCACCGAGTCGCGGTGGCTCATCCAGCACACCTCAGCGGGGAGATCACCGAACAAACCCTCGCGCGAGATGACCTCGATGTCGGTTTTGCCGAACTCCGCGCTAACGGTCTGAGCGACCTCGCCGCCGAGCGCCTGGGCCATGCTCTGCATGCCGTAACAGATGCCGAGCACCGGAATGCCCAGCTCGAGCAGCGCCGGGTTCAGCGCCGGCGCGCCCGGCTGGTAGACCGAGTCGGGCCCGCCGGAGAGAACGAGCCCGCGCGGAGCAAACGTCGCGATCGCCTCCGGGGAGACGTCGTGCGGCACGACCGCCGAGAAGACCCGACATTCGCGAATGCGGCGAGCGATGAGCTGGCTGTACTGGGCTCCGAAGTCGACGACCAGCACACCACCCGGTGCCGCACGCGCCAGCTCCGGGTCGAGTGCCGGCGCGACCGTCATCCCATCCCCACGGCTTGGGCCTGCTGCAGGCGCTTACCCTCGCTCTTCATGGTCGGGGCGACCATCACCTCGCACTTCTGGAAACTCTGGACCGATTCGTACCCGCAGGTCGCCATCGCGGTACGAAGGCCACCCATCAAGTTCAGGGAGCCATCGTTCTCGTGCGCCGGCCCGAGCAGGATCTCCTCGATCGTGCCGATCGTGCGTGTTTGGACACGGGTTCCGCGCGGCAGCGACGGGTGGAAGGTCGCCATGCCCCAGTGGTAGCCGCGGCCCGGGGCCTCGCTGGAGCGCGCCAGCGGTGAGCCGATCATGCAGGCATCCGCTCCGCAGGCGACGGCCTTGGCCAGCTCACCGCCAAAGCTCATGCCGCCGTCGGCGATGACGCTGACGTACTGGCCGGTTTCCAGCAGATGCTGCATCCGGGCTCCGGCCGCGTCGGCGATCGCCGTCGCCTGCGGCACGCCGACACCGATCACCTGACGGGTCGTGCAGGCCGCCCCGGGACCGACGCCGACCAAAACGCCGACCGCGCCGCTGCGCATCAGATGCAGGGCCGTTTGATACGAGGCGCATCCGCCGACGATCACCGGTAGCGGCAGCTCCGAGATGAAGCGCTTCAGGTTCAGCGGTTCAACGACCGATGAGACGTGCTCAGCGCTGACGACCGTGCCCTGGATCACCAGGATGTCGAGGCCGGCTTCCATCGCGACGTCGATGTACCGCTCGACGCGCTGGGGAGTGAACGAACCGGCGGCGACCATCCCCTGGGCCTTGATCTCACGGATCCGCTCGGCGATGAGCTCCGGCTTGATGGGTTCCTCATAGATTTGCTGCAGGCCGCGGGTAGCCTCGGCCGGTGGGTAGCCGGCGATCCGCGCGAGCTCGGCGTCGGCCTCGGGGTAGCGCACCTGGATGCCCTCGAGGTTGATCACACCGAGCCCGCCGAGCTTGCCGATGATCCCCGCGGTGCGGGTATCGACGACGCCGTCCATCGCCGACGCCAGCAGCGGCAGCTCAAAGGTGTGCCCACCAATCGTCCACGTCAGATCGACGTCTTCCGGATCACGCGTGCGCCGGCTCGGCACGATCGCGATCTCGTCGAGCCCGTACGCCCGACGTCCCTTTTTTCCCCGCCCGATCTCGATCTCCACGATGCGGATCCGCCTTTCTCGTCCCCTCGAGTCCTGCGCCTATGCCCCCGCCGTGCCCCGCGTCGCCGCCTTCGAACGACAAAGCCCAGGTCGCCGGACGGCGTACCTGGGCTTTGCGGAAAATGGAGAACGTTTGATGAGCACGGGGTGGCGGAGGCTAGCGAACCGCTGCGACGGCTGCCGTGAGTCAGCTGTCACTGGGGGGCACTTCGGTGACGCGTACCTGGCGCCGCAGCGCCGCGACATCGTCGAGGTCGAAGACGCCCGCGCCGAGTTGAAGAGCGTTGGCGGCACCGCAGGCGACCGCCAGCGCGAGGCGCGCGACCGGATCATCGCCGCGGGTCAAACCCGCGATGTAGCCAGCGAGCAACGCGTCTCCCGAGCCGACCGTGCTCACCGCGTCGCGGGCGGAAAGGTGCGCGTGGTAGGTGATCGCCGTGCGCTCTTCGGGCGGAATCAGCCGCGCGACGCACCCGTCGGCGTCGTGCACCAGGGCCGTCTCGGCGCCCATCTCGACCAGTGTCTGCGCGGCCATCGCGAGATCCTCGTCGTCGGCGAACTCGTGACCGACGATCTCCTCCGCCTCACGGGTATTCGGGCTGACGATGCTCGGGTCGGCCCCGAGAGCCGCCTTCAGCGGAGGCCCGGAGGTGTCGAGCGCCGCAAGAATGCCGCGGCCGCGCAACTCACGCACGACGTCGGCGTAGAAGTCGGCCTCGACGCCCATCGGCAGTGAACCGGCGAACACGAAGAAGTCGGCTCCCCGCGACAGGTAGCGAATCTTGTCGAGGAGAATCCCCACCTCGGCTTGGGAAACCTCGGGCCCCAACTCGTTGATCTCGGTCTGCTGGCCGCCGTTCGGGTCGATCACCGCGGTCGAGGTGCGCGACTCGTCTTTGATGCGCACGAAGTCGTTGAGGATGCCCTCGTCGGTGAGTTGCTCGATGATCGTCGTACCCGTCCGGCCACCGGCAAGGCCGGTCGCGATGACCGGCTCCCCGAGGCGCATCAGGGCGCGGGCGACGTTGACGCCCTTGCCACCCGGAAGTGAGAGCGCGTCGGAGCACCGGTTGCGCCCGCCCGACTGGAAGTTCGCGACGGTAAGCGTTCGGTCGAGCGCGGCGTTGAGGGTGACGGTGACAATCACAGCAATGACCCGACCCCGGCACGGATCCGCTCGAATGTGCTCGGCGCCTCGACCGAACGGGCGGCGACGAGGGGCTGTGTTCCGATCACCTTTCCTCGCTGACGAACTACGACCCGCCCGATAACGGCACCGGCCGCGATCGGCGCAATGACCTCAGGGGGCGCCTCGACGCTCGCCGTCAGCGGGCGCCCGAGGCGCATCGGCTCGCGCAAGGCGCCGGCGGTGCGTAGGTCGAGCCACACCCCGGGCCGGTCGCGCACCGCGGCGCGGGCCAACACCTGGGCGGCGGGCACGAGCACCGGACGAGCGTACTGCGCGAAGCCCCAGTCGAGCAGCCGCTGAGCGTCGATCGCGCGCTGGGCCTGCGACGGCGACCCGATAATCGCCGCGTAGAGCTCGACGCCGAGTCTCGGGCGCCGTGCATGAGCAACGAGGGCATATCCGGCCCCTTCGGTGTTGCCGGTCTTGATGCCGTCAGCGTCGGGGTCGATGTCGAGCAGGTCATTCTTGCTCTCGAGCGCACGGGTGCCCACGCCGTTCGGGCCGGGGATGCTCGCCCGGCGTCGTCCGACGATCGGGCGCAGCGTCGGCACCGCCATCAGACGTTCGCCCATCGTCACAAGGTCGCGGACACTCGAGTAGTGCCCGGGGGCGTCGAGGCCGTGCGGATTCGCGAAGTGCGTGTTCGTCAAACCCACGCGATCGGCTTCGTTG
The DNA here is from genome assembly GCA_031362405.1 of Thermoleophilia bacterium. Lineage (GTDB taxonomy): Bacteria > Actinomycetota > Thermoleophilia > Miltoncostaeales > Miltoncostaeaceae > JANLSO01. The sequence goes on along the minus strand of JANLSO010000011.1, from coordinate 9,734 downwards.
TTCATCAGCTCAATGAAGCCGTCCTGCGAGCCGCCGACGTGCTCGGCGATGGCGTATGCCGCATCGTTGCCGCTGCCCACCAGCAGGGCGACCAGGAGATCCTTCATGGCGAGCTCTTCGCCCGGAACCAAGTCAGCCGTCGACTCCCCGATCGTGGTTGCGGCGGCAGGAATCGTGACCCGTTCGTCGGGGCGGCTGCGCGTGACAGCCACCAGGCCCGTCATGATCTTGGTCGTGGATGCCATCGGCAGCGGAAGATCCGGCGCGCGGCGGGCCAGCGTCTCACCCGTCGCCGGGTTGACGAGGATGTATGCGGCGGCCTGGGGCGCCGGGGCCGCGGCGTGCACGGGGATGGCCGTTGCGAGCAGGGCCGTCACGAAAACGACGAGCCACCGGAGCCGCATCACCCGGCGAGCGTACCAGGAGGGCGGCACGGCCACGATCGACGAGGCCGAGATCGAGGTCGTGTCCGAGCCGCGGCGCGGGCTGCCGATCCTGCGCTCACGAGCCACCGGGGCGCGTCCACCGCGCGTTTCCGGCGTTGAGCGGCGGGTGTCGGTCGAAGTGCGGCTCCTCGGGGGCGTCGAGGTACGTCCCACACGGCTGCTGATCTGGCTGGGTTCGGGGCGGCGTTCACTGCGCGTCGTTCCGCTGGCGAGCGGTCCGCGACTGTTACGCCGTGGCCGGCGACCCCGGTCACTGAGCTTCGGGCCGATTCGGGCGTCTTCGCTCGGAAATCCTGTGGTGACGATCGGAGCGGCAGGGCTGCGGACCGCCGTTCGCGCGGTCCGCAGCGCCGAAAAGCGACCGCTCTAACCGACGATGATCCCGATGCCCATGCGGCGCGTGCCTACGACGCGGCGCCGACTCCGGTGGTGACCAGAGTTCCTCCTTTGCGCAGCACCAGCGTGTAGCGACTGCGGGCGGGAAGCGTGGAACCGGGAACCGTCATCGTGAGCGCACCCGACGCCGAGGTACGCCCGGAGCCGACGCGAGTTGCCGTGCCGCCAACGCGGCTGCCGATGCGCAGGATCACCGCCGTACACCCCTGCGCGAGGCACGCCTTCACCGCCGTCGCGGTGATCGTGGTTGTGGCCCCGCGGCGTCGAGCGGAAGTCCGTGGCGCCGTGGCCTTGCGGGCCACGGCAAAGGTCGGCGCGCTGAAGGTGATGCCCGAGACCGAGACCAGCAGGCCGTCGGTGCCGTCGGCCGCAGTCGTCGCGCGGGTGTAGGTCGGGGCGCTGTGGGTGCCGGCGTCACCCGTGCGGGTCGCGGTGAAAAAGCGCGAAGCGTCAGAAGGTTGGACGCCGTAGAGATTGAGCAATGCCTGGGCGGGAATCAGCGCCGTAAGGGCGCCTGTCTGCGGCGCACCTGCGGCGGTGAGGTGAGCCGACGCAACCTGAAGATCGAGAACCGGAGCCGTCGGCGTACCCGAGGGCACCAGAAAGCCGGAAATCGCACCCTGAGTGGCGAAGACGGCGCCCGTGAGGGAGGGATCGAGCGAGTCGTCAAGGCTGAGCACGAGGTTGGCCGAGAGGGTCTCCCCGTGAGACTGTGGGATATCGCAGTCTCGGATCGGCGTTGCGGTGCATCCGTTGGCCGGGACGGTGCTCCAGTCGATGGCGGGCGTCGCGACCGGACGCAACCGGATGTGGATCTCCGCGTCGCCTGCCCCGAGGCTGGAGGCCGCCCAGTACTCCAGGCCGCCGTTCAGCCATGTCCAGCGCAGGGTTCTTCCCAGGGTATTCAGCCCAATCGTCACGTCGAAGATGGTGTTGGCGTCGACGTGTTGACGTGGGGTCACGTCAGGGGAGGCAAAGTCGGTATCCACGCTCCCGTTCCCGGCATAGCCGAGCGTGATCCCGACTCGGTTCGGGCTGGCGTAGCACCGCCCTTGGGCCGGAGCCTGGCCGGGGCGGCAGAGGTTGAAGGGCGCGACAACGGCGGTGACGTCGCCGCCTTGCGTGGCGGGCGCCGACGCCGTGCCGTTGACGATCACCGGCGTTGCCACGCCGTCGTTGATGACCGAGAGCGAGCGAATGAAGGGCCGTGCGGCGACACCGCCCGAAAGGTCACCCCAGAGGCCGCCCGGAAACGGGAAGGTCGCGTTCGCGGCCGTTCCATCGTTGGTCGCCTGGTCCGTGGTGCCGGTGTTGATCGCGCCGGCGGCCACCGTCACGGCAGCACTGAGCAGTGCGATCGACGCAAGAGCGACCAGGTGACGCGGGCGTGGCATCAGGGTTCTCGATTCGGGCGATGGAGGGGACTCCCTCTCCATCGGAATCGGTACGCGCGCCCGGTTCTTGAGGCGCGCGTACCGGCGCTCTAGCCGACGACCGTCTCGCCCCCGGGGTAACAGAACGATGCCGACGGGGAGTAGAAGCCCCAGACGGTCTCGTGGGGATCGGCCGGACGCAGGGCGTAGACCGAGTGCGACGGGTCGAGGAACTCGAGCGACTCGATGCCCCACGGGTCGACGACGTCGGCGACGTACGGGTAGAGACCGCTGACGAGCTTCCCGTCGATCTCGGTGATGTAGTTGAGCTGGCCGCGCGCGACGGCGCAAGGCGAACCGGCCTTCGCCGTGGTGCGGATCACGGGCGTGTCGTCGGAGTACGTCGTGGCGACCAACCGGTCACCTTCGAGCACCAGCTCGGTGCGGCCGGGCGTCGCCGGAACGCCACGCTCGATGACGTATTCGCGCATCGGAGCGCTCGAGTTGAAGTAGTGAGTCCACCAGCGACCCGGCGTGTCGGGCGTCGGGGCATCCTGTCCCTCGAGATCGGCACCGATGTAGGTGAGCGAGTACTGGCCGAAGCCCGAGGTCTGCTCGTCGGCGTCGACGACGTACTGGTTCATGAAAACGGCGCCGTTCGCGGCGGTCTTCAGGTCGGGATGTACCATCGCGGCCACCGCGTCGGGGTCGGCAGGGACCCATCCGAAGTACAACATCCGGCTGTTGATGACCATCTGCGCAGGCTGGAAATCCGACACTTCGATGCTCCTTCGGCGGGGGGTTGGGCCGTAATGCTAAACGTTTAACATCAGCGGCAGGCCAATGCCCGAGAATCCATCACGCTCGCCCGGACCGCCCCCATCTCGGCGCCCGACGCTGCGGCAGGTCGCGCAGACGGCCGGGGTGTCGATCGCCGTGGCCTCATATGCGTTCAATCGACCCGATCGCCTGGCGCCGACGACGCGCGAACGCGTACTCGCAACCGCCGCGGCGATGGGTTACCGGGGGCCTGATCCGGCGGGTCGAGCGTTGCGGCTCGGCCGTGTCGGGGCCATCGGCCTGATCGGTTCGGCGGGCGCGGCGGGGCTGCTCGACGACCCCGCGACGATGCTGATCGCGCGCGGCCTTGCGGCGGCGTGTGACCGAGCGGGGGTGGCGCTCACGATCGCCGGCGAGACGGCTCCCGCTCTCGACGGGGTCGTGCTCGTTCGTGGCGCGGCGTCGACCTACACCGGGGCCGCTGCGGCCATCGCCGTCGACCCCGCCGACGCGACGACGCTTCCGCGCATCGGAGCTGACGTACGCGCCGGAGCAGCCGCCGCCGCAGCGCATCTGGCCGCACTCGGGCACCGGCGCCTCGTGGTCATCACGTGGCCGGAGGCGGGCGGGCGCCTTGTCGGAGCGCGGGATGGGTGGGGTAGCTCGGGCGAGATCACCGGATACGTCGCCGCGGGTACCTCGCAGGCCGACGGGGAGACGGCCGCGCGCCGCGCCCTGCGCGCAGAGCTTCGGCCCACAGCGATCCTCGCCCTGGCCGACGGACTGGCCCTGGGGGCGCTCGACGCCGCGCGCCAGCTCGGGTTGTCCGTTCCGGCGGATCTCTCGGTCGTGGGTATCGATGATCTGCCGGGATCCGACGGCGTCGGGCTCACCACGGTGTTCGTGCCGTACCTGCCGATGGGTGAGCTCGCCGGAGCGACCCTTGCCGCGCTCATGCGAGGTGACGCACTCGAGAGCCCGCCCCTTCTTCCGACCGCCCTGACGTTGCGGGCAACGTCAGGGCGGTCAGTTCACGGCTGATTGGCTCGCCGCCCAAACTTCTGCACGCAGCTCTTCAGCAGCCTGCCGCGGATCGTCGGCGTAGATGATCGACCGGCTCGCGGCCACAAGAGCTCCTGCGGGGGATGTGGCAAAAGCTGCGGCGAGCTGCTGGGCGCTGCCGCCCTGGGCGCCGACACCCGGAATCAGGAAGGTCTGGGCGGGCATGAGCGCCCTCAGACCGGCGATCCTCTCGGGCGCCGTTGCCCCGACCACGGCGCCGACGTCGGAGATCCCCGCCGCACCGGTGCCCGGGATGCCCCACGAGGCCACCTGACGTGCGACGGCCTCGTACCAACGCCCGCCCGAGGCCAGCTCGAGGTCTTGAAAGTCGGCGGCGCCGGGGTTGGAGGTCCGCACGAGCACGAAAATGCCGCGCCCCCCGCTGCGGGCGACCTCGATGAAGGGCTCCACCGCATCGGCACCGAGCATCGGGTTGATGGTCAGGGCATCGATCGGTGTGCGCAGCAGGCCGTCCGCATACGCCCGGGCCGATACGTCGATGTCGCCCCGTTTCGCGTCGGCGATGACCAGCAACCCCGCTTCGGCCGCGGCATCGGCGACGAACTCGAACGCCTCCCAGCCGGCCGTTCCGAGACGCTCGAACCAGGCGAGCTGGAGCTTCGCGGCGACGCACGCCGGGCCGGCGGCGGCGATCACCCGGGTGCAAAATTCGCGGGCCGCCTCGGCCCCCTCCCCCATCTTCGCCGGGTCGGGATCGAGCCCCAGAACGACCTGGCTTTGACGCGCCGCAACGGCGGAGGCCAGGCGGTCTCCGAAACCGGTCACGAGACGAACGCCCGCACGAGTGGAAGGGTGAGCGTGCACAGGACGGTCGTCACCACGACAGCCCCCGCGAGGACGTCGGTACGCAGCCCGTACCGGGCCCCGAGCACGAGGGACATCATCGCCGTCGGCATGGCCGCCATCACCGCCACAGTCTGCAGGTTGGCGGCCGACAAGCCCAGCATGACGCCGACGCCGTATCCGACCAGCCCGCCGACGCCGAGCCTCAGCACCGTGATCGCGGTGACGTCGGCCCAGACAGCCCGAAGACCCGAGGTCTCGAACGCCAACCCGGCGTAGAGCATGACCAGTGGCAACGCGGCGGCGCCAAGGATGTCGAGGGGGCGGGCGATGGCCGACGGCGGCACGCCGAGGTCGGCCCGGTTCCAGACGAGGCCGGCACCCAGAGCCCACGTGGGCGGGAGGCTGAACCCGCGCAGCAGGCCACCCCAGTCGACGCGCATCCGGGCCGCCTGGTCCTCAGCGCCGAAGGCCGTGGCGACCGCCACCGTGGTGGTCCAGGTGATGACGCCCGTGGCGAGCGCGTCGTACATCACGGCGGCCGAGAGGGAGAACCCTTCACCGGAGGCCGCGATCAACGGAAGGCCGAAGAAGCCGGTGTTTCCCACCGCGACGGCGACGACGAACGCGCCCATCCGGCGGCGGTCCATCCGACACAGGCGGGCGATCGAGAACGCGAGCCCAAGGAAGATCAGGTGGATGATCCACCCCGCCACGGGGACCAGAAGGAGCTCGCGCGGCAGCTCGGCGCGGGCGAGGATCATGAAGACCAGCGCCGGCATCGCGAGGTAGAGAACGATTTGGACCAGCACGTCGCCGTGCTCGGTCTTCAGGACCCCCGCGCGTTTGCAGGCGTACCCCGCGATGATGAGCGCGAGGGCGGCGAAGGCGGTCGCGGTCAACGGCCCGGCTTCTCGAGACGGACGTCAACCGAGTTCACGCCACCCAGACTACTCGTGGCTACGGGGGCGTCACTTCACGCCAGTAGGCCGTCTCCCACGAGCCCTCGAGGATCGGGAACAGCGGCGGTCGCAGGAACTGCAAGGTCGGGTCGTAGTTGTAGCTGCGCGTGTTGAACATTGACGCGTAGCCACCGTCGGAGGTCGCCGTTGATCCCATGAAGACCATCGAGTTGCGAATCGTGCTGCCGGTGTTGGTGCGCCACTTGCCGTTCTGGGCCAGTGTCGCGGCACGCCAGTTCAGGTCGGTCGGTGCGTACTCAGCGATGACCAGCTCGTTTGCCGACAGAAGCCCGAGCACATCGTCTCCGGGCGTCTCGTAAGAGATGTTGCCGCCGATGTAGACGTTGCCCCCTGTCGCGACCGTAACGCGGCCGTCGACCACCGAGGGGCGCGAGCCACTCGTGGCCGCGCAGCTGTCGGTAATCGCGTTGCCGTTGCCGACGACCACCGACTGCTCGAAGTAGAAGTAGGAGGGCGCGTTGCCCGACGGCAGGGCCACGGTGATCGGGCAACCCAGAGCGCCGAGGGTTGCCCCGTCGGTCGCCGTGGTGACCTTCCAGATCTTGGCCGTGCCGTTCGACAGGAACTGGATCAGCCATGCGCGCGCCGTGCCGTCGTTGAACCGGTGATTGGCGGTCGCCGCCGCCGCGCTTTCGATCGTCGCAAGCGAGTCGGTGAAGTTCGAGAAGTCGATCGGGGTGGTGAAGATGTCCGAGAACGCGGGCGTCGTCGTCGAGTCGTAGCCGCCTCCCTCAAATCCCGACGAGGTCGCCTGCGAGCTGGAGCAACCGAGGCCGCCGCTGCGGCAGGCGAAGTGCTGAGCATAGACCGGCGCCTTGGCGACGCCGAGGTGCGTGATGTCCTTCGCGGAGTAGAGCTTTCCGGTCGTGGTCGCGCCGCCTCCGTACAGGATGCTCTCGGCGGAAATCATTTGGAAGTCGGCGATCGACTGCGGTTTGATCTGCGCTTGAATCGAGCGCAGCTGGGTTGTCGTTGTGCCGGTCGGCTGAACCCGGGCGGTACTCTGAACGACGATCGTGTCGCTGCCGATCGGTGATCCGGCGACCGGCGGGCTGATCCGTAACGAGTAGCTGGCGACGCCGAAACGGGAGTCTTGGAGGTCGGTCCAGGTCGATGATGGACCAGCGTACGTCCACGACTCTCCCGGCACCCACGCGGTTCCTGGCGCGTGGATGACGCCGAGAGAATCCGTGCGGGGATCCTCCGCCGGATCTACGTAGTGGTTGTAGTACTGGGGATCCTCGACGATGCGCGACAGGTACTGGTTCACCCCCGAATCGGCCGCCTGGACGGCGATCGATCCACGACTCGCCCGCCCCGATTGCGACGAGCTGCTGCGCGCGAAAGTCAGGCTCGTCACCACCAGCAGCGCCAGGATGCCCGTGAGCGCCAGGACCGCGATCAGGCTCTGGCCGCTTTGTGCGGCCGACCGTTTAGTTGGTCGGGTTTCTGAGCGTGACATCGGTCGTGAACTCCAGATCCTTGGGGGAGTTGCCGGTCCGGTAGCGGGCGAGAAGGCGGATCGTCACCTGCTGGATCGCGCGCGCCTGCGGGGAATCCAGGGTCGCCGCGAGCGTCGAGCCGCCCGCCTCCACGCCGGTAAACAGGGGGATCGAGCCGTTGCCAGCGCCGGCAACGACCACGTCTCGGCCGGTGTAGGTGGCGCTGTAGGCGGGCGGAGTGGCCGCATTCGGTAGCGCGCTTTCGCGGATGAGGTCGCCGGCCACGAGCAGGTAGCGCACACGAGTGGGGCGCGGCACAACGGTGCCTACCGCACGGCTGTTGTCGACGAACATCACAAGCTCGGTCGGCGACATACGGGTGATCGGCGGGGTAACGCCACCGTCGGGGCTGATGGCCTGGCGAATCTCGCGGGTCATGCGATCGATTGCGCGGCGCGCATCGGCCTGAGACCGGGCCTGGCTCTCATGGGTTCGTGACGCGTCGGTGCCAGCGAAAAAGAACGCGAAGAGGCCCGTCGCGAAGATCCCGCCGACGATGATCGTGATCAGCAGCTCGACGAGCGTGAACCCGGCCTCGGCCGGGCGGGCGGGTGGTGAGGAGCCGGTCATGGGACGCTGACCGACGCCGAGGATCCGGACAACGTGACGTTCCTCACAGGAGTGCTCCAGGCCGTGGGTTGGCCTCCCGAGAAGGCGGTCGCGACGGACGCGCTGTAGTTGCCCGGCGCGAGACCCGTGAAGTCAGCGTGACCTGGCCCCGGCCCGCTACTGGTGGTGAGCAGGTAGAAGTCGTAGCCAAAGGTCGTGCTGGTCAGGCGAACGGTCAGGCCCGAACTCGTGGCGTTGACGCGGATGGTCCCGGTGGATGTGGCCGGAACAAGCACGATGGTGAGCAGCGTGTCCCCCCCATTGGCGATCGCCGCGTACCGGTACCCGACGCTGTAGCCCGGCGCCGTTGCCTGCACCGTGTAGTTCGTCGCACCCGACGGCGGCAGGCAGTAGCTCACGAGGCCCGAGCTGTCGACACTTCGCGTCGCAGGAGTTGGAGCAGCCGGGCCGCCCGACACGGTCACCTGGGCGGTCGGGATCGGCGCCGATGTGCTGTACCGGACGACGGTCACCTTGAGGTTCCCGTGCGGGATCGGCTCCAGGTCGAATGTGAACGTCCGGCTCGTGGTGGTGGGATAGCCCGTCTCCGGAACCTTTCCCGTCTGTGAGGAAGCTGGCGCGTAGCACTCGGAGCTCACGCTGATGGTCGTGTTCGATGCGCTCGGCTCGATGGCGCCCCCGGCGACCGTGTCGAAGATGAACGAGCCCGCCGACCCGGTCCGGGTCTCGGTCTGCGTCGACGGCGAGGGGAGGGTGACGGTCACACTCGCCGGATCGTCGATGATCGTGTCGGTGGCTTTGTCGTAGAGGTTCACGGCGATTCGCGCAGGCTTGAACATCCGGATCGTTGCATTCCATGTTTGCGAGGCCGCCAGGTGCTGACGGATCGTTGTCGGCAACGTGTCGGGGTGCGTGACGTAGCCGGCGAGGCTGGCGGACGCCCGGTACCAGTAGAGCGGGCTGGCCGGGTTCGGATTGCTCGGGTCGAGGCCGGCAAAGACGATCGCGCCCGTGGAATCGCTGCGGCCGGTGCGACTGGCCGACGTGCTGCCGTCGACGGTTACCCAAACGCCACTCAACGGCTCGTCGGTGATCGCATCGCGCACCGTGATCACGGCAGTGGCCTTGCCGGCAATCGCCCCGAATGATGGCGGCGAGATAACCGTTGTCTCGGTGATCGGCTTCGGGTTCGGGACCTGCGGCGTCACCGTGACGGTGACCTTCTTGTAGTTCACGTACGTCCGCGGCTGCCCGAGCGCGGGATCGTCGACAAACTCAACGCTGGTGGTGATCGCGTAGCGCGTGCCCGACACCGTCCGCGTCTCGTCAGCGACGAAGACGCCCGGCGGGTTGCCCCCGACGGTGCCGACATCTTCATAGGAGGCGCGATGGGTCTGATCGAGACGCGCCGAGGCCAACGTGCTGGCCGCGGTGTCGACCCGCGACCGTCCGATCGTGGCGCTCGAGCTCGCGAAGCCCTGGGCGATCGCACCGGCGACGATCGCGAGGACCACGATCCCGATAAGGACTTCAATGAGGGAAAAGCCGCCCTGGGCGGCCCGCCGGTTGATCGCCTTCACCCGTCTGCCTTTGCGTTGCGCGCACGGCGGACGTAGACCGCCATTTACGTCATCGGCCGCAACGCCTCATGGCTTGACCCACCACCACCGTCGCGCATGAACAGCCAGGCACCGGAGGTGACAAACGCACCACCCACGGGTTGCGCATCTCTGCCATAGACGGCCCTCACTACGCCCAGAAACGCCTTGGCACAGGCGTTCTTCCGCCCAAACTGTCACCACCGGTGCCTGGCACCGG
>JANLSO010000207.1:0-3681 GCA_031362405.1 Thermoleophilia bacterium | reverse complement strand
GGGTCAGATCACCGTCGGCGCCGACGGTGATCTGACCCTTGCCGGGTAGACCCAAGAGCGACGCCGACGCAGGCCCCATCACGCGGGGTACGAGTTCGGGAGAGTGGGTCAATAGGAGCGGCAAGGTGGTCTGGCAGCCGGAGATGCCGCCCCATGCGGTGAAGGCATTTCCCTGCTTGAGCGCCTCCGGCGACGGGGAGTGATCGGAGGCCACCAGGTCGATCTCGCCCGCCCGCAGGGCCGTCCAGAGCGCCGCGCGCTCGGTCGCATTTCGCAGCGGGGGAGCGCATTTGGCCAACAGGCCGAGTGCCTCCGCGTCCTCCTCGCCCAAAAGCAGATGGTGGGCGGTGACCTCGCAGGTCACGTCAACGCCCCGCGTGCGGGCGTCGCGCACCAGTCGCACCCCTGCGCCACTGGAGATGTGGACGATGTGAATGCGACAACCGGTATCGGCGGCGATGTCGAGGACGAGGCGGATCGCCCGCAACTCGGCCTCGACCGGTCGGGACGCCGCCCAATCGGCCATGCTGACGTGCCCCCGCGCCACCGCCTCGGCGCCGAGCGCGGTGGTCATGCCCGGGTCCTCAGCGTGAACGGCGACCGGGAGGCCCAGCGCGGCCGCGCGCTCCATCCCGGCGACGAGCGTCTCCGGGTCCGCGAAGGGAAAATCGTCGATGCCACTGGGGCTCATGAACGCCTTGAGGCCGACCACCCCGCGCTCGGCGAGTTCCTCCAGGCGGTGCAGGTTTCCTGGCACAAGCCCGCCCCAGAGTGCGAAATCGACAAGCGATACCCCCGATGCGGCGTCCACTTTCGCGTCGAATGCCGCCCCGTCGATGGTTGGGGGATGGGCGTTCAGGGGCATGTCGGCAAAGCAGGTCACTCCGCCTGCCGCGAGGGCGCGGCTGCCCGGCCCGAAGCCTTCCCAGGCGGTGCGGCCGGGGGCGTTGATGTGTACGTGTGCGTCGATCGCCCCGGGTAGCACGAGCAGGCCACGGGCATCGACTTCCTCGCGGGCGGTCCCTTCCAGGTCAGCCTCGATGGCGGAGATCATCCCATCCACGACACCGATGTCCGAGGCATCTCCGCGGACCACGACGTCGAACCTCAACCGGGAGCCCTGAACCTGAGGCCGCAGTGGCGTCTCGCCTCCGCCCTGGGGGATTTGGTCCAACCACAAAGGCGATGCGTCGTCACGCGGCCATCATGCACGAATGTCCACTGGTTGGGGAGATTCGACCCACCGCGCCAACGCGAGTTTGGACATTGGTCCTACCAAAAATGAACCCGATTGGTACCCATGCACGTAGCCCGTGTCGGCCGGGTGTCGGGACGATGACACACAGTCGAAGAACCCTTATCTGCCCATCCACGCATAAGGAGGATGATGCCCGTGGCTACGACCACCGCACCACCGATCGGCGGCCCGCAACGACCCCCAGACGCTGCCGATCGCCTCTACAGCGACGATCTTGCACCGACCTCGGACCGGAGTTGGGGCACCTACAGCATCTTTGCCATGTGGATGTCCGACGTTCACTCGATCGGCGGCTACACGTTTGCTGCCGGGCTGCTCTTTCTCGGTCTGGCCTCGTGGGTCGTGGGCATCGCGATGCTCGTCGGGGTCGGCATCGTTGTCGGGCTGATGCTCTTGTCGGGGCGAGCGGGCCAGCGGCTCGGCGTCCCGTATCCGGTGATCGCCCGGGTGTCGTTCGGTGTTCTGGGCGCGAATCTACCCGCCCTCATCCGCGCCGTCATCGGCACCGCCGGGTACGGCATCCAGACCTATCTCGCATCCGCTGGTCTACGTCGTGATGATCGCGCTTGCGGTATGGGTGCTGTTCGAGGCCGACTTCGACGTGTGGGGAACCTTTCCACGGCCGTCTTCGGCGGTGAGGCGTGGCTGGCGTTCTTCACCGTCATCGGCCTTTGGTCTCGTGCTTCTCGGCTCTGATGCTCGACTACTGCATTTCAGTCGATTCGCGCCTGACGACCGAACGGTGCGCCAAGGCACGATGCTCGGGCTGCCCATCAACTGGGCCATCTTTTCGGTCCTGACACTCATTACGGCGGCGGCAGCGTGGTTGTCTTCGGAGAGGCGATTCGTGACCCCGTGGAGATCGTCGCCCGGATCGACAACACCGCCGTTGCGATCATCGGCGCCATCTCGCTCGTGATCGCGACCATCGGCATCAACATCGTGGCGAACTACGTCTCGCCCGCGTACGACCTCGCGAATGTGGCCCCGAAGCACATCAATTTTCGGCGGGGCGAGCTGATCACGAGCGTTCTGGCCGTTCCGTCATGCCGTGGCACATCTTCGGCAGCGCCTGGGCCGTGAACTACTTCCTTGGTGCCTCGGGGCGGTCCTCGGCCCACTGTTCGGGATCATGATGGCGGACTTCTTCATCGTGAAGCGCGGCCAGATCGCACTCGAAGATCTTTACCGCACGCGCCGACCGGGCGTTATTGGTACCGGCAGGGATGGAACATCACGGCCCTGATCGCCTTCGTGCCCGCGGCCGCGATCAGCATCGTCGTGGCACTCGTACCCGCCCTGCACGACGCCGCGGCATTCTCGTGGTTCATCGGCGCCGGCCTCGGAGCGGCAATCTACGTTCCGCTCGGGCGGCGAGACGTCCCGACCGAACCGGCGGTTCTGCTCGAACCGGCCTGATCCACGTACACGAGTCGGAAGATCTCTCCCGGCCCGTGTACGCCCTTACGTCGACTGATGCGGCGCCTCGGCGATCTCGGTGACAAGCAGATGATCGAGCATTACCCGTCGGGCCTGCTCGGCGTCGCCAAGAACGATCGCCTCGACGATCAGCCGATGGGTCGACAGCGACCGAGGCGGCTGCCCGGCGCGCGACAACGATGCCCCGGCGACGCGGCGCAGAACCGCATCGAGCTCGTCGGTCATCGCCAGCAGCCGTGGGCTGTGGGCGGCCAGCATCACGGCGCGATGGAAGCGCCGGTCGGCGGTGAGACCGATCTCTCCACGCTCGATCTCGCGTGCCATCTGCTCGTTCGCCGAGGCGAGCTCGGCGATGTCGGCGTCGGTACGACGCTGGGCGGCCAGGAGGGCACCGTAGCTCTCGCTCGCCTCACGCAGATCCATCACATCGGCCAGGCCGACGCTGTCGACCGCCCCCGGGGAGATGGGTCGAATACGATCATGAACAGGACGAATCAGGTAGATCCCGGCACCCGGGCGCACGTCGACCAGACCGTGTACGCGCAGCACGGTGAGCGCTTGCCGCAGTGATGTCCGGCTCACGTCAAGACTGCCCGCCAACTCTCGCTCGGACGGCAAACGTGCCCCAGGCTGTAGCTGCGAACGCTGAATGAGGCGGATGAGCTCGTCGACCACGGCCTCGTATCTGCTCGGATATCGAGGGCTGGCTGCCGGCGCGCGTTCGCGCTGGTTTCCTGTGGTCGAGTCGAACATCGGGTGAGTTTAGGGCGACCGCAGTTCAGGGCGAAGCATCCGCCTACGCCGGTCCGATTGGTCGGCCCGCGGAGTGAATCGCCGTCGTGTCGAGGGTCCGTGATGTCAGTTCCGTCGAAGCGGCTGGCGTGGATCCATGCGTCGGGGAACTCCCTCTCACGGTCGCGGCAGACAGCAGTTCGCCGACGGTCGGGACCCAGCGCCCGTGGTGGCTCGTGGGTGAGACCTAG
>JANLSO010000193.1:0-16199 GCA_031362405.1 Thermoleophilia bacterium | reverse complement strand
CGACGAGATCACCAGCGTGCTCATGGGAGACGACGTCGAAAGTCGCAAGAACTTCATCACCACCAACGCGCGTGACGTGCGCAACCTCGACTTCTAGGTGGTGAGCCGATGAGCGACTACGCCAACGACATTCCGCCCGAGATTCCGGGCGACGGCATCAACGACGGCGGCGCGGGCGGCGTCGAGCCGATCGAGCTTCAAGACGAGATGGAGCGCAGCTTCCTCGACTACGCCATGTCGGTGATCATGTCGCGGGCCCTGCCCGATGTGCGTGACGGTTTGAAGCCCGTGCATCGGCGCATCATCTGGGACATGGACGAGCAGGGTTTTCGCCCGACCCGAGCCCACGTCAAATCGGCCCGCGTCACCGGCGACACGATGGCCCGCTACCACCCCCACGGCAACTCAGCGATCTACGACGCCCTCGTGCGAATGGCACAGCCGTTCTCGCTGCGGCACCCGCTCATCGACTTCCACGGCAACTACGGCTCTGTGGATTTCGGGGCGGCGGCCGAGCGGTACACCGAATGCCGCCTGCACCCGCTGGCGATGCAGCTGTTGTCGGACATCGGCGAAGACACCGTCGACATGATCCCCAACTACGACAACACCACCCTCGAGCCGGCGGTCCTGCCGGCGCGGTTTCCGAACCTGTTGGTCAACGGTAGCCAGGGCATCGCGGTCGGCATGGCGACGAGCATCCCGCCGCACAACCTCGGCGAGGTCATCGACGCGACGATCCACCTGATCGGTAACCCCGAGGCCACCCCGGACGACCTCATGCAGTTCGTCAAGGGTCCCGACTTCCCCACGGGCGGCAGCATCCTCGGTCGCGCGCGGATCATCGAGGCGTACCAGACCGGCCGCGGCAGCGTGAAGATGCGCGCCACCGCGACCATCGAGGAGAGCAAGCGCGGTCAGATGCAGGTCGTCGTGACCGAGCTGCCCTACCAAACCAGCGGAGCGTCGGTGCTGGGGCGCATCCAGGAACTCGTCGACGCGGGAGACCTCGACGGCATCGCCGACGCCAACGACTCGTCAGCCGGTGGCAAGACCGAGCTCGTCATCACGTTGAAGCGCGACGCCAACGCCAATGTGGTCCTCAACAACCTCTTCAAGCTCACCCAACTCCAGACGAGCTTTCCGGTGAACATGGTGGCCCTCGTTGACGGGGTCCCCCGGACGATCAACCTGGCCGATGCCCTCAACGGGTATGTACGCCATCAGATCGAGGTCATCACCCGCCGCACGAAGTTCCGGCTCAACAAGGCCCAGAACCGCGAACACATCCTCGAGGGCCGCCTCAAGGCGCTCGATGTCATTGACGAGATCATCGTCCTGATCCGCTCCAGCGACGATCGGTCGGCCGCCCGCACCGGGCTGATGGCCGCGCCGTTCGAGTTCAGCGAGCTCCAAGCGGACGACATCCTCGACATGCGGCTCGGGCAGCTGACCCGGCTGAGCCGTCTCGACATCGAAACGGAGATCGCCGACGTCCGGCTCCAGATCATCGAGCTCGAGGGGATTCTGGCCGACCCTGCCGTGCTGCGAAAAGTCATCACGGACGAGCTGTCGAGGATCAAGGACGAGTTCGCGACGCCTCGCCGCTGCCCGATCACCTTCGACGTCGGCGAGATGAGCATCGAGGATCTCACCGACGACAAGGAACTCGTCGTTGTCATGACCGACGCGCAGTACATCAAGGCGGTCTCGGCCGCATCGTTCAAGACCCAGGGTCGCGGTGGCCGCGGCGTGAGCGGTGCCAAGCTGAAGACCGACGACATCGTTCGTCACATCATCTTCACGACTGCCCACGCGTACCTGCTCTTTTTCTCGAACCGCGGCAGGGTGTATCGCCTCCGGGCGCACGAGATTCCCGAGCGGGAACGGACGGCCAAGGGCATGCCGATCGTCAACCTGCTGCCTCTGCAGGCCGGCGAACACATCCAGGCGATCATCGACACCCGCGACTTCGCCGCCGAGCGTTACCTCTTCTTCGCGACGCGCAAGGGTGTCGTCAAGAAGACGGCGTTCGACGCCTACGACAATGGCCGCCGCGACGGGCTGATCGCGGTGAACCTGCGCGACGGCGACGAGCTGGTGCGGGTGATCGAGACGACGGGCTCGGATGACATCTTCATGGTCAGCAGGAGCGGTCTGACGATTCGGTTCCACGAATCAGACGTGCGCGCCATGGGTCGCGCGGCCGCCGGAGTGCGCGGCATGAAGCTCAAGGCCACCGACGAGGTCGTGAGCTGCGACCTGGCTCGCGACGACACGGCGATCCTGATCGTCACCGACGCCGGCTACGGCAAGCGCACCCAGCTCGACCGGTTCAACGTCCAGAATCGCGGCGGCCAGGGCGTGATCGGCACCCGTCTCACCAACAAGAAGGGCAAGGTCGTCGCCGCCTTCATGGTCGGTTTGGACGACGAGATCGTCGCCGTGGCCACCAGCGGGGTGACCATTCGGATGGGTGTGCGCGACATCTCCTCGCAGGGTCGCGATGCGACGGGCGTGCGGGTGATGAATCTCGACGACGGCTCCACCGTGGCCTCGGTCGCGCTGATCCTCGCCAACGACGAGGAAGAGGAGTAGCCGCGGCGGACGAACCGAAGGGTTCGCCCGCCGCGTCGGGCACTCGCTACCTGCGAATGGTCAGGTTCACGGTGGGAACGTCGCCGTACTGGGCCTGGCGGCCGCCGTTTGCGCTGACGAGGTAAGTGCCCGCCTTCAGTTTGGCGCGAAGTGCGCCGGAGCCGATCAGGGCGACGCGGTTGCGGCCCGTGACCCCGGTGACCGGGTAGGCCCCTGCGGCCTTGCCGGTGCGGGCGGAGCGGATCAGCACGCTGACCCGTCCGGCGCGGTTCAGGCGAAAGCTGACGGCGACGCGCTGGGCCACCGCTGCGGAGGCCGGGGTGACCTTCAGCGCCGTCAGCGACAACGGCGCGCGCGCCGAGGCGTGCAGGGTGGTGGCGCTCGCACCGGCCGCGCCGCCGATCGCGAGGGCGACGACGAGACATGCCATCGCAGGGAGCACCTGTTTTGGATGTTTCTGAGTGATGTTCATGGCTCGGCACACAATCAGGCGGGTCGTGGGCGCGCCATGGGCGGGTTGTACGAACTTCATCAAAGCCGGTCCTATCGTCAGGACGCTTTACGCTCCTGCGATTCCGGTTCGGACGCTGCTGCCTGCGTCGCCGCGATCGATGCTTTCAGGGCCGCCATCAGGTCGACCACGGGTGCCGGCTCTCCGCCCATCTGCGGAGCTTCGATCACCTGGCCATCGGCCTTGGCATCGAGCATCGCGAGGATCGCCCGGCGCGTTTCGTTCGGGTACGCCTCGGGATCGAATGGGCGGGTCAGGCCCGCCACGAGTTGCTCGGCCATCTCCAACTCGGCGGGGACGACCTCGATCCCGTCAAGGCGCGCGGAGACTTCTTCGCGCACCGCCATGCGGACGTCCTCGGGGTAGTAAAGCGTTTGCAGGGCCAGCACACCGTCGATGGCCCGCACCAGAACCAGGTGCTCCTTGGTCGACAGCACGAACCGGCCCAATGCGGCGCGGCCGGAGCGTGCCATCGCCTCGGCGAGCAGGGCGTACGGCCGCTCGGCGCGTTCTTGGGGCTCGAGCCAGTAGGCCTTCTCGAAGTAGACCGGGTCGATCTCTTCCAGCGCGACGAAATGGAGGATTTGAACGGTTTTCTCCTGCCGGGCGGCGAAGCGCTCGAGCTCGTCGTCTTCGACGATCACGTATCGGCCCTTGGACACCTCAAACCCCCGGACCGTGTCTTCGGCGGGGACCTCGACTCCGGCGTCGGGGTCGACGCGCTTCTGCTTGACCGGGCGCATCGATGACCTGACGAGCGTGCGAAAGCTCGGGTCGTCGCGTTGTTGGGCGATCCCCACATTCACGGGGATCGTGACCAGTCCGAAACTGATGAAGCCCTTCCAGATGGCCCTCATGATCGCTCCTATTCCGTACTCGCAGGAGGCAGGGGCGGACGTGCCCCGCCGCTCGCACCGTTCCCGCTCTGGCCACCGCTTCCACCACCGACGGCGCTGAGGAAACTCAGCATCTCGGTGGGGAACGGCACGATCAACGTGCTCGTATTCTCGGAGTTTCCGACCTCGGCGATCGTCTGCAGGTACCTCAACTGCAGGGCGATCGGCTCGGAGGCGATGACCCGTGCCGCCTGAGACAGCTTCTCCGAGGCCTCGAACTCGCCCGCGGCGGCGATGATCTTCGCGCGGCGCTCACGTTCGGCCTCGGCCTGGCGCGCCAGGGCGCGCTGCATCTGCTGCGGCAGCTCGACGTCTTTGACCTCGACGGCGGAGACGTTGACTCCCCAGGGAGCCGTCTGGGTGTCGATGATGGTCTTGAGGCGTTCGTTGATGGCGTCGCGCTCTGACAGCAGGTGGTCGAGATCGACCTGGCCGAGCACGCTACGAAGGGTCGTCTGGGCGATCTGCGACGTCGCGACCAGAAAATTCTCCACTTGGACGATCGCCTTTTTCGGCTCGACGACCCGAAAGTACGCGACCGCGTTCACCTTGATGGTCACGTTGTCGCGGGTGATGACCTCCTGAGGCGGCACGTTCAGGGTGATCGTCCGCAGGTCGACCTTGACGACGCTGTCGACGAAGGGAATCACGATGAAGAGCCCCGGGCCCTTGATCTCGATCAGCCGGCCCAGCCGGAACACGACGCCCCGCTCGTACTCTTTAGCGACGGTGACGGCGCTCGACAAGAAGACGAGCACCAAAACGAGCAGAACCAGCACGACCACGAGAACACCCATACCGACTACTCCTTGTGTACGCGAACCTCGAGCGTCAGATCGTCCGTGCGAACACGAACGACGCGCACTTCGGTACCCGGCGCCAACGGGCGCCCCGCCACATCGACGACCGCCCACCGTTCTCCGTCAATCATCACACGGGAGATACCACCTTCGGCGACCTGGACCTTCCCACCCCGGCCGATCAGGGTCGTCACGCCGACGGCCAGCGGTTGCTGACCCGCCGCCGCGGTGGCGCGACCGGTCAGCACAACACCCAGGGCCGAGATGGCCGCCACCGGACCGGTCACGAACACCGACGGCTCCAGGGCCGGATCTCCGGCACCGAACGCCACGGAGCTGCCCACGACCACCAGCACCGCACCGGCACTCGCAGCCAGGCCACGCGACGGCCGGCGTAGCTCGACGACGAGCAATCCGATGCCGACGGCCATTACGCCCAGGCCCGACCACGCGAACGGCAACACGGTCAGGCCGACCACCGCGACGCCCAGCGCGGCCCCCGACAGCGCGATTCCCGGGAACAGCGATCCCGATCCGACGATTTCGTAGGTAAGCGCGACAACCCCGATGATCAGGAGCGCCGCGATGAGCGTCGGATGGGCGATCAGGCCGATGAGCTGCAGCGTCTGCGACGGAGCCTGCGCGCGAGCGCTCACTCCTTCGGTGCGCAGACGAGTGCCGTCACGTGCTGTGCGCCCATCGATCCGCTCGAGCAGTTGGCCGGGGCTCTCGGCGGTGACCAGCGCGATCCGATTCGCGAATGCTTCACGCCCCGACAGTTGCGGCGTGCCACCCAGGAACCGATCGACGGCCGTCGCCGCGACCCGGGCACGAATCTCGCGGACGTCGTTCGTCCCGAGACGATCCCCGCCAGAACGCAGGATCCCGTCGCCTCCACCGATCGTTGCGGTGGGAGCGAGGGCGAGACCATCGGCGGCCGCGGCGATCACCAGCGCGGTCGCGCGTGCCTTCGCACCGTCGGGGCCAATCCACACGATCACCGGCACCTGGGCGTTACGGATGTCGTCGGCGATCCGTCGAATCGCGGTGACGGTCCCCCCGTCGGAGTCGAGGGCCACGACGAACAGCGGTTCGCTCTGGGCCTGTGCGAGCTGCTCGTGGAGGAACCGCGCGTCGACCACGTCGATCTGCCCGCGGAGCGTCACGACACGGGCGCTCGCGGCGCCGGCCGACGGCGCGGTGACCGCCCCGGCCAGCATGAACATCGCAAACATCGACACGATCCGCATCATCCTTGCCAGGATCGCACCCCGCGACGACCGCCTCGATCGATAACGCGCCGACGCGTTCACTACCATCGGGGACGGAACGTGCCCTTTCCTGATCCCAAAGACCTGCTCCCTCATCGCGAGCCATTTCTCTTCGTCGACGAGATCGTCGCCCTCGAGCCCGGCGTCTCGGCCCGCGCACGTTGGCGGCTGCGCGGAGATTTGTGGTTCTATGCAGGCCATTTCCCGGGCAACCCCATCACGCCAGGGGTTCTGATCGTCGAGGCGCTGGCCCAAACCGGTGCGCTCGCGGCGATGAGCAACCCCGACAACCACGGCAAACTGGCGATGTTCGCCGGGATCGATCGGGTGCGCTTTCGACGCCCCGTGCTCCCCGGCGACGTGCTCGACCTCGAGACGCATCTGACACGCGTCCGGGGGCCGATCGGTCGTGGAGAGGGCGTCGCCCGTGTGGGCGATGCCGTCGCCGCCGAGGCGCAGATCACCTTCGCCTTGGTCGAGCAGGAGGTCGATGAATGATTGCCGTCCGCAACGGGGTCCGTGGGCGCGCCCGCCTCGCCGCGATGGGCGCACACGTGCCTGAGCGCGTCCTGACCAACGCCGATCTCGAGAAGATCGTCGACACGACCGACGAGTGGATCTTCAGCCGCACCGGAATCCGCGAACGGCGTGTCGCGCCCGACGACCAGGCCACGAGTGATCTGGCGACCGCCGCCGCCCGCGCGATCCTTGCCGACGCCGGCGTCGACGCCGCCGACCTCGATGTCCTGATCGTGCCCACCTGCACGCCGGATCATCTCTTCCCGTCGGTCGCGGCAATCACCGCCAACGCGATCGGCGCCCACGCGGCGGCGGCATTCGATCTCCAGGCCGCCTGCAGTGGCTTCGTCTACGGCCTGGCGCAGGGCACCGGGCTGATCGAGTCGGGCCTTGCCCACAACGTGCTCATCGTCGGGGCGGAAACGATGACGCGCGTCACCGATCCCACGGATCGCGCCACGTGCATTCTCTTTGGCGACGCCGCCGCCGGCGCGCTTTTGGTGCGTGGCGATGAGGAGACCACCGGAGGCCTTTTGGGCTTCGAGCTCGGGGCCGACGGCAGCGGGTGCGACCAGTTGATTCTCCCGGTCGGAGGCACCCGTCACCCGCCGTGGGCGCCATTTGAGCGTGCGGACGCGTACCTGCAGATGAACGGGCGCGAGGTCTTTCGTTTCGCGACACGCGTAATGGAAGAGTCGGCGACGCGCCTTCTGGAGAGTCTCGAAATGGACATCGGCGAGGTCGACCTGCTCATTGCCCATCAGGCGAACCAGCGCATCATCGATCACGCGGTGAAACGGCTCGGCATCGACGAGTCGAAGGTCTTCAACAACCTCGATCGCTACGGCAACACCAGCTCCGCATCGATTCCGCTGGCGATGGTGGAGGCTCGGGATCAGGGTTACCTGAAGCCCGGTGACCTGATGCTGCTGGTCGGCTTCGGAGCCGGCCTGACCTGGGGTTCCGCACTGGTGCGGTACGAGCCGATTGTGGCAACGAAGGCCGCATGAACGTCTTCATGTTTCCCGGCCAAGGCGCCCAGTCGGTGGGCATGGGCTCCGAGCTCGCTCGCGCGTTCGTCTCGGCACGCGAGGTCTTCGAGGAGGCGGACGATGTTCTCGGCTACCCACTCTCGGAGATTTGCTTCACCGGCCCGTCCGAGCGGCTCACCCAAACCGACATCTGCCAGCCGGCGCTCGTTGCCACCTCGGTCGCCGCGTGGCGGGTGGCCCGCGAGCACGGCCAGAGCGCCGAACTCGTCATGGGCCATTCCCTCGGCGAATACTCGGCTCTCGTAGCGGCCGGGGCCATCAGCTTCGCCGATGCGATGCGCCTGGTCTCCGAGCGTGGGGCGGCAATGCAGGAGGCCGCGATCGCCCGACCCGGCGCGATGGCCGCCCTTCTCGGAAGCTCTGATGACGAAGCCGACGCGCTGTGCGCCGAGGCCGGAGACGTCTGGCCGGCGAACTACAACTGCCCGGGCCAGGTGGTGGTCTCAGGAACCCTCGAGGGCGTCGATCGACTCCTTCACATTGTCGGCGACCGCGGAGCGAAAGCCGCCCGCCTGCAGATCGCCGGTTCGTTTCACTCACCCCTCATGCAGCCGGCCGCGGCGCGCCTGGCGCCCGCTCTTGCGGCCTGGGCTCCCATGGCACCAGACCCTCCGTTCTTGTCGAGCACGACCTGCGCCATCGAGCCGGCGACACGCCTTCAGGAGGTCCTTCTGGCGCAACTCACCGCACCGGTGCGTTTCGGCGCCGCCGTCGAGGAGGCTCTGGTCCGCGGCGCCACGCGGTTTATCGAGCTTGGCCCGGGTCGCGTCCTTTCGGGCCTGGTGAAGCGTGTAAACCGCGACGCCGTGTCCGTTCAGATCGGTACCCTCGCCGACCTCACCGCGCTCGTGGCATGAGCGTTGCTCTGGTCACCGGCGCAAGCCGTGGAATCGGTGCCGCCTGCGCCCTCTCTCTGGCCAACGACGGCTTCGACGTCGCGGTCGGATACGCCCACGATGCCAGTGCGGCCGAGGCCGTGGTCGCTCAGATCGAGGCGATCGGCCGACGCGCCGTCGCCCGTGGCGGCGACGTCGCGGTCGAGGCCGAGGCGGCGGGCCTCGTTGAACGTTGCGAGGAGGCGCTCGGCCCTCTCGATGCGGTGGTCCTGAACGCGGGGATCACCCGCGACGGCCTTTTTGTGCGGATGTCGGCCGACGATTGGAACGCGGTCATCGACACCAACCTCACCGGGGCGTTCTACGTTGCTCGCGGCGCGCTGCGGGGAATGCTGAAACGCCGCGCGGGGAGCATCGTGGCCGTTTCATCGGTCGTCGGCCTCATGGGTAACGCCGGGCAGGCGAACTACGCCGCCTCCAAGGCCGGCATGGTCGGCATGGTGAAGTCGCTGGCGCGCGAGGCGGGCGGGCGCGGAGTGCGCGTCAACGCCGTCGCCCCCGGCTACATCTCGACCGACATGACCTCCGGCCTGTCAGACGACCAGCGCACGGGGATTCTCTCGGCCACGCCGCTCGGCCGCCTCGGTGAGCCCGGCGACATCGCCGGTGTCGTGTCGTTCCTGTGCTCATCCGCGGCGGCGTTTGTCACCGGGGCGGTGCTTCCGGTCGACGGTGGGCTGGCGATGTGAGCGAGCCGATGAATCAACGCCCGGGTCGCCGTGTGGTGATCACGGGCATCGGGATGGTCACTCCCATCGGCATCGGCTGGCAGGACACCTGGCGCAACGCGCTCGCCGGTCAATCGGGCGCGAGCACGATCTCGGCGTTCGACGCCTCACATATGGGCGTACAGATCGGTTGTGAGATCGACGACTTCGATCCCGGCGACTTCATGGACCGCCGTGCGGCCCGCCGGATGGACCGGTTCAGCCAGGTCGCGGTCGCCGCGGCACGTTTGGCGTTCGACGATGCCGGCATCGATGCGTCGGGCGCACTCGGTGACCGCATCGGCGCCTTCATCGGCAGCGGCATCGGGGGTCTGTCGACGTTCGTCGAGCAGACGACGATCATGCTCGAGCGTGGCAGCGACCGGGTGTCTCCACTCTTCATCCCGATGATGATCCCGAACATGGCCGCTGCCCAGGTGTCGATGCAGCTGGGCCTGAAGGGCCCGCTGCTGTGCACGGTCAGCGCCTGCTCATCGGGCAATCACGCCATCGGCGAAGCGGCCGATGCGATCCGTCTGGGCCGCGCCGACGTGATGCTTGCCGGCGGTGCCGAATGCTCGGTCACCGAGATCGGCATCGCCGCTTTTGCCGCGATGCGGGCGTTGTCGACGCGCAACGATGATCCCGCCACTGCGAGTCGTCCGTTCGACGCCGACCGGGATGGTTTCGTGATGGGCGAGGCCGGCGCGGTGCTCGTGCTGGAAGACCTCGCCCACGCCCAAAGCCGGGGCGCGACGATCTACGCCGAGCTGTCGGGGTACGGGCTGTCAGGCGATGCCCACCACCTCACCGAGCCCGACCCGACCGGCGAGGCTCCCGCGCGGGCTATGCGGATGGCTCTTGCCGATGCCGGCGTGGCCCCTGAGGACATCGGCTACGTCAACGCCCACGCCACATCCACCCCGGTGGGCGATCCCAACGAGGTGCGCGTCATCCGCCTCGCGCTGGGCGACGCGGCCGCTGCCCGCTGCCTGGTCAGCTCGACCAAGTCGATGACCGGGCACTGCCTGGGTGCCGCGGGCGGAGTCGAGGCGGCATTCACCGCGCTGGCGCTTCGTGACGGCCGCGTCCCCCCGACGATCAACGTGGGAATACTCGATCCCGACTGCGGCGGAGTCGATCACGTGCTGTCCGTTGCCCGCGACGCCGGTTTCTCGGCCGCGATCTCCAACGCGTTTGGTTTCGGTGGTCACAACGCGGCGCTGGTGCTGACGAGGGCCGACGCCTGAGCCCCCCCCGCCTTTCGGGCCCGCGCGCCACCTGGCATCGGTGGTCGACCCGGCTCTACCACCCCCACGACGGAGTGCGGGGCCTCACATGGATTCCCGAAGAGCGCATCGCGGTCGGCGCGATGCCGGTTGGTGACGACGCCGAAGGCCTTCCGGCCCAGGGCGTGACACACGCCGTCAACTGTCGGGCGGCGATCCAGACAGTCGTCTCGCAGGATCTCTGGTCCGAACGCGCGATTCTCGGCACGGACAACGTCGCCCACGCGCCGATGTGGGACAACGGCAAGTCGCAGTCACCCGAGGCCTGGTCGGCCGCCGCGCTGTGGGCCGCGCGTGTGCTCGACGACGACCCGAACGCCGGCGTGCTGATCCACTGCCAACAGGGCCGCCGCCGTTCGGTGCTGGTGGCCTACGCGGTGCTGCGGCTGCGCGGCCGCACGCCCGCCGACGCCGCCCGGGCGATCCTCACCGCCCGCCCGGTGACGCAGCTCGTGCCCACCTATCGCGCGAGCGTCGAACGCTGGCTCGAGTCGGTGGCGACCCCGACCGACGGTAAGTCGTAGGATCCCTCAGTGGCCCGTCGACAAATCTCCATTTCCATCGACAAGCTGCGCGGTCGTGCCGAGGCGCCCGCGGGTAAGCGCATGCCGGTCGACGAGCGCGCGTGCCCACGGTGCAACAGCCATTTCCGTGCCGAGGAGATGCAGCGCAACCTGCGGGTGTGCGCGGCATGTGGCTACCACTTCCCGGTCGCCGCGCGGGAACGCATGGATCAACTGGCCGACGACGCCCAGTGGACCGAGCTCTGGCCGGACCTGCGCGCCGGCGACCCGCTTCGGTTCGTCGATCTGCAGCCCTACCCCGATCGCGTCGCCAAGGCAGAGCGTTCGGGCGCGACGGAGGCTCTGGTCGTCGGTGACATGGCGATCGGTGGTCACGCGTGCATCAGTGCCGTCATGGACTTCTCGTTCCTCGGCGGGTCGATGGGCTCGGTCGTGGGCGAGAAGTTCGCCCGCGCCTGTGAGCGGGCCGCCGAGCGGCGCGTGCCCTTCATCACCGTCACCGCCAGCGGGGGCGCCCGGATGCAGGAAGGCGTCATCGCGCTGATGCAGATGGCCAAGACGATCGTCGGGCTCGACGAGCTCCACGACGCGGCCGTCCCGTTCATCGTCGTTCTGGCGCACCCGACCACCGGTGGTGTGTGGGCATCGTTTGCCTCGGTCGGCGACGTCACCTACGCCGAGCCAGGGGCGCTGATCGCCTTCTCCGGCCCACGCGTCATCGAGCAGACGACCCGCGAAAAGCTTCCGCCCGAGTTCGGTCTGGCCGAAACCCAGCTGGCTCGCGGTCAGGTCGACGCGGTCGTCGACCGGCGCCAGCTGGCCGGCCGAATCGGCCGCCTTCTGGGAATCCTCGAGCGGCCTGCGGAAGCGCCGGGCACCCTCGTGGCTCAGCTGGCCCAGAACGGAACCGAACGTGCCCAGCGGGTCGCCCAGGCTCTGCCGGCCCTTTCGCGCAAGATCGTCGACGGCGTCATTCGCGGAGGACATGCGCGATGAGAACCCGCCACGCCCCGAAGTTCGTCCGTCGCCTTGCCGACCGGATCGCCGGTTCTGAGCCCGGATCGGGTGACGTCTGGGACGCCATCCAACTGGCCCGGCACCCCGACCGGCCCTATCCGCTCGACTACATCTCTCGCCTGATGCCCGACTTCGAGGAGCTTCACGGCGACCGCGCCCACAGCGACGACTCCGCGATCGTCGCGGGTGTGGGCCGCTACAACGGCGCTCCGATCGTGGTGATCGGTCATCAGAAGGGGCGCGACGCCCAAGACCGGGCGTACCGCAACTTCGGCATGGCCAGCCCTGAGGGCTACCGCAAGGCAATGCGGGTCATGGAGCTCGCCAACAAGATCGGGGCACCGGTCGTCACCCTGATCGACACCCCGGGTGCCTTCCCCGGCTCGGGCGCAGAGGAACGCGGCCAAGGCGGGGCGATCGCCCGGTCGATGCAGATGATGCTGCGGCTCAACGTGCCAAGCGTCGCCGTCGTGATCGGTGAAGGCAGCTCCGGCGGGGCCCTTGCCCTTGGCGTCGCCGACCGTGTCGTGATGCTCGAGAACTCGACCTATTCGGTGATCTCCCCCGAAGGCGGTGCGGCGATCCTGTGGCGCGACGGCGGCAAGGCCCGTCTGGCCGCCGCGGCATTCAAGCCCACAGCCGCCAACTGCTACCGGTGGGGCATCGCAGATGCCGTTGTCCCCGAGCCGGACGGCGGCGCGCACCGCGACCCCGATGAGGCCGCCCGCCTGCTCGACGGCTACCTCTCACGCACCATCCGCGAGCTCTCGGCCCTCACACCCGTCGAGCGCCGCCGTCAGCGCCGCGAACGCTTCCGCCGGCTCGGCGCCCACCGCGAAGCCGCCGGCGCGGGCGCCGCGATGATGTCCCCGACCTCCGGCGCGCCGAGCTAACGCGCCCATGGCGTCGTTCCGTGTCGCCACGACGAGGGCCGCACGGTGGCTGGGCCTCGGGAGCGCGGCCGGTCAACGCCTGAGCGTCATCGGCACGCTGGTGCTGGCCGTCACCGCCGCCGCCGCGATCACCATCCTCAGCGCGTACGTCGGCCTCTTCGCCGCCATCATCCTGGGCGCCGCCCTCGCGGGCGCTCTCGCGACCCCCCTGCTGAAGTTCGGCTGGGCCCGCCGCGACGGATAGATACGTAACCCCGGTGCCCGGGACGCAAAAACAAACAGCGGGGCGTGGCTCGCGGCGAGGCGTGGAAGCCCAGAAGACGTTGAGTCTGGTGTCTGGCACCAGACTCAACGTGGGCGAACCCGAGATGAGGCTTCGCGCCCCGGCCCAGGTTCTGCGCCTCCGGTCATTCGCATCTACGCATACACGCATCAAAGCGCTATCACTGATCTGTGTCTCGCGTTCGCACCACAATCTTGATCGACGAGGACCTCCTCCGGGCCCTCCGAGTTCGGGCTGCCCGAGACGGCCGAGCCGACGCAGAGGTGATCGAGCGCGCCCTTCGCCGTGATCTGGGTTTCGATCTGCTTGATCGCCTTTGGGCTCAGAACGAGATGGATGAGGACCGCGGCGCGCGCGCTTGTTCAGGAGGCGATCGCCGAGACACGCCGGGGTCGTCGGTAGCGCGTTCGCGCGATGCGCGCCGTACTCGACACGAACGTTCTGATCTCGGCGTTCCTCTCGCCACGCGGTACGCCGGCCCAACTGGTCCGCGTGTGGCGTGACGGAGCGTTCGAGCTCGTCGTGAGCCTTGCGCTTCTTGCGGAAATCGACCGCGTCCTCGGATACCCGAAGATTGCCCGCCGGATCGGCGCGTCGGATGCGATCGCCATTCGGGACTACTCCGGCGTGCGACACCCGTTTCGGATCCTGAGGCAGCACCCTCGATAACGGCATCCGAGCCCGGCGACGACTATTTGATCGCCCTCGCCGAGGCGCGGAGGGCGATGCTGGCTACCGGCGATCGCGTTCTCATCGCGCTCGCAGATCGGCTTCCCGTCTATCAGCCAGCCGCGTTTCTTTCCCTCATCGACGACCCTCCGCCAGCCCGAGGGCTGAGGACAACCGGGCCGCTACGCCGGCGTTTTGCCGCCCAGCTCCTGGGCTTCGAGGGAGCGGTCCGGCAGGGGGTCGCCCGCGGCGCGGTGCGCAAGGCTCTCCAGACGCAGGGCGGCGTCAAGGAGATCGCGGTTGCTCGTCGGGCTGCTGACCGACGCGCCGAGTTTGCTCGACAGCTCGCGGTACCAGCGGATCATGTCCGCGGTGGGCCGCCGATGCGGATCCACTCGTGCCATGTCGAGCACCAGCGCAAGGAAACCCTTGGCGGCGGCACGTGGATCAGGACCATTCGTGGTCACGGTTGAGCCTCCCTGCTCGCGGACGTCGGGGCGTACCTCGCCCCCACCCCTCTAGGTTCGGCCGCTCACCCTGTGACTTGAGTCAGGGGGTCTTCGCGACCTGTAGTCGAAGGCCCGCGGACGGTGACAGCACCTGCAGCGCCGGCCCCCGGGTGATCTCCATGAGCCGCGCCGCGCCGAGGGGCTCTCCGTCGGTCTGCACCGCGACCAGAGACCGCGCGTCGATGCGGATCACGTCGCTGGTGAGCCCCCCGACGACCAGCGGGTGCGCCATATGGGCGGCGCCCTGCAGCGCCCGCGCAACGATCTGCACCGCCTGACGCGGGGTGGTGTCGAGCAGCGCCATCCACTCCAGTGGCCCGTCGTGATGCGCGTTCGGGAGCAGATCAAAGGGCCGCGAACCCGCGAAGGCATAGGGCGCACCGCAGGCGGCGATCAGCGCCGCCACACGAATCGGAGTGCCCTCGCCGATGGTCACGTCGAGCTGAGGGGCGATCTTCACCGACCGACGACCCGCCCTGGCGGCCCCGAGGGCGAAGCTCGCCTGGCGCAGGCGACGTTTGGCGCGCGGGTGATCCTCGACCCAGGTGACGGTGGCGGCATCAAGGCCTACGCCCGCGTTGACGCAGAACACCCGCCGCGCCGACTCGGTGGTGAGCACACCCAGATGGGCGAGGCGCGGGGGAAGGGCCAACGCGGTCGCCGTCGCGGCAATCGCGCTCGCCGGGCTGACCGGCCAACCGATGCTCCGGGCGAAGACGTTTGTCGACCCGCCCGGGATCGGGCACAGCGCAACACCGCTCCCGGCAATCGCACCGGCGACCTCACCCACGGTGCCGTCGCCGCCCAGTGCGACCACCGCGCGTGCTCCCCCGGCGACGGCCGCTCGCGCAGCGACGGCAGCGTCGCCGGGTGCCCGCGAAACGACGACCTCCGCGAGTCCATATCGAGAGAGCTCACGCACCAGCAGGCCCCGAACGTACCTCCCCGATCGCGTCGCCCGGGGGTTGAGGACGAGCACGAGGTCGCGTGCTGCGTCCCCGCCGGTCATTCTTCGGCGAGCGTCAGCTCGAGTCGGGCCAGGAACGCCGCGAGCAGGAGATTGAAGGTGCCGGCGGCGTCGGTCATCACGAGGTGACCCGCGTTTTCGACGAGGATCAAGCCCCCGTGGGGGATCTGCTCGGCGAGGTCCTGGCTTGTCGCGAACGGCGTCACGGTGTCGTCGGCCCCGCCGATGACGAGCGTCGGTGGCACGAGATCGCCCAACCTGCCGTCGAGGTTGATCTCACGGCACAGGGCGTAGTCGGCGGCGAGGGTTTGCGCACCCGCCTCGCTCAGCGAGTTGGCGAGCGCCTGGCCGCCCGCTCCGGCGGGGTCGATCGTTGCCGATTCCACGACCCGGCGGCATTCGCCGGCGAAGTCGGCGCCGATCCGCGCCAACGCCCCGTCGGCCACCGGGAGCCGCGTCGCCACGCCGGTGAGCATCAGGCCGGCGACCAGATCGGGCCGCGCGAGGGCGACTTCGATCGCCAGCAGGCCGCCGAGGTCGTGGCCGACGAGAACGCGCGGAGCGGGCACCGCCTCGAGGATCCGCGCGAGCCACTCGATCGCCGCATCGGCCTCGTCGAAGGCGTCACCGGCCGAGTGTCCCGGCAGCGACACCGCGGCAGCCCCGGGGAATCGGCCGTCCTGGCCGACCCACAGCGAGGCATCCGCTCCGGCGCCATGGATGAGGATCGGTCGGGGTGCGCTCACCGACTGAGCCTAGCGGCCACGCCCGGGTCGGGTTCGCGGTGCGGGGGTGCCC
>JANLSO010000192.1:0-1517 GCA_031362405.1 Thermoleophilia bacterium | reverse complement strand
TCGCCGCGGCGCGGCGAGCCCAATTGACTCGTGAGCCAATTGACTCGTGAGCCACCTGCCGACTGACCGGCTCAGGTTCTGTCGTCCGCCACCGCTGCGAGGATCACCGACCGCGGTCGAGATGGGCGCGGGTTGATGCCTGGAGGTGCGCGAGGCTATCGCTGACTCAAGCCGGCGGCGGAGAGGGCCGGGGTGACGTGGGTGGGCTTCCATGCCCTGCGCCACACTGCCGCGAGTTGCGGGACGGCCGCCACGTGGGCGGTGCCGATGTTCGTCGGCATCGTCGCAGCCTGGTTCGCGATCGGCTGGGTCCGTGGCCTGGCAGTCGAGCGACGCCGGGCGCTGACGGCACTCCTCGCAGGGAGCGGGCCGCTCCTCATCAACCAGACCCTCATCTTGGGAAGCCCCTCACGCGAAACTTCCCAACGCGCGCGCAGGGGACTATCAATCCCCCTGCTCTACGATTCGGCCTGATCGGGCTTGCAACAATCCCAGAAACAAGGCGATACCGCGAGTGGGCCGTGAAAGGTTGAACCTTCGACCTTGGGATTAAGAGTAGGCGGAAGCGCTCTCGAGGCGACTCTTGGCACCTCGCGATTCTCGCTTGCGGACCGGGACCTCAGCCCGATGGTGGCTCCGCGTTCCTACGCTGGCTCTGCCAGTCTCGTTGCCACCCCGTTGCCACCCCGGTGGGGCGATGAACACGCTGCCGGAGTCTCCGACGACGCACGACCCGGACCTCCGGGCGCTCGTCGAGCGGGGCCTCGCGCGGGACCCATCCCAGGCGCGCAAGGCGGCCGCCGCGGCGGCCGAGCCGACCTGCGACCCTGGGGCGCTTGCCGCAGAGACGGTCCTTGCGCCGCCACGAGCGCTCGGGCTCGCCTCAGATCGCGCCTGCGTGGAGACCAACCTCGCCCGGAAGGGCCTGTGGCGCTCCGGGTCGGTCCAGGTCGCGGCCGGTGGGGAGCTGGTGCGCCTGCTCGACGCCACCGGTCAGCTCGGTCTGGTCCAACGCGTCGATTCCGGACCGCCGATCGGCGCCCTCGCCTTCGACGTGATCGTCTGGGTCTGCTCGCGCTGGCGCGAGGGCGGAGATGTCGATGAGCGCCACGTCCCCTTCGCCCTCGAGGCAACGGCCGAGGACCTCGGTTGGCGAAAGGGCGGCGGGGCGGCCGGCGAGATCAGCAAAGCGCTCGACACCCTTCCCGGAGTTCGACAGGTGAGGGGCGTGACTGAGGCGCGAAAGCGGCCTCTGAGCAGGGAGAACGAGCGAAAGTCCCGGTGATGGGCGTGTATCTACGGCCTCGGCTTGCCCAGCGGGGCCCGGGCGGGCCCCCGGATCAGTCTGGGGCGGGCGTGAAGGAGAAGTAGCGGGCCGGCTCGGGAAGGCCGAGCTTGGCCAGGATGGCGCGCCGGCCGGGGGTGGTGAGCGAGCGCTGGGCGACGGTCCCATCGGGCGTCTGCATGCTGACCAGGTGCATTCGCTCGAGGTCGTCGCAGACGTTTCGCCAGGTGTC
>JANLSO010000122.1:0-1854 GCA_031362405.1 Thermoleophilia bacterium | reverse complement strand
ACGAAGGCCTGGGTGTCGACGTTGAACTTCAGCGGGCCGCTCGGTGAGGCGGCGACGTTCGGAAGGTAGGCCGAGTTACCGCGGATCACGATGCTCTGCAGCTGGTTCGGGAATGCCGAGGTGGCGTCGGGAACCGTGTCGCCGTTGGAGTCGATCGTGAAGCCGGTGACCTGCGGTGAAAGGCGGATACCCTGGATCGGCCGGTAGCGGGAAATCCGGGTCGACTTCGTGTCGATGTCGACCCGGCAGACGGCGCCGACGCGGCCCGTGTCGGTGCCCTGCTGGCCGCCGGCCGGGACTATCGAGAAGAAGCGCGTGGCGTAGAGGCGTTTGCTGTTGCCCGTCACCGCCAGGCCGCGTGGCTGAACGACGCGGTTCGGATCTTCGGAGTTACACGGGCTCGTGCGGACGTTGACGTGCCCGATGACGCGCGGCGTACGTGCATCCAAAACCGTGATGGTGTCCTGCCCGGCGTTGGCCACGAAGACACGCTGCCCATCGGGCGAGGCAACGATGTTCCACGGCTCGGCACCCGTCGTGAACGAGCCCTTGTTCCCGATCTTTCGGGCAACCGCTGCACGGAACGTGTTCGGGTTCGGGTTGGAGATCCTGATGACCGTGACCGTGCCGCCGGCCGTGTTCGCGACGAAGGCCCACTGACCCAGCGGATCGAGGGCGATGCTGTGCGGCTCCTTGCCGGTCGCGATCTTCTTCAGCAGTTTGTTGTCACGGGCGCGGATCACCACGACGCCGTTGCCTTTGGGGTTCACGGCCCAGATGAGCTTGTCGTTGCTCGATACCACGATCGGGCTCGATGTCGTCGGCGTCTTCTTCAGCGCGAGCACCGCCGGGTCGATCTTCTTCTTGGCCTGAGCGACTCCGGTTGCCGCGCCAAAGGCGGCGCCTGCGATCATCGCGGCGGCGCTGGCCGCAACGACTCGACCGATGGGCCGGCGGGCCAAAGGACGACGGGTGTGGTGCATTCGAGCCTCGCGGAGTCCGTGGTGACTTGTGCGGAAGCGCACGACGACGGCTCGTAGTTTCTACGCCACGCTCGGCGAGGTCAAGATCAGCACTTCGAGGAAACCGGTTGGCGGCGCGTTTACTCGCCGGCTTCTTCGCGATGTCCGCGACCGGGGATCGCCACCTCGCTCGGTTGGGCCACGGCCGTTTGGCCGCGGGCCGAAAGCGTCTGGGCGAGAGTTTTGATGACGTCCACCTCGCCGTGGATGAGACGGAACTCGGCGCCGGGGCCCGCGCCGGATGCCCAGTCGAGTAATTCTGTGCGGTCGGCGTGCGCCGACAGGCCGCCGACCGTCGCCACCGTCGCGTTGACGGAGACCTCCTGCCCCAGGATCCGGACGGTGTCATCGCCGTCGACGAGCCGGCGGCCGATCCCGCCCTGGGGCTGGAAGCCGACGATCATCACCGTCGTGTTCGGGTCGTCCAGATGCGCGCGCAAGTGGTGCAGGATCCGCCCACCACTCATCATTCCCGAGCCGGCGATGATGATGCATGCCTCTCTAGAGGCATTGATCTGCTTCGACTCCTCCACCGACCGGGTGTACTTCAGGTGTTTCGGGGCGAACGGGTCGATGCCGTTGCGGTAGTGCATCAGCACCTCGGCGGAGAACTCGTCGTGGCAGGCGTCGTAGACCTGCTCGACGCGGGCCGCGAGGGGCGAGTCGACGTAGACCGGCAGCACCGGGACCGTGTGCGTATCCTCCAGCCGGGCCAGGTGGTAGAGGACATCCTGGGTGCGCTCCAGGGCGAACGACGGGATCAGGATCTTCCCGCCCCGATCGGCGGCGGCGTTCAACAGCGCGGCGAACTCGGCGATCGTTGCCTCGAAAT
>JANLSO010000099.1:0-36553 GCA_031362405.1 Thermoleophilia bacterium | reverse complement strand
CGGCGGCCCGGTCGCGATGGCCAGGCCGTGATCCATGATCGTCACGGTGTCGGCCAGCCGCTCGGCCTCCTCGATGTAGTGCGTCGACATGAGGATCGACACGCCCTCGGCGCGCAGGCTGTCGATGAGCGCCCAGATCTCTTGGCGCACCTGCGGATCAAGCCCGACGGTCGGTTCGTCCATCAACACCAGGCGCGGCTGATGCACCAGTGCCCGGGCGATCAGCAGCCGTCGCCGCATACCGCCGGACAGTTTGTCGACCCGCGTGTCGCGTCGGTCCCCGAGCTTGGCGATGTCGAGGGCCCGTTCAATCGCGGCCCGGCGGGCGGCGCGGGGCACCCGGTACAGGTAGCTGAACACCGTCAGGTTCTGGCCAACGGTCAGCGTCGTGTCGAGGTTGTCGAGCTGAGGCACGACACCCATCTCGGCACGGGCCGACTTCGACTGGCCGGGCAGCCGATAGCCCAGCACATCGATTTCCCCCGAGTCGGCGATGGCCTGGGCGGTGAGGAGCTTCATGGTCGTGCTCTTGCCCGCGCCGTTGGGCCCGAGCAGGCCGACGCAGGTGCCTTCGGGTACGTCGAGGTCGAACCCGTCAACGGCGTGGATCTCCCCGAAGTGCTTCTTGACGCCTCGCAAACGAATCGCCAGGCGGGCGTTCTTCTCGGTCACGTCCGCGAGGGTGTCAGATCGCGCCCGGTCGGCGTCGGATGAACATCTCACGTGGTGCGTGATCGTTGCCCGTCGACTCGACGATCACCCCGGCGGCGAAGCCGGCATCCGTCGGTGCGGCGAGCCAGTTGGCTCGGGGAACAGGTCATGGCGAACCGCGCCTTCAGGTGCGACGCGTCGAAGCGTCCGACACTTCCCCGCTCGCCCTCTTTTCGTGGTTTCTTCGCGACGTTTCAGTCGTGGGATCCTTCGGGTCGGTCGGGAAGCTGTTGGACCGCCCATGTGTTCCCGTCGGGGTCGGCGAAGTACACGAACCTGCCCCAGTCGAGGTCCTCGATGTCGCTCACCACGACGCCGCGCTCGGCCAGCGTCCGGTGGGCGTGCTCGATGTCCGTGGTCACCATCAGCGTTCCCTTCACCGACCCGGCGGGCCCCTCGGTGACGCCCTGCCCGAAGCAGATCGAGCACGCCGAGCCGGGAGGGGTGAGCTGCACGAAACGCAGGTCGTCGCTCACCCGGATGTCGTGGTCGGCAACGAATCCCAGCTTCTCGGTGTAGAAGGCCTTGGCTCGGTCGACATCCGATACCGGGATAGCGACCAGCTCGATCCTCAGTTCCATCGACGCTTCCTTTCGGAGAGGACGCTCCACATCGGGTGTGTGGCGCGCGACGGGACGAACCTATCCGGCTACGTGCCGTTCGAGACGTCTGCTCGCCTCCTGCGCCTCCTCTCGCACCCCGAGTGGACGGGCGCCGCGCTCCCGACCGTCGCCTCGGCATGCCGCGATCAGGCGCATATCCGTTTCGGCTACCGGCGTGGTGACGGCACCGCCAGCCGGCGCCTGCTCGAACCACTGAAGCTGATCGACGAGGTGCGGACCCTCTCCGGCAGGTCGCGCGCGACCGTCAGGGAATCGCGATGACCCGGAGCCCGGAGATTCGCCCGAAGTCTTGTGCGTTGCGGGTCATCACCCCGAGGTCATGGGCGACGGCCGTCGCACCGATCCAGAGACCATGCGCACCGACAACCTGACTTGAAGCCGCCAGGTCGGCATGTATCCCGGAGTGGATTCGTGCGACCTGCGTAGAGATCGGCACAACGGCCAGCGACGTCAGTACGTGCTCCGCAAACGCGAGGCGTCGGGATCGAGTGGCGCCCGTGGCCCGATGCGCGCCGTGAAGCAGTTCTGAAACCGTGATGACGCTGATCGCGGAGTCTTCGATCGTGATGTCGTCGAGCGATGCCTGGCCGCGTTCCGCGTCGATGAGGACGTCGGTATCGATCAGGACGGCCAGTGCGGCGCCTCTGGGGCAGGGCCGGAATCAACGCGAATTCTGCGCAGGTCGGCGGCGAAGTCATCATCGACAGATGGCGCGGTCTGCATGATCTCGCGAAAGCGCTCCGCGGACGTGAGTCGGATACGGGGTGGCCCGATCGAGGCGACGGGCCGGCCACCGCGGGTGACCTCGAACTCCTCTCCGGCGGCTGCTCGACTGAGCACGTCGGCAAAATTCCTCGATGCGTCACTTGCGGTGAGGCGAGCCATCCGCACAATCGATCAGAAAATTCAGATTCCCCGGCTCATGGGATCTCCTACCAGTGCGCTCCGGAATCGCGGAAGTCCTGACCGTTTTCCGCGGCGATCTTCGACTCGTCGGCGAAGGTCAGCTCACCCACGGCCGACGCCACGCCGACCTCCCAGAAATACCGGTGGAGGCCAGGCGGGGAGATGATGATCACCCTTCCACCGTCTGGGCCGGCGACAAAGCGATGCGGCACGCCCAGGGATACTCAGGACGTCGCCCGCCGCGCCGGGAACGATCTCGTCACTGCGGTAGAAGGTGTAGCTGCCTTCCAGAATCACGAACGTTTCGGCGCCGCGGGGATGAACGTGAAGGGCGGGCCCCCGGCCGGGAAGGTGCTCGGCGCTGAGGACGCTGTAATCACCACCGCTGTCTTTGGTCAGCGCGAGGACCGCCACGGTGGCTCCGTGGAAGTCGAAGGGTACGTTGCGCTCGGGGATCACGAGTGCACCTTGCCATCTCTGCCGACAACGACCCAACCCCCGCGGGGAAGGGGCGTCTCCCAGACATCGGCAAGCGGAAGCGCGCGGGCGGCCGCCACCAGCCCAAGAAGCGATCCGGCGTGACCGACGCACCAGACGCAGGTCGCCGGGTCGGCGGTGAGTTCGGCCCAGAGCGCGGCGGTGCGGGCGACCACCGCGGCGACCGTCTCGGCACCGGGGATCGGCATCTCGAGCCATCGGGCGGTGCTCGTCATCCACTCGGGGTCGATGCCGGCCAGGCATTCCTCGGTCGGGCGCCCCTCCCAGGCCCCGAAGTCGCGTTCGCGCAGACGTTCGTCGAGTTCGGCCGGGTGATCGACCAGAGCGGCGGTGCTGCGCGCCCGTCGAAGGGGTGAGCAGATGATGCGTTCCGGCGGGTGCTCCTGCGTGAGGGTGGCGAGCGCGGGCCGAAGCGCGGCGAGCGCGTCGGGATCGGCGTCGGGGTCGCTGGCGCCACCGATCCACAGGCCATAGGCATCCGCTTCGACGCTCACGTGCCGCAGCAGCACGGCCGTGCGGGTCACAGCACCGCCGCGATGGCAGCGTAGGTTGCGATCTCGGTGATCTGGTTTGTCGCGCCGTACGTGTCGCCGGTGACTCCTCCGAAGGCCCGCGTCCAGTAGATACCGGATGCCACGACGACAACCACCGCAGCGCCCAGAGCGGCGGGAATGCTCACGAGGTCGATACCGAAAAGCGCGGGTGCGGCCAGCGCAAGCGCCAGCACTGAGCCGCCGATGACCTGCTCGGTTGTCGGCTGGACGAGCGCGGCGCCCAGGCCATCGGTGCGGGCCGGTGAGCCGAAACGGGCCAGGGGAAGCGTTGACCAGCGGCCAAGAACGTGGCCGGCGATGAGCGCGAGGGCCGCGTCGCGGGTGCCCAGCGGCACCAGCAGGGCGAAGCGGGCGAGCACGCTGAAGACCAGAGCGAGGACGCCGAACGTGCCGAGCGTCGAGTCGCGCATCGCCTCCAGGCGCCTGCCGCGTTGGTACGGCCCGAGGCCGTCGGCGGTATCTGCGAGGCCGTCTTCATGAAAAGCCCCGGTGACGAGAGGAACCACGGCCAGTGCGGCGACGGTGGCAAAGCCGGGGCCGAGCGGATCCGCACCCCAGCGCACCAGGGCGGCGATTGCTCCGACCGTCAGGCCGACCAGCGGGAATACCACCGCGGCCCGGGCCAGGCGCTCGGGGCTGATCTGGCCCTGCGGTTGTGGCAGCGGTAGGCGCGTAAGGAACGTATGTGCCAGCAGCAGCCGGTCGATCACGGGGCGACGTCGGCAATCAGCGCCATATCAGTGAGGGCGCGCGCGGCGGCGCGCACGATCGGCACGGCAAGAAGGGCGCCCGTGCCTTCGCCCAAACGCATATCCAGGTCGATCAGCGGGCTGAGCCCGAGGTGGTCAAGGGCGTGGCGCCCCCCCGGCTCGGTCGAGAGGTGGCCGGCGATCAGGTAGCCGACGACGGCGGGGCACAGGGCCGCGGCGACAAGGGCCGCGGCGTTCGTATTCACGCCGTCCAACAGAACCGGTCGCCGGGCGCCCGCGGTGGCGAGGATCACCCCGACCAGGCCGGCGTGTTCGAGACCACCGACGGCAGCCAAGGCTCCGAGCGGGTCGGCCGGGCCGGGCTGATGCAGTGCGACTGCACGCGCCACGATCGCGGTCTTGTGGGCGACCTCCGTATCGCTTGCACCGGCGCCGCGACCGGTGACCTCCTGCGGCGTGCGGCCGGTGAAGGCGGCGATCAGGCAGGCGGATGCGGTGGTGTTGGCGATGCCCATGTCGCCGAGGGCGATCAGGCCCGCGCCGTTGTCGATCAGCCCGCGAGCGACGTCGGCCCCGGCGAGAATCGCTCGCTCGGCTTCGTCGCGGCTCATCGCCATCTCGACGCTGAGGTCGGCGGTTCCGGCGCGAACGCGCGCGTCCACCCGGCCGTGGGTGGCCGGAGACGGGGTGGCGACACCGAGGTCGACGACGACGATCTCGGCCCCGACGCTCGCCGCGAGCGCGCTCGATGCGGCTTGGCCGGAGAGGAAGATTCCAACCATCGCGGCCGTGACCTCCTGCGGCCAACGCGAGACGCCCTGCGCGATAACTCCGTGATCGGCGGCGCAGATGACCAGCCAGGTGGGATCGGGCGCGGGAGGTGGGCAGACGCTCGCGATGCCGGCGAGCTGGGCGGCGAGATCCTCCAGACGGCCGAGGCTCCCCGGCGGTTTCGCGAGGGCGTCGTTGCGGCTGCGTGCCGCCTGCGACGCGACGGGGTCGACGGAGGAGATACCGCTGATGAGGTCGGTGAGACTCATCGCCGCAGCTCCGCAAGGAGGTCTTCGGTGGGGTGAAGTTCGAGCACGCGCCCGGCGACGACCAGCACGGCGCGGTCGGCCGCGCGGGCCCATGTTGCGTTCACCCGAGCGAGCACGTCGCGGTACCTCATGCCGAGTTCCGTCTCGGGGTGGACGCCCATGCCGACCTCGTTCGAGACAACGATCGTCGCTCCCGGTCGGGCGGCGGCTGTGGCGGAAATGCGTCGCGCTTCGGCCTCGATGTCGGCCGTTTTCTGCGGTTCCGCCATGAGGTTCGAGGTCCAGACAGTCAGGCAGTCGATGATCACGCACGCGTCGGGCGCCACGTGATCAAGGGCGACGACGAGGTTGAGGGGCTCTTCGATGGTCGTCCAGCCCACGGGTCGGTCGGCTTGGTGCCGGGCGATGCGGGCACGCATGTCAGCGTCGCTGGGACGGGCCGTCGCGATCACCGTCACCGGCGCGCCTTGGGCCGATGCCAACCGCTCGGCAAGGCTCGACTTGCCGGCCCGTGCTCCTCCCAGAATCACGGTCAGCATCAGAAGTCGATGCCGCGTTTGGCGCGGATGCCGCGGTCGTAGGCGTGGCGTACCTTGCGCATCTCGGTGACGGTGTCGGCGATGTCGATCAACGCCTGCGGGGCGTCGCGGCCGGTGGCGACGACGTTCACAATCTCGGGGCGGTCGCGGATCGTGGCGATCACCTCGTCGGTGGAGATCCATCCCCAGTTCATCGGGTAGGTGATCTCGTCGAGAACGACCAGCCGGTGGGTGCCCGCGAGGATCGTGTCGCGCGCGTGCTCCCAGGCGGCGACGGCGACGGCCTGGGTTTGGTCCATGTCCTTTGAATCCCACGAAAACCCGTCGCCAAGCTTCCACCAGTCGACGCCCAGCCGTTCGCCGACGGCCTCCTCGCCGATCTTCCAGCTGTCGGACTTCAGGAACTGCACGACGCAAACCGGCCAGCCCCGGGCGACCGAGCGCATCACGACACCGAAGGCGGCGGTCGACTTACCCTTTCCGTCACCGGTGTTGACGAGCACAAGCGAGCGCGCCCTGGCGAGCGGCGGTTTTTTGGGAGGTTCGGTGGGCGGTCCGGCTGTGCTCATCTGCCCTCACCCATTCCGCCCGACGGACCCATGCATAAACGGTGCCTGGCACCGTTTATGCACTTTTGGGGCTTGCCCGCCGACTCATCGCCGATGTCTCGTGCGTAGTGCTCGACTCGGGTGTAGCCGCCGGCTACATCCTCAGCCTCAGCGTCCGCCGGTGTGCTGGTCATCCGAGGGCTTCTGGGGGCCGTCATCACGGGCGTTCCGCGCGGAGGGGAATGACGGCCAGCGCTCCGCTGCCGTCTCTGAGCACGCGCAGCGAAACCCCGTAGTGCTCGCCGAGGATCGGTTCGGTAACGACCTCTGCGGGAGTTCCGGAGGCGACGAGTGCCCCGCGGCTGATCAGGGCGACGCGGTCGCAGTAAGCGGCGGCGAGGGTGAGGTCGTGGGTTGCGCTGACGACCGTCAGGCCGCCGTCGACACGCAGCGACTGAACCAGCTCGAGAACCTGCAGTTGGCGGCCCAGATCCAGTGCGCTGGTTGGCTCATCGAGGACGAGCAATTCGGGCTCTTGGGCGAGGGCACGCGCGACGACGACACGCTGGCGCTCACCGCCGCTGAGCTGGTCGAGCATCCGCTCGGCGAAGGTTGTGAGTTCGAGCCGGTCGAGCACGTCGGCGACGACGCGGTGGTCGTGGCGACCCTCCCGGCCGAAGTGGGAGATGTAGGGCGTGCGTCCGAGCATCACGTACTCGACGACGCGCATCGCGGCGGGAAGGCTCGGGTTCTGCTCGACGACGGCGATCCGTCGGGCCCGATCGCGGCGACTCATCTGGGCCACGTCGGCGTCGCCGATCCGGATCGCGCCCCCGTGGACGGGCATTCCGGCCAGCGCCCTCAAAAGGGTGGTCTTGCCGGCGCCGTTTGGCCCGATCAGGCCGAGCCACTCACCCTTTGCGACCCGCAGGGAAACCCGGTCGAGGACGCGGCGTTCACCGTATGAAACGCTCACGGCATCGATGGTGATCACGAGCCGCTCACCTTGCTCGATCGCAGTACCAGCGCAAAGACGGGGGCACCGATCACGGCGGTCACAACCCCGATCGGCAGCTCGGCGGGCGACAACGCGGTGCGCGCGACCAGATCGCAGAGGATGAGGAAGGCCGCCCCCAGGATCAGCGACAGCGGTAACAGCGCCCGGTTGCCACGCGCCCCGAGCAGTCGCACGACGTGGGGAATGATGATCCCCACGAAGCCGATCAAACCGCTCACCGCGACCGCGGCGGCGGTGCCGAGGGTCACGGCGGTGACCACCACCAACCGCACACGCCCGGCATTGACCCCAACGCTTTCGGCGGCGTCGTCGCCCAAGCCGAGCACGTCGAGCAAGCGCCCGTGCAGCAGGATCACCGCGGCGCTGATGAGCACGTACGGCAGCACCAGGCGCACCTCGTCCCACTGGGAGGTCGCGAGGCGACCGAGAATCCAGTCGTAGACCTGACGCAGGTTGTCGGTGTCCCCCTGCTGCACGAAGGTCTGGATCGCCGTGAGGAAGGCCGCGACCGCGACCCCGCCGAGGATCAGCGTCGTCGAGCTGCGACCCTCGCCCAGGGAGCGCCCGATGCCGAGCGCCGCGAGCACCGCGACCACGCCTCCGGCGAATGCCAGAAGGGGCAGAACGGGTATCCCGACGACGTGTGCTCCGGCAAAGAAGACGATCGCGACGGTCGCGCCAAGCCCCGCCCCAGAAGCAACGCCCAGCAGATAGGGGTCGGCGAGCGGGTTGCGGAAGGTCGACTGATACGCGGCTCCGCAGAGGGCAAGGGTGCCGCCGACGATTCCGGCAAGGACGACTCGCGGCAGCCGGATCTCCCAGAGGATCGCCTGCTGCTGCTCGGTCAATGGCGACGGCACCGAGAGACCGGGAACCCGGCTGAGGGCATCACGCACGATGTCGATCGCGGCGATGTCCACGGGCCCGACGAGCAGCCCGGCAAGGGCGCTGGCGAGCAGCACGACGACGCCGAGCCCAACCCAGAGCGCCTGGCGGCTCGCCACTCGTGCTGCTCGTGCGGCCCCCGCCTCAATGGGGGTCGCCCGCGTCGTGCTCATGAGACTCCGATCACCGGGTCGCCAGGCGCTTCGAGACGATCCGCAGGAATGTCACCACCCGCGGCCCCCAGCGGGAGGCGATGTCTTCGTTCACCGGGATCACCGCGTCGTTCTTGACCGCCGAAAGGGTGCCCCAGCCCGGGCGTGCCGCAATCGTGGTGGCGTTCTGGCCGCAGCAGGTCGCGTCGGCAAGGAAGATGAAATCGGGGTCGGAGGAGATGATGTACTCCGCCGACAGCTGTGGGTAGTCGCCGGCTGCGTCGGCGGCGTCGGCGATGTTCTTCAGCCCGAGAAGGCCGTAGATCTGGCCGATGAACGTTTTCGACGTGGTCGAGTAGTAGGTGTCGTCGAGCTCGTGGTAGAAGCTCTTACCGCGCACGTCCGTAGGGACCGACTTCAGGGCCCGCGCGATTCCCGCCTTCATTTTCGCCACGGTACGCGCGGCTCCGGCACGCCGGCAGGTGGCGACGCCCAACTCGCGGATCTGCGCGTAGCTGTCGTTGAGTTTGGTGGCGGCGGGGCCGAGGATCACCGTGACCCTCGCAGCGCGTAGGGCGGCGGCGACCCGGTTGGAGTCGTTCTGCATCACCACCAGATCCGGGCGGTATTTGAGGATCGCCTCGGCGTTCGGCTTGAAGCCCGACAGCTTGGTATCCGGGGCGCGCTTGGGGTAGTCCGACTGGTCGTCGACGGCGATCACCTGTGGGCCGGCACCGATCGCGTAGAGCATCTCGGTGGCGGTCGGCGAAAGCGACACTACCCGCATGGGCGCGGCGCAGGTTGTCGGTGCGGCCGCTGCGGTCGAGGTGCCGGGGGCAAGAGCACACGCGACGGCGACAAGGCCGACGCGGAGTTTCGAGAAACGCATGTATTCATCCTCCGGATTCGCGGAGGATGAAGGAAGGCTCGGGGCGGCTGGGTGGAGGCACCGCCGACAAGCAGCCCTTCACCCGAGGACCACATCATCGACGAGAAGTCAGGCGACCTGGCTCGTCCCCAGACATCGGGGCATCACAGTTGCGGGACAGCGCCGGAATCTCACCGGCTTCGCTGAATCTCTCGTCACCCGACCGGCTGGCCGGGCGACGGTAGTTCTACCGGACCGCCCCCATCGGGGGCAAGGTGCGAAACAAGACGTCTCGCGCGGCGGCGAGACAAGTGCACTGGCCTTCCACGCGAGGAAGATCGTGTTCTCGGGCACGCGCGCTGGTTGATGCATCACCATGAGCCGCCCGCGGGCGACGTCGTCATCGCAGAGATACGGCGGTGCGGCGGTGACGCCTGCTCCGGCGAGCGTCGCGGCAATCACGGCGCGAAATAGGCGATCAGGGGGACGCCCTCCAGTGCCCCTGCGCCGCCCGCGTCGATCACCTGCGCCGGGATCCTCCGTGCCCACAGCGGCGCTCCGACGAGTCCTCACCAGCCACGGTCAGTTGGGTTCAACGGGCGGCACGACCGGGTGGTACCTACCGGAGGTCGCCCATCCGCACGCCGAGACCGCGCTCAAGCTGCGCACGACGCCCACCTCGACCGACATCGACGCGGCGGCCGGCGGCGTTGTGGGCGCGGTATGCCACGGCCCGGCGCGCATCGTGAACGCCAAGCTCTCGGACGGAAGCTATCTCGTTGACGGCAAGACCGTCTCGACGTTCACCAACGAGGAGGAGATGGCGGTCGGGCTCAGCGACGTCGTGCCTTTCCTACTCGAGACCCGCCTCGCCGAACGCGGCGAGAAGATCACAACAGCCCCGAACTTCGCCGCCCACCACGAGGTCAGCGAGCGCCTGGTCATCGGACAGCACCCCGCCTCGGCGAAGGGCGTCGCGGAGCGCATAGTCGCGCTCGTCCGAGATCGGAGCGATCTACCTACCGGATGAACGGCGCAGAGATCGGTGCCGGGCACCGATCTCTGCGTGGCGCTGGCGAGGCGGCAGGGGAAGGGCGCGTGCGCCCGAACAGGGTGGGCATGAGCACGACCGCTTCTTTTCGTCGAGCCGCGCGCGGTGCGATCGCCGTTGCGCTTGCGGTGGGTGCCCTCGGAGCGGTCGCAGCCCCGGCGTTGGGAGTGGCCCGTCGGCCCAACCAGGAAGAGAAGGCGACGCTGCTCGCGATCGCCAAAGAGCAGATGGATGCAACCTCGATCGTTCGGTGGCGCGTCTCGGGCATCTCCGCCTTCGCGGTGGTGCGGGCGCGTACGGCGCAGAATCAGCAGCGCACGATTGTGCTGCGCCGGATGGGTCCGAACAACTGGGCGACCAAGGCCGGCCCGGGTACGTCAAGCGTTGGGTGCGCGATCCTCACCATGGTGATCCGTGATGAGCTTGGTGAGCGCATGCTGCGGCCCTGCGAGGCGTGACGTCACTCCCCACCGACACGGCGGGTAGCAGCGGGCCGGAACTTCGGCTGATCGATCCGCGCACGGGGGAACGGCCGCCTCCGACGGCCGACGAGATCCGCAACCGTCTCGACGCGGGAACGTTCTTCTGGCTCGACCTGGCGCGACCCGGTGCGGCGGAGATCGCCCTTCTGCGCGAGCTGCTCGACTTCCATCCTCTGGCGCTCGAAGACTCCGAGCAGTTCGGGCAGCGACCGAAGCTCGACGACTACGACGACTTCCTGTTTCTCGTCGCCTACGGCGCAGTGCCCGATGAGGATGATCTCGTCGAGGTCCACTTCTTCGTGTCGTCGCGGTGTTTGGTCACCGTGCGTCGCGACGAACTGCCCTCACGCGTCGATCGCATCTGCAACGGGCGCGGCCTGGCCGCCGACAGAGAGCCCGGGCTCCTTCTGCACGAGATCATCGATGCCCTCGTCGACAGCTTCTTCCTGCCGCTCGCGGAGATCGACGAGCAGATGTCCCTCCTCGATGACGAACGACTCACGACGGGTCAACCCGGGGTGGAAAGTGAGATCTTCGCCTTTCGTCGGCGCCTAACCGCCCTGCGTCGCGTTGTCGCCCCGCAACGTGACGTTGTGCAGCGAATCGCCGCCGGGCTCACGGATCTTCCCGGTACGAGCGTTGAGACCGAGCGACGTTTTCGTGACGTGTTCGATCACCTCGTGCTCATCGACGAGATGATCGCCAGCAATCGGGAGCTGCTGTCGGGCGCCACCGAGGTGCACTTGGCGGCCGTGAGCAACCGTCTGAACGTGGTGATGAAGCAGCTCACGGTGATCGCCACCGTCTTCATGCCGCTGACGTTCCTCACCGGTTTCTTCGGCCAGAACTTCGGCTG
Organism: Thermoleophilia bacterium; assembly: GCA_031362405.1. Lineage (GTDB taxonomy): Bacteria > Actinomycetota > Thermoleophilia > Miltoncostaeales > Miltoncostaeaceae > JANLSO01. The sequence goes on along the minus strand of JANLSO010000099.1, from coordinate 25,112 downwards.
GATGGTCGATCACATCGACAGCGCCGCGGCATTCATCGCACTCGGCCTGGTCTTTCAGGGCGCCGTCATCGTGGGCCTGGTCGGCTTCTTTCGCCGCCGCGGCTGGTTGTAGTCCGGCCTCCGGAAGCGTAGCTCCGGAGGCCGGAGACTCGCCTTACCTCAGGTCGGCCGGCAAAGCGCTGATCGATGTACGCGCGGTAAACGCGGCGTAAGCGGGCTTGAGGGAGAGGTCCTCACGCATCAGGCCACCGGGCCAGTCGATGTTGTCCTGCAGGTTGAACCACATGATCACCGGTACGCGCGGCGAGTTGACCTGGGGAAGCGTGAAGATCTGCCGCAGGTAAAGGGCCTGCTTGGCCTCGGTCACCGCGGCCTTCGGCCGGAACTCCGTGAACTTGGTGGTATAGCCGGCCTCGGTGATGAAAAGGCGTGCCGGCTTGGTGATCACGCCGCGTTTCTTGAGACGTGCGCGCCGCTCGTCGAGAACCGTCAGGATATCGTCGATGCTGTTCCAGCCGGGGAAGGCCTCGCTGGGTGACTTCGGCGGTGCGAACGGGTACATGTGCTGCGAGTAGTCGTCGAATTTGATGTTGTTCGGGCCGGTGACGCCCAGTAGCCACCGCCGAGCGCCGATGTTGCCGTTGCCGTCTGAGCTGCGCGGTGCACCGACACCGGCGATCACCTTCGCGATCGGATTGCCGCGCTTGATCGCCGGGTAAGCCTCGCGCAGGAGCCTCAGATACCCGGGGAGCGACGTGCTGCCCGCCGCGGTACGGAAGAAACCCTTCAGGTTCGGCTCGTTCCAGACTTCGAAGTGGCGCACCTGCGGGATGACGCGCGCCCCGGAGACAAAGGTTCCGGAGTAGCGCTTGGCGACCGCTTCCATGAACTTGCCGTAGTCGCCCGGCCGTGGCGCGAAGGGGTTGTACTGGGTGTCTTCCACATCAAGACCACCGCTCGACCACAGCGGCGTGCTGTAGACGCTGACGATCGGGCGAATGCCGCGGTCGAGCATCCCGATGATCTTGAGGTCGGAGGCGCGCCAGTCGTAGGCGGGGTCGTTCGGGTCGGTCGCGTCCAGAGGCTCTCTGAGGGCGATCTCGTTCCAGAAGAGATCGATCCGCGTGACGCGGGCACCGGTGCGCTGGGTGAGATCCAGGCGGGCGGTGACCTGATCGGCCGGGGTCGCCGCGAGGCGGTCGTCCTGGACGGCGGCGATCGCGCCGAATCCGCTCGCGGGAGCACTGAGGGCAATGGCACCCAGGGCGGCTGCGGCGAGCGTCGTGCGCACCGTCGGGACGTGTCTCATGGGCATCTCCAAGCTCGGGAACGCCGATGACCCTAACCTCCGGCTCCCACGAGGCCAATACACCGGGGCCAACGGAACACTTCGTTAACGGCGGTCGTCAAAGAATTGGCGCAGCAAAGTAAGAGATTCGCCAGCGAGGACTCCGCCCTGAACCTCGACTCGGTGTACGAGGCGGGCGTCTTGCAACAAATTCAACACTGATCCGGCACAACCGACCTTCTGATCGGGCGCCCCGAAGACGACCCGTGCGACCCGTGCCTGCTGGATCGCGCCGGCACACATCGGGCACGGTTCGAGCGTCACGTACAGGACGGTTCCCGGCAGCCGCCAGCCCCCGAGCGTCAGGGCCGCGGCTCGCAGGGCGAGCATCTCGGCATGCGCGGTCGGGTCGGGGCGCGCCTCTCGCTCGTTGTGGGCCTCGCCGATCACCTCGCCCTCACGCACGATCACCGCGCCGACGGGCACGTCTCCCTTCTCGGCGGCCTGCGCGGCCTGCTGCAGGGCGAGGCGCATAAAGTGCTCATCACGAGGAAAGACGGCGCGTCGCATGGGGCTATCCTCGCCGTCGTGGGGGTTCCTCGCCACCCGTAAGATCCCCCGGCGCCATCCTTCTTCACCACCGCGCACGCATGAGGGGACGAGCATGAAGAGCATTCGCCGGGGACGCCTCAGCCTGCGCGGTGCGGCCGCCGAACACATCGGACAGGCCGACGTCGGCCTGCTGACCTCGGGCCGCGACACGGAGTTCCTGCACACCGACCCCTGGCGGGCGCTGCGCATCCTCGGCGAGTTCGTCGACGGCTTCGACGCCCTGGCCCGTGTCGGGCCCTGCGTCACCGTTTTCGGTTCGGCCCGGCTGCCGTCCGACAACCCCGTGTACCTCGCGGCTGAGCAGGTCGGTCGCGGCCTGGCCGCGCGCGGCTATGCCGTCATCACCGGCGGTGGCCCCGGGATCATGGAGGCCGCCAACAAGGGCGCGTACGAGGCCGGCGGCATGTCGATCGGCTGCAACATCGAGCTTCCCCACGAGCAGCGCGGCAACGATTACCTGAACCTCAGCATCGACTTCCGTTACTTCTTCGTCCGCAAGACGATGTTCGTGAAGTATTCCGAGGGATTCGTCGTCTTCCCCGGTGGGTTCGGGACGATGGACGAGTTGTTTGAGGCCCTCACCCTGATCCAGACCGGCAAGGCGAAGGGCTTCCCCGTCGTGCTCTACGGATCGCAGTTCTGGTCAGGGCTGATGGACTTCATCCAGGGGACTCTTCTCACCCAAGGGCTGATCTCCGAGGGTGATCTCGATCTGGTGACGATCAGCGATTCGCCCCAGGAGGTCTGCGAGATCTTCGCCTCGGTGAAGGGCTCCCCATCGCCATGAGTCGCCCCCGGCGTCGAATCACCGACGCGCAGCTCACCGAGCGCGGTCGCGTGGTGCGCCGACTGGCGCGGGTGGGCATCGGGGCCTCGCTGGGCCTGGCGGTGGGCACCGCGGTTCAGGCCGCGGGTGCGCTGCCCCAGGTGGCTCCGGCCCTTGGTGCGGCGATCGGCGCCGTCGTGGGTGTCGCGGTCAACCGCCTGCCCCGGCGGGGATAGGACGTGGGCCGGGTTGCCGTGATCGTGGTCCCGGGCGTCGGCGACGACGCGCCGGGCGATACGCTCGAGGCGGTAACGCGGGCCTTGGTGGCACGGCCCGACGTTTCCTCGGCCGACCTTCGCCGGTCGCTGATCTCCCCTGAGGCCGATGACGCCCCCTACGACCTGCGCTGGGCACGGGTGCGCCCGGCCGACGCCGGGCCCGACACGCCGCCGGAGATGGATGTCTTCGAGATGACATGGTCCGACATCTCGCGCTTCCCGGGCGGGCTGCTGCGCTTCTTCGGAACGCTCGCGGGACTCCTCGCCCAGGTCTCGACGATCGGTCTGGAAGCGTTGAAGCCGTGGACACTTGGGGAACGCGATGCTTCGCTGTCGGGAGCCACGGCTCAACCCAAGGGGTCAGCACGGTGGGCCCATTTCGCGCTGACGGCAACGTCGGGGCTTCTCGTCGGCCCGATCCTGATGATGGGCATCTTGCTCGCGGGCTTGGCGACGGGGCTCTGGTCGACCCTCATGCTGAACGGGCACACCGTTGGGCAGTACGCGGCTCTCGCGCTGATCGTGGTGGTCACGCTGCTCGTCGTCCGTGCCATGAGTCGCGCGCTTGCCGGCGTGGGTTGGCCGTTCGGTGGACGGTTCGCCTTTGCGCTGTTCATCATCACCACCAGTGGATCGTGGTTGGTCGAGCGTCGACCAACCGGCGGTGACGGTTCACTTGCCGTCAGCATCGCGAACACGGCGATCGTCGGTTCGTCACTGGTCTTTCGGGTCCTGTGGCTCATCGCCGTTGCATTCGCTGTTGCATCGGTCGTTTTGCTCGCGGTTTTCGCGGCGTCCCGATCCGCCCGCGACACGCGCGCCCGCGCGGCGTTCACGGCGCTCGTTTCGCTGGTGATCGCGCCAATCGGCGTTGCCCTGACCGGCGCGACGATCTTTGCCTCGATCGCGGCTCTCGCTCTGCAAACCCTCTCCGGAGACTGGGGCGGCTCGACCGCCAACCTCCTCTGCACGGCTGGCCCGGGTGCGCATCTGCCGAAGACCTGCGACGTGGCGCCCGCGCCGACCGATTGGGCACTCGCCCTCTTCTCGCAGATCTCCCAGCCACTTGTGTGGGCACTGATCGTCGGGATCGTGCCCCTCGCGCTCCTGGTTGTGGCGACGATCATGGTTCTGGCCCCGGGAGTCGGCAATCGCATCAAAAGTCGCCCCAACATCGAGTTGCGACTGGGGCACGGTCTCAGCTCGGGCCTTCGCCTGCTCACCGGCCGACTTAACGCCACCGTCTTGGCCGTGTCGGTTGTCGTCGGATCGCTCGTCACGTTCTGGGTGTGGGTCGTCGACGGCCTTCCCGGATTCGGTTCCCTGCAGCTCGGCGGCATCTCGGCACTGTCGGTCAGCGGGCTCGTTCTCGCCACCCGGGCCCTTGCGCTGGGGCCTCGGTCGACCTTTGGTCCGCTCCGCGGCCTGCTGCGACGGCTCCGGGTCGTTCTGGACCTTCCCTACGACGTGGCGACGTACCTTCGCAATGACCGCGCCCAGATCGGTGGCACGGCGAACGTCGATCCTCCGCGCGAGCTGATGTTGCGTCGCTACCGCGCGCTCCTTGCTCACGTTGCCGCCGGCGGTCCCGACCAAACCCCGTACGACGGGGTGGTGATCGCCTCCCATAGCCAGGGTACCGTGCTCACGGTGGCCGCCATGTCGGGAGATGCATGGCGCGAGCCGGTTGCCGAGCCGCTGTCGGCGACCCGTCCCGGGCTTTCGCTGCCCGAACGCGTTTCGCTGCTGATGTTCGGCTCCCCACTCGGGCAGCTCTACGCGCAGCGGTTTCCGCAGCAGTTCGCCGAGTTCGGGCCCGAGGGCCCGCTTTCCTGGAGGCCGGGTGGGGCAGGGGCGACCGACATGTGGCTCAACGTCTACCGCGCCGCCGACCCGGTCGGCCGTTCCCTCTGGGCACCCGAGTTCGAGGGCGCCCACGATCCGACCCGCCTGCGTTTCGCGGCCTGCTGGCTCGGCGGCCCAGAAGTGCGGGAGGCCTGTCTTCCCGGACGCGGTGGCCACACCGGCTACTGGGGCGATGCGCGGGTCGTCGACTATCTCGTCTACCTCACGCGCCGCGCGGCTGGGGCAGATCCCGCCTGGCCAGGCCCGCTGGCGCTGACGTGAGAAGCCTCATTCCTCCGGGGCACGAGGGTGCCTCGGCCCTGGCGGCGTTCCTTGCACGTGACCGCAGCCCACCCGCGGGTCGCCCGTGGGTGATGGCGAACATGGTGGCGAGCGTCGATGGCGCGGGCTCGCTCGCCGGGGTCTCCGGAGGCCTCTCCGGGCCACCTGACCGGGTGGTCTTTCATTCGCTTCGCGGTATGTGCGACACGGTCCTTGCCGCCGCCGGCACCGTGCGGGCTGATGGCTACGGGCCGGCCCGCCCGACGGCTGAGGTCCGTGCCGCGCGCACCGCCCGTAGGCAGTCGCAAACCCCCGGCATCGCGATCGTCACGCGCCGCGTCGACTTCGACTTCTCGCTGCCTCTGTTCACCGAAGCCGAAAACCCGACCATCGTGATCGCCCCGCACGATGCCGACCCCGCCCGCCTTCAGCTGGCCGCGCAGGCGGGGGAGGTCATCGCCGCCGGTCGCGGTGGCGTCGACCTTGGCGCGGGGCTGCGGACCTTGGCCGAGCGCGGAGTGCGGCTGGTTCTGTGCGAGGGCGGGCCGGGGCTCGTCGGGCAGCTCGTTCGTGCCGATCTCCTTGATGAAATGTTCCTCGCGATCTCACCCCTGCTGGTGGTCGGCGACGCGACCCGTATCGTCACGGGCGATGTGCTCGACCCGCCCCGCGCCCTCACCCCCGAAGCCGTCCTCGAAGCCGACGGCTTTCTTTTCGTGAGGTACTGCATCACGGCGCCTACATGACCGACCTCCACCGCGACGCAGTCCACCGCGCGGCCCTTGCGGCGCTGCGCGAGGTTGCCCAGGCCCTCGAGGTTGAGACTCCCGCCGCGATGCTGCCCCAGCTCGTTGCCGCCGCCGCGGCCGGTGACTCCGAGGAGGTCGCGGCGATGGCGCAGACCTACCTCTACGCCGCGCGGGTCGGGGGCAACGCCGCCGAGCCCGAGCGCGCGATGCTCTGGCTCACCGGCTGGTCGGCCGCACGCGCCCGCACCTGGGCCCAGGCGCGGTCTGCCGTGACCGAGGGCATCCGGTTCGCCGAGCGCTTGCACCGGACCCTCGGCATCCGCGGTGACTGAGCAGACATCCGGCGGGTCGAGCCGGGCGTCGGTCCGTGAGCAGATCCTTGCAAGCGCGGTCGAGCTGTTCGTCCACAATGGCATCCGCGCGGTGGGCATCGAAGCTGTCACCGAGCATTCCGGGGTCACCCGCAGCGCCCTGTACCGCGAGTTTCCCTCCAAAGACGGCCTCGTGGCGGAGGTCCTGCGCCGACGCGATCTCGCCTGGCGCGAATGGTTCCAGATGGCGATCTTCCAGCGCACCGCTGACCCCGCCGAACGGCTTTTGGCCGTCTTCGACGCCCTCGAGGCATGGTTTGCGCAACCCGACTTTCGTGGTTCGCCGTTCATCAACGTGCGGACGGAGCTGATCGGGGAGGAACACCCCGGTCTCGCCGCCGCCGCCGACCATGTGCGGCGCGTGCGGAAGTTCCTCGCCGAGCTCGCCACGGCCGCCGGCGCGCCCGACCCGGCGACGCTGGCTGCTCAGATTCAGCAGATCATGAAGGGTGCGATCGTCATGGCCCAAGAGCGCGAGCCGCGGGCGGCCGAGCTGGCACGTCGCACCGCGCGCATTCTCCTCGTCGAGGCCGGGCTACTGGCCGAGTGAGGTAACTACGACGGCTCCACCGGCCCCCTGAACCCACAGGGCGAGAGCGTCGGTTGCTCCGGCGGTGACGCTGATCGAGCCGTTGGTGCGGGCCCACGCGGTCGGGGCAACCCAGCCGCCCGACGGCCGGCGCGACGACGAGTACCAGGTGTCGGCGCCGGTGGCGGCATCGACGACCCACCACAGCACCGGTCGACCCGTGCCGTCGACTGCGACCCCCGGGCCCCCCACGATGGTCTGTGAACGCACGGGCCCCCGGACCTGCTCGCGTGGCGCCCAGGTTCCATCCGCATCGAGGCGCGAGGCGACCACGACCCGCCGCCGCCCCGATCCTTCCAGCCAACCCGCCCATACGGCGCCCCGGGCGCCGATCGCCATGGAGCTCGCGGGGGTGGAGCGCGTCATCAGCCAGCGCGTCGATGACGCCGAGCGCAACGCCAACCTGCCGCCACCGACGACGCCGGCCGCGGTCGTTTGGCTCATCAACACGGCAACGTCCCCGCGCGGGCCGGTAACCACGCGCGGCTCCGCCAACGACGAGCCCTTCTGAGCGGTGAAGATCGGGCGCGGCGTCGACCACTGCCCGTCGAGGTTGCGCGAGCTGACGCGGACCGACTGGCGGCGGTCGTCGCCAATGCTCACCCACGCGGCGGTGACGCCGCCGTCGCCGTCGACACCGGCTTGGGCCGCCGCCGCGTCGTTGACAACGAGATCCTGTGCGTCGGTGTTCCAGCGGCCATCGAGATCGCGGCTGCTCGCGCGCACGATCCACCGCGCGCCATCGCGTGATTCGATCGCGATGACCGCCCGCCCCGCGCGGTCGACATCGATACCGGCTACCCGCTCGCTGCTGCCGCCCGGTGGGCTGGGCAAGGACGCGGTGATCCACGCCCCGTTTGCGGCGCGGCGTGCGGTGCGAAACGACGTGCCGTCGCGCCACACCGCGGTTGCTCCGAGTGCGCGCGGCCCCTGGGCGACGGCAAGCATTCGCCCCGTGCCAAGGCGTATCGGAGAGCCGAATCGCCCGTTCTCTGTCCGCGTGGCAACCTCGGGGTGAGGGCCGCCGCGCAGGTTCGTCCATCCGAGGACCGCCCCGTTGTTCGCGTCGATGTCGGCTGCGAGCGCGAATTGGTCGTAGTCACCCGGCGGCGCGACGCGTGTCGGCGAGGCGGCGAGGCCGAGGGCGGGCACCAAAAGCACCATCGCCACCGAGAGGGGGACACGAGTCACGAAGAAACCTCCTCGCAGAAACACCCCGAATGGGCAGCGCACGGTACTCCGAACGGCGGCCATCGAGCAACCCGCCCCGGTGCGGCCACGCGCGGCCGACGGGAGGTGCGCGACCACGCGGCACTCGGAACCCGTCGCGCGACGAGCACGCGGCGCGGTACGTCGCCACCGTCGGCGAGGCCGGTCGCGGCCTTTGGATCACACCGTTCCCACATCTCGGCGTAGTCGGTGGTGCGACGCTCGACCATCTCGGTGGCGATCCGCGCGGCGGCGAGGCCGCAGACCTCCCCGACGACAAGTCGCCCCTCGCGTCGCTCTTCGGGTCGCGGCTCACGATCGATCCGGAACATGCCGATCCATCGGCAGCCGACCGACCGCTCGCGCGCGAAGGAGGGCCCCTACGGCCATTGCCCGGCGTCCGGCCCATGACGCGGTGCCCGGGGCGGCGTCGCGTTCACGTGTGACCGGGGTCGATTCGTACTCGTAGAACCCCGGCGCCCCCGACCACCGCGACACGACCCGGCCGTTGCGCCGCAGCTCACCCGAGGCGCGCGTCTCTATCTCCACGAGGGCGCTCGAACCGTCGAGCCGAAATCCAAGCGGTGCCGCCCGGTGGGCCCGGTAGCGAACACGCACGCTCCATCCGCCCGTCATGCGCGCGGTGAGCACCAAACGACGCGGGTAGGCGTTCTTGCCGACGCGCGCCCACCGCGAGCGGCGGATGGTGACGTCCTGCGCACGCGCCGAGCCGAGGCGCTTTTGGCCGTCAGACAGCACCAGCACGCCGTCGCGGGGAAAGGGATCTTGCGGTCGGACGATGCCGCTGACGAGACTGCGCCCCGCGGGAAGCCGGATCTCGCTCCAATCCCAGCCGCCGTGTGCATCGTCGGCGAGGTCGAACTGACCGTAGTTGTGGTCGTGATACCCGATCGCGTCACGCAGCCGGTAGGTGCGCGAACCTAACCGGACGACGCCCGACACCGCTGCTGAGGGGGCACCAACCGTCCACGAGAGATCCTGCCCCTGCGGCAGGGTCAAAGGCCCCGCCGCAAAGCCCGGGGCGGTTGCTCGCACGGTGAGCTCGACACGAACCGGCCCCGGCGATCCGCCATGCAGATCGATGCCATTCGGGATGTCGATGTGAACCCGGGTCAGACCGGGTCGCGGCGACCAGAGCCGGTCCGGGCCCAGCCGTACGTCGGCCCGGTTCGTGGCGGGTCTGTCGATGAGGGTGCGGGGGGCGGCGACCGTGTGAACGCTCCCATCGGGCAGGTAGAGGAAGACGACGGTGGCGGGCGGATTACTCGGAAACTCGGCGCCCAGCGCCGTCGCAACCGCGAACCGCTGCCCGGGATCGATGGCGCTGACAAACCACCATTCGGTGCGTTTACCCTCACCTGGATGGGCGCCGTTGTCGGCGGGAGTGGCGGTTCGAAGCTGAGGTGCCCCTGACGCCGACACGGCGGTCAGTGCGACGACCATCAGTGCGTCGATGAGGCGTCGCGCGATCACTCCGCCGACACTAGCGACGCTTTCCCGAAATCTCGGAGGGATCGGCCGCCGCCGCGATTCGCGGTCCACGACCGGCGGTTGCTCTGCGCGGGCCCTCTGGCATAGCGTCGCGGAACCGCTGATCAAGGAGACCCCCGACGTGCCCCTCAACCGTTCACTGGTGACCGTCGCATCCGCCGCGGCGATTGCGCTGATTCCTGCCGGGGTGGCCGCCGCCGCCCCGATCACACCCGATGGAGTCGAGTACGATCCCAACGCGTTTGCCCTCGATCTCAACCAGCGCAACGACGCCCTGGTCGCGGTTACGCGGAGTGACGGCGGCGTCGAGGTTCTGCGTCGGCGCGGCGCTCGCGGGCCGTTCGGGTCACCCCTCGCGGTCGGGCGTGGGCGCGTCGTCGCCGCGCAGCTGGGGGAACGACGCGGCCAGGCGATCGTGCTTTACACTCGCCGCGGTCGGCTCTATGAGGCGGCACTCACCCGGCGGGGCTGGGTAGAGGCGGCATTGCCGCGTGCGCTCACCAAGAACACTCTTCTCCTGGACGTCGGCTACTCGGGTCGACGTCTTGTCGCGGTGGTGCAGGTCACGCTGCCCGCGGCTCTCCGCGTCCTCGTGCGCGCGCGCTCAGGCGCCTGGACGCTGGCGAGAAAGCGCGCCCTGCCGACGCGCAATGGGGTGATCGCCGCCGTGAGTGAGGGTTCGGGCAACGTCGCGGCCGCGTGGGTGTCCTCGGGAACAAAGGCGCAGGTCGCGGTCTCGGTCTTTCGGCTTGCGAACAGGAAGTTCTCCCCTGTCATGGGGGTCTTCGACCGCACGTTCGCGGCCCAGACGGTGCGCCCGCTGGACATCACCCTCAACGCGCGGGGAGAATCCGCGGTCGTCGCCCGTTTGGCGGGCGGTGCCTACGCGGCGTACGGATACGGCAACAGCTACCGACAGATCCTGCGTCTGCGCCCGAACGGCACGCTGTCTGGCCGGTCCGGGGCCGTCTCGACCGATGCCCTGTCGTTGGCGCGCGCGGGCCGCGTGCTCACCGCGCAGACCAACGCCGGCGAGGCACCGTACGACCCCGCCCGCGACATCATCCGTTATGTCGCGTTCAGCACGCAGCGGCAGCTGAATCCGGAGATGCCGCTGACGGTGTTCTCGGCGGAACGTGATGACGTCACCCTGCTCGACGGTCTCAACGGAATCGAGACCACGACGCGTGGGCTGTCGGTCGTCTGGTGGAACAACGATCCGGGCCCCGGCCCCGACGATGTCCGCTACTCGTTCCTTCGCAACGGCGCCCGCGCGTTCACGCGCCCCGTCCGCACGGCCGGCTCCTCGCGCGGCGCATCACGGGTCGCGGTTGGCCGATCACGCGCCCTTTTGGTGCTGGTCGACGACGCCTCGGGATCAGGTCGGGTTACGGCCACGCCGATCGGCTGACACGGCCGCTCGCCAGGACGGGTTCGTGCCAAAACACGCATGAAGCACCTCGTCGCGCTGGCATTTGCCTCCCCCAAACGGGTATAAGTCCCGCCGTGACCCGACTCTTCGCAGTTCTCAGTGCTCTCGCAAGTGCTGTCGTCCTCGCGCTCGTCCCGAGTGCGTTCGCTGCCGAGCCGCCCAACCAGAACGATCCCTGCTCGACCGCGGGCCGCAACACCTGCGGTACGACGGGCGTCGGCTTCTACGACACGTACCGCTACGGCGTGCGGTGGTTCGGTGACTACCGCGGCGCCGTCGCCGGTGAGCTGAGTACCTTCTGTATCGACCTGCGCTTTTGGTACCCCAACAAGAACTTTGCGTTCGAACAGGCCCCCGTCGACGCCGAGCTGCGCAATCGTGCCGGCCAGGTGGTCTCCGCGACGTCCGAGCGACGCATGGCCTACGCGTTGTGGAACTACGGGCGCAGCCGCAATGCGACCCAGCAGGCAGCGACGATGCTGTACGTCCACTCCCTGATGGGCGACGGCGCACCGGGTGAGGTCGACCCGTCGGCCATTAGCCCGGTGGTGGCCTCCGAGTTCGGCAAGATCGAGCGCGATAGCCGCCGATTCGCCGGCCCGTACCGCATCGAGACGAAGATCCCCGGCTCGCTCACGACGGGCACCCCCGCAACCGCGACCTTCCGAGTGCTGTCGGCCGCGGGCAACGCGCTTCCGAACGTTTCCCTCGAGGTGAAGGCCACGGGCACCGACACGCCCCGCACGGTTACCACGAATGGCGAAGGCGTCGCGAGCGTCGACTTCACGCCGACCAGCGCCGACGGCGTCAACTTCGATGTGCGCAGCGAGCCGATCGCCTCGAACCTGCCGAAGATCTACCGGGGGACGACGGCCGCCGCGGCCCGCAACGGCCAGCGCCTCGCCGCCCCCGACAGCCAGCGCGTCACGGCGACCTCCGTCGAGACCGTCGCCCTCGCGCAGGTGGGCGTTGCGACCGCTGCCGCTCCCACCGTCGTGCTCGCGGGCGAGGCGAACCGCGACAAGGTGACCTTCAGTGGGGTCTCGCGCGACTGGAAGGCGCTCGTCGCCGTCAACATCTACGGCCCGTATCGCTCCCAGGCGGAGATCCGCTGCGACAAGGCGCCGGCGTGGACGGGATCGTTCACCAAGCGCGGCCCCGGAGTTATTCGCACCCCCGCCGCGTCGCTGACCGCGGCCGGCAACTACACGTACCAGCTGGTGGTACCCGACACGCCCACCACGCGGGGAACCACCACGCCCTGCGCCGTTCCGGCCGAGAGTTTCCGTGTCGAGTCTCAACCGAAGATAACGACCGTTGCCAGCGCCACCCGGATCCGGCCGGGAACGGCACTGACCGACCTCGTCACGGTCACGGGTCTCGCGGGTGAGAGCGCCGTGGTCACGGCGTCGCTCTACGGCCCGTTCCCCAGCCGCGAAGCCATCAAATGCGACATCAGCCCGATCTGGACCGGTTCTGTGAACGCGACTGGCGACGGCGACTACCGCACCGAGCCCGTCACCCTGACCGTTCCGGGTTACTACACCTACCGCGAGACAATCGACGCGGCCGGGTTCGTTCGCGCCGCGGAGACCGCCTGCGGAGAGACGACGGAAACGGCAACGGTTGTCGGTGCCCCGAAGGTCACCACTCAGATCAGCGCGCAGGAGACCACTCCCGGCGCCTCGATCACCGACTCGGTGGTCGTCACCGGCCTCGGTGCCGTGGCGGCGACGATCAACGTCGAGCTGTGGGGCCCCTTCCCGAGCCCGGGTGCGATCGTCTGTATCGGCACCCCGTACTGGACCGGCACCGTCGCCGCCGACGGCGACGGCACGTTCACGACCGACCCCGTGAAGCTCGACAAGGCCGGTTACTACACCTACCGCGAGACGCTGGCGGGATCGGAAGCCAACGACGCGGTCGCGACCACCTGCGGCGAGGCGTCGGAGACGACGATCGCGCGCGGGACACCGGTCGTGACCACCATCGTCGCTGACGAGGTCGTCCGCCCGGGGTCGACCCTCTCGGACCGCATTCGAGTTACCGGCTTGGGCAAGACCCCGGCACAGATCACGGTTGAGCTGTTCGGTCCGTTTTCGTCACGCGGAGCCATCTCGTGCACGGGAACTCCGTTCTGGCGCGGCACGGTGACCGCGAACGGCGACGGCGAGGTCCGCTCGGCACCTGTGCGCGTCCCGAAGGCAGGGCTCTACACGTATCGCGAGGAGATCGCGGGTTCCGCGGTCGTCGCCGGAACGACCACTGAGTGTGCGCAGGTCGCCGAGACCGCGCTCTCGGCGCCCGCGATCAACACCGGCCGCGGCGATCGCGTGAACTACGTCCGCGCTCTTCAGGTGCCCGGGAATGCTCCGACACGTGTCCAGATCGCCTCCTTGGGGATCGATGCGCCGACCGCCGCGGTAGGGATCGACCTCACCAACGGGGCACTTGGTGTCCCGGTCGACATCCAGCGTCCCGGCTGGTGGCGCGATGGTGCCGCTCCCGGCGACGCCGCCGGCGCCGTTCTGATTGGCGGACACGTCGATAGTGCCCGCTCCGGGGCGGGTGCCTTCTTCCGCCTGAAGAGTGCGAAGGCTGGTGACCGGGTTGTCGTGCAGACCGCCGGCGGAACGAATCGCGGCTATCGCGTGGTCTCCGTGCGCACAATGCCCAAGCCCCAGCTGCCGACGAACGTCTATTCGTTGAAGGGCAGTCCGCGTCTGGTGCTGGTTACCTGTGGCGGACCGTTCGTCCCGTCGCTTGGGCACTACCGCGACAACATCGTGGTGACGGCGGTTCCCGCTTAAGAAGTTCGCGCGGGGCTCAACTGGGCCCCGTTGCCGGCCGATGTTTGTGGCATGGCGACGACAATCTCATTGCTTCGCGAGCGCTTCGTTCGCGAGTTCGACGAATTGCTTGCCGGGATAGAGCTGGATCGACCCCGCGCGATCGATGCCGTCTTCTTTGATCGCATCGTTCTCGGGGAAGGCCTTCCCAATGATCTCGACGGGCACGATGCGCGGATCGAGGGTCGTGACCTGCGCGCGTTTCTCTACGAGAATCTCGGCGACACCGCGGCTCAGCACAGCTACCCGCATCTTCCGTCGGTGAATCGTGAGCTGATGTGGGAACGGCCCGACGGCCTGCGCATCTTCTTCAACCTGCGCGACCTTGGCGTGGGGGCGCAGATCATGCAGGGTACGTTCGACCCTGAGATCGAGCAGCTGCTCACGGCGTCGGTCACGCCCGGCGCCGTATGCCTCGACATCGGCGCGAATCTGGGCTTCTATTCGGTCGTGATGGCCCGCGCCGGTGGCCGCGTACATGCGTTCGAGGCTTTCGCCTACAACCACTCACTGCTCGAGCGCAACGTCGCCGAGAACGGCGTCGAGGATCGTGTGCGGGCGCACTTGGTGGGCTGCGGGGCGCACGCGGGGGTCGGGCGGGTCTGCGGCGATCCGCGCACGATCAACCTCGGCTCGATGTACGTACTGGTCGACCCTGACGCCGAGCTGCCCGAGGGCCACGAGGCCGCAGAGATTCCTCTGGCGCGCGTTGATGATCTGGTTCGCGACACCGAGCGGGTCGATCTGGTGAAGATCGATGTTGAAGGTGCGGAGCTGGACGTCCTTCAGGGCATGCCACGCATTCTCGGTCGCGACCGGCCGCGGGTGATCTTCGAGGTCAACTCAAAGTCGCTGCGCGAGAACCGCGGTGTCGGGGCCCAGGCGGTCGTTAGCCTCTTTCACGACCACGAGTACGTGTTGGTCGAAGCCAAGAGCCTCGCCGCCGGCACGCCGGCCGTGGTCGCGGAGATCCCCGAAGACCTCGAGGTCTTCGGCAACCTGGTCGCCCTTCCCCGCGAAGGCGCCTAGCCGGTCACGAGGCGCGCCCCCGTGCCGTCGAGTTCGAGTCGCAGGTCGGGGGCCATCGTGCCGCCGAAGTGGTGCCGCGCCGCTTCGGCGTCGAGATGTTCCGCGCGAGCGCCCGCCAGCGAGTGGGCGTCGACGAAGCTCGTCACGCGAAGGTCGGGCAGGACCAGCCATGAGTACGCCTGGGCAGGCTCCTCAACAGGGTTGCGCAGTACCAGCCCCGAGTCGTTGATGGGCTCCCAGGGGCCGAACAGCGACGGCCCCACGAAGCCGTAGAGCCCCGTTGGCCCGGAGACATCGGGATGGAATGTGCGGATCTGGGTCGAGAAGAAGAGGTAGTACCGGCCACCCGAGGTCACCATGTGCGGGCGTTCGAGTTCGTTGTTGACGCCGTCTGCCGTAACGAGCGGGGGCAGGGGCGCCCACCGCTCGAGCCCGGCGCCGTCGTGGCGCGAGATACCGATCGCCCCGTTGAAGTCGGTCGCCGAGCCGGCCAGTGAACCGACGAACAGAACGTACTGCTCGCCCGTCGCGGGATCCTGAAAATGGAAGGGATCCCGGAATGCCTTGATGAAGCCCGGAACCCCGTCGAGCTGATCGACGACGACATAGTGCTCGGGATCAGGTGGAACCGCTTCACGGTGCGGACCCCACGCGCCGATGGCGATGCTGTCGCCGAGCGTCACCGGCGCCGTCGCCGCGGCAATGCGCTGCACGAAGGTCGGGCGCGGCTCGCGACGGTGTCCGGCCGCGGTGTAGAGCACCGTCAGCGTCGCCGCTGCTCGGTCGACGATCGCGCAGCCCGCCCACTCACGCGACCCCAGCGACGCGCCGTCGGGGAAGACCGGCCCAAGGTCGGCACACCCGCTCGGGCGCCGCGCGAACATTCGGATGCGGGCGATGTCGTGGCGGCCACCGGGATCTCCCACCGCCGGCGCGCTGAGGGCCATCCACAGCTCGCCGCCGTCGGCCACGACAAGCGTGCCGTCGACCTCACGCACCGGCCAGGGATCCCACAGATCGTGTGATGCGATCATCCGCTGCACGTCCGCGGTGTGGATGACCGGCGCGATCGTCGTGGGGTCGTTGACGAGTGCGTCGAGATGCCCGGGCGTCCAGGCGGCAGTCGTGGAAATCACCGCGACATCAGTTCGTGAACAACCGCAGCTCGGGTTCACGCAGGCCGCGCAGCACGGCCAGGTCGACGACCGCCGTGTCGATACCCCGCGAACGCGCCAGCGTGTGCGCCTGCGGCTTGATGCTCTCGGCCACGAGTATTCCACGGCATTCGCTCATGCCGTGGTCGGCCCGGATGTACATCAGGTAGCGGGTGAGCTGCTCGACGGCATCGATGGTTCCGACTCGCTTGACCTCAATGGCGACCCAGCCGTCGGCGTCGGTGCACAGCAGATCGACCGGACCGATCGGGGTCGGGTACTCGCGCCGCACCAGGCAAACCGTCTCTCCAAGCGATTCCGGCGCCGCGGCCAAAGCTTCCTGTAGATCACGCTCGACGCCATCCTTCTCCAGGGCGGCAGAGCTGCCCATGTCGTGCGTGGTGTCAGAGATCACCTCGTCGATCCGGATCTCGAGCTCTTCGACCTTCGCCCCGGAGCCCTTTCGCACGATGATCAGTCCGTCCGTCTCCTCGATCCGCGTGGGTGGCGTCATCCAGTTCTGCGGTTTGTATCCGCCGGCGTCGGAGTGGATCATCACCGAGCCGTCGGTCTTCCACATGATCAGCCGCATGGCCATCGGCAGCACTGACGACACGCGTCCCCGGTAGAGAACTTCACAGTGGGCGACGACAAGGCGCACGCGGCGAGAGTACCGACGGTGCACCGTCCTGGGTTGGAGCCACCCACCGAGACGACACCCGGCGACGCGCGAGCCGAGCGACTTCGGGCCGCTCTTCGAAGCGCATCACACGCCGGTCTTGCTATCCGGGTCGGCGGTGTGCTCCTGCGGTATCCGCCGACGATATTGCCGCCGGCGTCTTCATGGTTGCATGGCGGCGGCTCGATGAGATGCCCGATGACGCACTTTTGTGGCTCTACGGGACGCGAGGGGCGTGCCGTCGCCTCGCCGCCGAACTCGAAGCCCCCCAAGAGATCGCCGCGACCCGCCTTTCCCTCATTCCGAAGGAGACCCGATGAGCCCCGATTCACGACCTGAGGATTGAAGAGAACGCGGCCGGAACGACGAGCACGATGTCCGACGTTTTTCACGAGCTCTGGATCGGGCCCGATGGCTCAGGTCGATCGTCCGGCGCGACGACGACCCGATGACCCGCGAGGTCATCGGCGACCTGGACGCTGGCGTTCGCACAGGTTCAGAAACTCACCACCGACCCTGCGGCGCTGGCTGCACGCATCGAGTCATCGGCGGTGCAAAACGACCAACCCCTTGCGTACCAAGAACTCGACCTCGCGACGGAGCTGTTGCGCAATGCACCCCTCAGCCCGGAGCTGAGCGCTGCGGTCTACCAGGCACTCGGCCGCCTTACGGGTAGCGAGGCTCTGGGCTCGCGAACCGATTTCCTCGGTCGCAGCGGTGAGGCGATCGGAGCGACAGACGCGTCGGGCCTGCGCCTCGAGCTGATCATCGACCCGACGACGGGGCGTGGCGGGCCGACGGTTGCGGCTCTCGGCGCCGGCGGAATCAGCGGTGTACTGACCGGCGAAGGCATCAGCTCACTGAGGAGAGTCTCCGACACCACCTCTCCGCCGTACTGGTGGGGCGAGTTCGCGCTCGGCGTTCTCCTGCTCGCAACGGTTGTCGCGCGCCGCCCCGACAAGGCACGAACGGCGGCGATCACTTCGTCGCCTGCACGTCGTCGCGGCCGCTCGCATCGCGGGCTACGACTACCTCTCCTAGAGACCCAGCAGTTACGAAGCCTGTTCGGTGACCGGTGCGCCCATCTGACGCAGCCAGCGCACGTGTGACACGAGCGCCGGCCAGAGGGTGGGGTGCGCCTGGTGGCGGACGCCGTGGCGTTCGCAGACGTCGCGCACGACCTCGGCCATCGCCGGATAGTGGATATGGCAAACCCGCGAGAACAGGTGGTGCTCGATCTGGAAGTTCAGCCCGCCTAGGTACCAGGCGAGCAGGCGGCTTTTGGGGGCGAAGTCGACCGTCGACTCGACCTGGTGGCGGGCCCATTCGGTCTCGCCCGTCTCGGCCATCTCGGCGATGGTCGTGAACTCGGCCTCCTCGAGGCAGTGCGCGAGCTGGAAGGTGACGGCCGTGACGAGCGCCATCACGAACGAGGTGAGAACGAAGAAGACGGCCACCTGCCAGGTAGGGTGAAGAAGTACCGGAACGGCGATCGTCCAGACCACAAAGAGGACTTTGCCCAGCCAGAACGCGACCAATTCGCCGCCGCGGGGCCACCGCAGGGGGCTTTCCCCGACCTTGCCGCTGGCCAGGTACGCGAAGTCGCCCACCGTGTGCCACTTGATCGTCAGCAGACCGTAGAGGGCCCACATATAGATGTGCTGGAACCGATGAAACCCACGGCGGCGCTGATCGGGCGCAAACCGGGCGAACGGCATCGAGTCGATGTCGGAGTCGGCACCCGAGATGTTTGTGAACGTGTGGTGCGCGGTGTTGTGCTTGGTGCGCCACACGTAGGAGCTTCCGCCCATCAGATCCATCGTCCACGACATCACCCGGTTGACGCGACGATGCGGTGAGTAGCTGCCGTGGTTGGCGTCGTGGGTGATGTTGAACCCGGCCCCGGCGAGCGCGAGGCCCAGCGATACGGCGAAGATCACGCCCTGCCACCAGGTGTTGGCGATCACCACCAGCCCCACCCATGAGGCGACCGCCCAGGCGATCATGAATGCGCTTTTGGCATACATACGGGCCTGCGCGCGCCGCGCGCGGCCGGGCTCGTCGATGAGCTCTCGTACGCGTGCCTTCATCTCCGCGTAGAAGGGGCTGCCGCCCTTGAAGTCGATCCGGCTGCGGGCTGGCGTCTCGCGCGTCGTCATCCTGGAGGGCTCACGCTGGGCGGACGGATCATCACATCACGGCTTCCTGCGCTCGTGCCACCGTCGACGGGGCCTTTACGTGAGCGCGTCGCACGGGGCTAGAACCTTCGCCGCACAGTCTACGGCACCGGTTCTCGACCGAGAATGCACACCCCTCTCCGCCGGCGATGGATGCCCCACCCACACCGTAAACTCGCCACGGGGCATACCCATCCGCGCGAGTCCAGACCCAGGGGACGCGGGTCCTACCGTTTGAGCGCCGCGATCTCGTCGGGGCGCAGTGTTCCGGCCACGATTTGCTGTGCGACGTCCACGAGGCGTCGTTGCCGGGTGCGGGCGAAGCGGCGTAGCTCGCCGAACGCCTGGTCCATTCCCCATCCCTGGTGTTCAGCGAGGATCCCCTTGGCCTGCTCGATGGTGATACGGCTGTTGAGGGCCTCCTCGAGTTGGTCTCTGACGAGGTGGGAGTCGCGTATCGCGCGGTCTTGGAGCAGTGCGATTGTGGCGACGTCTGCGAGAGCCTGGGCGGTGGAGATGTCGAGCGGCCCCAGGGTCTGGGGTTCGGCGGAGAAGAGGTTGAGGGCGCCGAGCACCTGGCCGCGTAAGCGCAGCGGAAAGGCGTGGGCGGCGCGAAAGCCGGCGTGGGTGGCGACGGGGGAAAAGCGTGGCCAGCGGTCGGCATCACCGGCCAGGTCGACGCTGGTCACGGGCTGTGCGTCGTGGAAGCAATCGCGGCACGGCCCCTCGTCGGTCTGGATCTGGAACAGCTCGACCATCTCCAGGGCCTCGCTGGTGGCGGCCATCAGGTTGAGGGTGCCGCGATGGTCGGCCAGAAGCAGGCCGGCGGCGGAGACATCGAGGAGCTCGACGCAGCGCTCGGTGAGCAGGACCATCAGCTCGACCACGTCGAAGTCGTCGACCAGGCTGTCGGCCAGCTCGACGAAGGTTGAGGCCAGGCGTTGCTCCCGGGTCACGTGGAAACCTTCCTTCTGGATCGAATTCGAGCGGCCCTGCGCACGGAGGATAGGTCCGGGTGGGGCGCGCGTCTACTCATCGAAGCGCAGCACTCGGGCGACGACATCCGCGGCAATATCGGCCAGGGGACGGTCGGTGGCGTACGCATAGCCGCGAAGGCGTACCAGTGCCTCGCCGACCCCGACACCGAGTTGGATGCTGACCATCCCGGAGGCCTGGTGCACCTCGGCGCGGTACCCGGCGAGGGTCTCCAGGTCGGGGCTGAGCCTGCCGGGCGGCGCTTGGGCCTGTATCGAAAGAATGGCGTTCGCGACGATGCCGGCCATCGTCTGTGCGTCGGCGTGCTGGTCCGCAGACAACTCGCCGGCACGAGCTTGGTAGAGCGTCAGGGCCCCCAGGTGCACGCCACCGACGCGAAGCGGGAAGGCGAACAGGGCGTTCGCACCGGCGGCCAGGGCAGCGGGGCCGAACGCCGGCCAACGTGATTGGCGTGGAGTGGCAAGGTCCGGCTCGAAGACGGCCCGGTCGCCGGTGTAGGCGTCGATGCATGGCCCCTCCCCAATGGTGTGCTGCAGATCCTCGATGCAGGCCGCGACCGAATCCGACGAGGCCAGCGGATTCGCGAGCCCCTCGCTCATCACCATCACACTCGCCCCGGTGACCCCCACGACCTCGACGCATGCTCGACAGAGGTCTTGGGCCGGGTGCTCACCGTTGACGGCGGCCATGACCCGGGAGATGCGAAGCCGGCGCTCGTGCTTCGACTCGGCGCTCACGCGACGCCACCCACGCGGCCCCGCCCGCAGCGCACGCCCCCGCGATCTAGAGGCGGGCGACCCCCCACCAGGGCCGCGATCGTCGACCAGGGAGCGGTGTAAGGCCAATGAGTCACGGTGCCCACCGGGTCAATGCCGACCCTGGTGAACCGGCCGTGCGTGCCCGCTGTGTGGAGCTGTTCCGCGTGGTTCGCGTCGTGAGGTCGCGGTCCTCGCTGGCGACGGTGACCTCTCGGCGCGCGGACTGCACATTGATCACCTGTGCCACGGGGATCTCCCACGACCCCGTGAACGTGGCCTCACCTCGTCCGAGTGGCTGGACGCGTAGCCCCGCCGGCCACAGGTCTTTGAGTCCGTAGACAAGCCAGATCAGCCGCCCGAGGGGCTCACCGTCCGCGGCGCGTACCGCATAGCCGTGGGCGTCGGCCAGCAGGCGACCCATCCGTGAGCTGTCGGCGGCCCCATGCCTGGTTGCGCGATTGCTACTGGTCAAGGAAGGCACGTAGACCCTGTGGCTCGCAGGAGAAGTGAAGGGCGTCGAGCGCCTTGTTCTCGATTTGGCGGATGCGTTCGCGGGTGACGCCAAAGCGTCGCCCGACATCTTCCAACGTCTTTGGCTCCTCCCCATTAAGGCCGAACCGCAACTCGAGTACCTTCCTTGCGCGTGGCGCGAGTTGGTTCAGCGCTCGGTCGAGGTGTTCGCGTCTTTGCGCTAGGGCGGCGGCATTTTCGGGGCTGAGGACGTGGTGGTCCTCGATAAGGTCGCCAAGCTGCGAGTCGAGTTCTTCGCCGACCGGCGCCTGCAGCGAGGCCGGTTGCTGGGCCGCCTTTCGGACGGCGCGTACCCGCTCGGGCGTCACTGCGAGCTCGTGGGCGATCTCGGTGGTGGTGGCGTCACGTCTGAGCTGCCCTGACAGATGTCGCTCGACGCGAGCGAGGCGGTTGATCGCCTCGACCATGTGCACGGGCACCCGGATCGTGCGTGCCTGGTCGGCGATCGCTCGGCTGATGGCCTGGCGGATCCACCAGGTGGCGTACGTCGAGAACTTATAGCCCCTGCGGTAGTCAAACTTCTGCACCGCCCGCATCAGGCCGAGGTTTCCTTCCTGGATCAGGTCCATCAGCCCCAGGCCTCGCCCGACGTAGTGTTTCGCGATAGACACGACCAACCGCAGGTTTGCCTCGGTCAGGGTTGCCTGAGCGTCCATATCTCCACGCTCGATGCGCTTGCCCAAAGAAACCTCCTGCGCAGCGGTGAGTAACCGCGCCCGTCCGATCTGGCTCAGGTACATGCGCACAGGGTCGTCGGAAACCACCGCCGTGGATGGGCGAACCTGCGCGTCATCCGCACCGGCATCCTCGTTCAGCACCTCGACGTTCAACTCGGCCAGCACCCCGAGCAGACGCTCGAGGGCAGCGTCGCTCAGATCGCTCGCGTGGGCGACGTCGACGACCCGCTCGAGCGTCACGCTGTTCCGCGTTTGGGCCTCCTCGATGAGTGAACGCACCCCCTCCTGATCCGCGAAGGGCGCGGCCCCCACCGATCCTTCCCTGCGAGGGGAGGTGGTCGAGACCACGGTGGCCTCAGGCATGCCGCCCCGTTTGCACGGAACCGTTCGGGACCGTCGTCACCGATGGCGTGCTCGTGGTGACGGTCGTGCGTGTGGCGTCTCGCCGGGCCAGTAGTCGGTTCACGAAATCATCGGGCTCAGCCGGGGTCAGGCTCACCCACGGCAAACAGAACGGCAGGTCAGCGCGAACACGCACCTCGTCACCACGATCCGGCATTCCCGGGCCACCCACCTGCAACCCGGGCGCCCAGCCCCGCTCGACCCGCTCGACACGCGCATACGGGATGCGCACCACAAGCTGCCGGCCGACGCTGATCCGAAGGCAGTCCTGCGCCAAGTCGTACAAGAATCCGTCACGACG
Organism: Thermoleophilia bacterium; assembly: GCA_031362405.1. Lineage (GTDB taxonomy): Bacteria > Actinomycetota > Thermoleophilia > Miltoncostaeales > Miltoncostaeaceae > JANLSO01. The sequence continues at coordinate 2,626 of JANLSO010000099.1, read as the reverse complement.
GTTCATCGACGATTCCTTTCAAAGCCACGCAGGGACGGGAGAATCGAGTGCCGGATGTGATCTGGTGAACCCGTCGTGTCGATCGCGGCGGGGTTCGGGCGGGGAACGTTGTGTGCGAATCCGCGGTGCGACGACGGGCCGCCGCGTCAGTAAAACGGTCGCGTGAACTCCAAGATGACGTCGGATGGTCTCGTCGTCCGGCGGGTTGCGAGATAGGTGGTCGTGGCCGTCCCGCCTGCCTCGAGCAGCACGTTGCCGAGACTGCACAGGTCGCGAGCAGCCCGCCCCAACCGCTCATACGCGCCGATGCCGCAGCGATCGCATCGACCCCGCGAACGTCGATAGAGCGCAATCCCGCGAGATCCGGGTCGACCGCGGCGGGTCGTCCCGCAGATACGCCCGCGAACGCGTCAGCGACGACGGGCATCGTCGTGAGATCAATCTCGCCAGCGACAACGAGGCATAGCCGGCCCGCGCAAGCACGCCAGTCGACGCTGAGGCCAACGCTCTCGGAGCGTTTGTTGTCGCCGGCTGCCACCATCTCTCAGGCCTCTCCGGTTGCGTCCTGAACTAAGGACGCCACCGGGGTCCGGGGCAGCGCAGTCACCGACGCCGCAGCGGCATTCCAGCGACGACTCCAACGTACCACGATTAGCTCGGCGTGATCCCCACGCAAAGCCGCTACTTCGCTCCGATGGCTTCGTGGTCGCGCCACCGGGCCTTGTGGCCACGCAAAACTCCGTGCGGGAATGCCGTGAAGCCGAACCGCGCGCGGTCGCTCGGGAGGACGCTGAGCGACTCGGTTCGCATGTGGGTCGTGTTCGCACCTGCTGGCAGCCCGGGCTGTTGTCGGCACCGCAGTCGAGAGGTGAGTCGGGCCGCTCAGTCTCGCACTACGCAACGGCGGGTGCCGACATCCAGACCTTGATCGCCCCGTACCCAGGCCCCAGTGGAGCAGTGTGAAGCGGTGGCCCCGGCGGCAACGATCGGGGAAGCGGTCAAGGCTCCTCGCCCTCGATGCGCCCCGAGGTCGACGCGGTTGCTGTCGGACCGGGCCTGCGTCGAGACGAATCTCGCGCGGAAGGGTCTCCGGCATGCCGGCGGCGTCGGCCCGGCGAGCAGGTCGACACCCTCAGCGCTGTCCGACGCCTCGACTCCTGCTCGTCCCGGTAAGCTGCTGCCGAGAGCGCGTCGCTAATCGCGTCTTACCGAGCCGTCGAGCCGCTTTCCGCGGCTCTTCGTGCGCCTGGGGCCTCCCAGGGCGCAGACGCCGGTCAGGACGGGGAGTTATGGTCCGAAACGGCCGAACACGGCCACGTGTCGGTGCGAGCAGGCATCTTCGACCAGGAGCGTCTCGTCAGCGTTCATTTCGGCAAAAAGCAGCCCGAGGTGCTCGCGAACCACGGAGCAGATGACCTCAGGGTCGACGCTGCGTTTCGGTAGTAGCCCGCCCAGCCCCTCCCAACGGAAACGCCCTCGGACGATGCCCGTCCGAAGTAGAGCCATAGGTCGTAGAGGTCCTTGGCGTTGCCGTGCTCGAGGCGCCGAAACAGAGCGCTGACTTTCTCGGCGACGCTCTCCTCAAGAGCCAGGGCAAGCGGTTCAGGTAGGTCGAAGTCGGTGATGTGCCGGTGGTAGACCTCCGGTTGCAGAGCCGGTAGTCGCTGGGCCCCGGGGCCTCCTCAGGCGATTCGGGGGTGGCTACGCCTCGTGGACTTCGACCCCGTCGGCCGTCGCCGGGCGCGACCTGGACACGGTTGTCGATGCGTGCCGAGACCAGCTGCGCGGCTACGCGGTTCGGTCGAAGGCAGCGCGATCCCGCTGACCCTGGCTGAGCGCCCGGGGGGCTTCGTTGCCGTCCTGTTCCACCAGGACAACCCCCATATCTCCGCGTCCTGCGTGGCTCGGAACCGCCCTGGCCCGAGCGATGTCGATCACGTCGAAACGGGCCTCGGCGGCTCCAGCGGACCCGCGTGGACCCCCCGACCGGTCGCATCATCGAGGGCGCGATCTCCGCAAGAATCGCGCACCCAGGCACGCCGTGACACCACGAGCAGTTCCGCGGCGTAGACGCGCACCGGGGCGCGGCGAGTGCAGATAAGCAGTTGCTGGGCGCGCCCACCCCGGGGGTCGCTACCCGGCAATGGGCTCGGGCCTCCCATCTCTGGCACGCCGCTCGCGGGTCGCATATCGTGATCCGAGCGGCGCGCAGGGCGCCTCCGGTCCGCGGAAAGGGCGAAGCCCACCTTGCAGGACAACGCCTGGCGGGTGGTGGCTGACCTCCTCTCCGAACCTTGGCTTGCGGACGCCGGGCGCATCGGAAGGGGCCGACATGCCAATCTGTGAGCTTCCCGAGAACCCCGACCTCCGGCACCTGAGAAACCAGGCGAAGGCGCTTCAGCGTGCCGTGCGTGCCGGTGAGGGCGAGGCGCTGGCCCTCGTCGCCGAGTTCCATCCCCGTCTCGGGACGGACGCGCGAAAGGGAGGCGGTTTGGCGGGCTTCTCGCGCGCCGACGCCCAACTGGTGGTCGCACGCCGCTACGGCCTGGCGAGCTGGTCGGCGCTGCGCGAGCACATGGCCCGCGTCGCCGAACACACACGCCGCCCCCAAGTGGAGCCGGAAGCG
>JANLSO010000083.1:0-11160 GCA_031362405.1 Thermoleophilia bacterium | reverse complement strand
CTCGGTCTTACCCACGCCCGACGGGCCGAGGAAGATGAAGCCACCGGCAGGACGCTTGGGGTCTTTGATGCCGGCGCGGGCGCGTCGGATGGCGCGGCTGACCGCCGCGATGGCGGCCTCCTGGCCGATAACGCGCTTGTGGAGCTCTTCCTCCATCCGCAGCAGCTTCTGCGTCTCGGCTTCGGTGAGCTTGAAGACGGGGATGCCGGTCCACATCGAGACGATGTCGGCGATCTCCTCCTCACCGATCGAGGCGCGCGGACCGCCCTCGTCGGACTTCCACTGCTCTTCGAGCTCGCGCTTCTTGTTCGTCAGGCGCCGTTCCTTGTCACGTAGGTTGGCGGCCTTCTCGAACTCCTGCGCCTCGATCGCGCCTTCCTTGTCCTTGCGCACGGTCTCGATTTCGTCCTCGAGCTCGCGGTAGGTCGGAGGGGCGGTCATGGTGCGAATGCGCATGCGGCTGGCGGCCTCGTCGATGAGGTCGATCGCCTTGTCAGGAAGGAAACGGTCAGCGATGTAGCGGTCGGCGAGGTTCGCCGCGGCCTCGAGGGCCTCGTCGGTGATCGTGACCTTGTGGTGCTGCTCGTAGCGGTCGCGCAGACCGCGCAGAATCTGGACGGTCTCCTCCTGCGAGGGCTCGTTGACGATGATCTTCTGGAATCGGCGCTCGAGAGCGGAGTCGCGCTCGAGGTACTTGCGGAACTCGTCGAGAGTGGTGGCACCGACGGTCTGCAGCTCACCTCGGGCAAGCGCGGGCTTGAGGATCGACGCGGCGTCGATCGCGCCCTCCGCGGCTCCGGCGCCGACAAGGTTATGCAGCTCGTCGATGAAAAGGATGATGTCGCCGCGCTGGGTGATCTCTTTCATCACCTTCTTCAAGCGCTCCTCGAACTCGCCGCGGTACTTCGAACCGGCGACGAGGGCCGCGAGATCCAGTGTGTAGATCTGCTTGTTCTTCAGTAGTTCCGGGACCTGGTTGCTCGAGATGCGCTGCGCCAACCCCTCGACGACGGCGGTCTTACCCACGCCGGGCTCGCCGATCAGGACCGGGTTGTTCTTGGTACGCCGCGAGAGGATCTGCATGACCCGCTCGATCTCGTTCTGGCGCCCGACGACCGGGTCGAGCTTGCCATCGGCGGCGAGCTTGGTGAGGTTGCGGCCGAACTGATCGAGCAGCTTGCTCGACTTCTTGTCCTGGCCCTGCCCCGCCGTGCCGCCCTGGCCACTCTGACCGCCCTGGCGCCGTCCCGGGCCGGAGAGCATGCGGATGATCTCGTTGCGAATCTTCTCGGAGTCGGCGTCGAAGTCGGTGAGGATGCGGGCGGCGACGCCCTCGTTCTCACGCACGAGTCCGAGCAGGATGTGCTCGGTACCGATGTAGTTATGGCCCAGCGAGAGCGCCTCGCGAAGGGCGAGCTCGAGGACCTTCTTGGCACGCGGCGTGAAGGGGATCTGCCCGGAGGTGACCTCTTCGCCCGATCCGACGATGCGGATCACCTGGGCGCGGACCTCTTCGACGGTGATCTCGAGACCCTCGAGCACACGTGCGGCAAGGCCTTCTTCTTCGCGCAGCAGGCCGAGCAGAATGTGCTCGGTGCCGATGTAGTTGTGCTTGAGCGTGCGCGCCTCTTCTTGGGCAAGCACGACAACCTGGCGAGCCCGCTCGGTGAACCTTTCGAACAACGGGGGTCCCTCCTTCTACCCGGCGACCACGAAAGCGCAGTCGACCGTACCGATACGGACTTCAAGACCCGGCACGGACGCCTGGCCTCGAGAGTGAGCGAGGAGGCCCTGTGATCTGGACCGCGCCGCGTCGAAAAACGGGATGAAAACGTGTGTGAAGACCCTGGATCCTAGCACGGCCCTCCCCTCAGACCCTTGCATCGGCGCGGGCCTGTACGACCTCGAACTCTGAGGCCTCAGAGTCTCGTGCGCCACCCCCGGACGACCGGTCGCCGCCTGGGCCGACGGCGGGGATGCACGTGGCCTGCGGAGCGCCCTCGCAGCACGTCTCGACCTTGACGTGGCAGCGATCGCACCACAAACCGTTGTGGCGCCAAACCAGGAGCCCAACGCACATGGGACAGAGACTCATACCTCCGAGTATCGCAACCGCCCCGGACGAGGCTCATCGCGGGCGCCCGCGTGATGTGGGCGCCCGAGAAAAACTAGTGACGGACCTTGCGGTCTTGGTCCGGATAGATCAGCAGCCCCATGGTGCGGGCGCGTTTGACGGCCGTGGCCACCTGCGATTGCTGCCGGCGCGACAGCCCCGTGATGCGCCGTGACCGGATCTTGCCGCGCTCGCTGACGAAGCGACGAAGAGACGGGAAGTTCTTCCAATCGATCTCTTCCAACGGAAGAACGGGCCTGCGCTTACGTTGCGCGGGCGCTCCGCCCTTCTTGCCCTTTGTCTTCGACCGTGCTCGGCCTCGTGGCTTCGCCATGCGTTCTTTTTCTCCACTTCTCGCTGATGCGACGCCGGACTATAGCGGTCCGGGTCCAGATTTCAGGTGCGCATCGCCGGAAACAGGATCACTTCTCGGATCGATGTGGTGTCGGTGAGCAACATGACCAAGCGATCGATGCCGATGCCGAGGCCACCGGTCGGGGGCATTCCGTGCTCGAGCGCCGCGAGGAAGTCTTCGTCCATCGGCTGCGCCTCATCGTCACCGGCGGCTTCGTCCACCGCCGCCTGGAGGAATCGCGCCCGCTGATCGTCGGGGTCGTTGAGCTCGGTGAACGCGTTGGCGATCTCCATCCCCCCGGCGAACGCCTCGAAACGCTCGACGACGAGTGGGTCCTCAACCGTGCGCTTGGCGAAGGGGGAGAGCTCAATCGGATAGTCGAAGAGGATCGTCGGTGCGATCAGCGTCGGCTCGAGGGCCTGGGAGAGGAGCCCATCGACGAGCTTGACCCAGGGTATGCCATCGGGCGCGTCGTACCCCGCGGCGCGCATCGCGGAGCGCAGCGACGCCTCGTCATGATCGCGGAAGTCGATACCACTCGCCTCGCGGATCGCGGCACGGAACTCGCGACGCTCCCACGGCGGCGCCAGGTCGATCTCCTGCCCTTTCCAGGTGACGCGCGTCGAGCCGTTGGCCTCCTCGGCGGCCGCCGCGACCATGTTCTCCAGCATCTGCATCACGTCGCGGTAGTCGGCGTACGCCTCGTAGGTCTCGAGCATCGTGAACTCGGGGCTGTGCTTGTGACTGACGCCCTCGTTGCGGAAGTCCTTGCCCAGCTCGTAGACCCGTTCGAGACCACCGACGATGCAGCGCTTGAGGTAGAGCTCCGTCGCGATGCGCAGGTAGAGATCGCGATCAAGAGCGTTGTGGTGCGTGATGAACGGGCGCGCTGCCGCCCCGCCGTACATCGGTTGCAGGCAGGGTGTCTCGACCTCGATGAAGCCGCGATTGTCGAGAAATCGGCGCACACCCGAGATCGTCTTCGCGCGGGTGATGAACAGGTGACGGGCCTCGTCGTTGGACATCAGATCGAGGTAGCGCTGGCGAAAGCGGGTCTCCGGATCCTTCAGCCCGGCGTGCTTGTCGGGCGGGGGCCGCAGCGACTTGGCAAGCATGATGGCCTCGTCGGCGGCGACCGACAGTTCGCCGCGGCGGGTGCGCACAACGGGGCCGACGACCCCGATCAGATCTCCCAGGTCGAGGTCGAGAACCCGCGCCATCGCGTCGTCACCGATGCGTTCGCGCGACACCCACACCTGGATCCGACCGTCACGATCCTCGAGATCGAGAAAGGCGATCTTCCCCTGGCCCCGGCGGGCGGCGAGACGGCCCGCCACCCGGACCACCCGCGTGCCCTCGTCTCCGGCCGCGATCGACTCATGTTCGTCGCGCACCGCGGAGATCGGTTCCCGCCCCGCGAATCGGGCCGGGAAGGGATCGATTCCCCCCGCTCGCAGCGCCGCCGCCTTGGCGCGACGCTCAGAGATCAGCCGTTCGAGCCCCGCCTCGGCGTGCCCGGGGTCAGTCAGCTCTGCTCACCCTGCCGAGATGTCGACGATTTGGTACTGCAGCGCCCCGCGCGGCGCGGGAATCGTCACCTTCTCGCCCTTCTTTTTGCCCAGCACGGCCTTCCCCACCGGGCTCTCATTCGACAGTCGCTTGTTGCGTGGGTCGGCCTCGGCGGATCCGACGATCGAGTACTCGATCTCTTCTTTGCTCTTCAGATCCTTCAGCGTGACGCGCGCACCGATCGAGACGTGCTCGGTATCGACGTGCTCGGTGTCGACGACGCGGGCGTTGCGCAGCTTCTGCTCGAGAGACTGGATACGCGCCTCGATCTGACCCTGCTCGTTCTTGGCATCGTCGTACTCGGAGTTCTCCGAGATGTCGCCGAACTCGCGCGCTTCCTTGATGCGCGCCGCGACTTCGAGCCGCTTGGTCGTCGACAGGTGCTCGATTTCCTCCGTGAGTTTGCGGTACCCCTCTTCGGTGAGGATGACTTCGCGGTCCATCAGGCGGTCTCCTTAGGTCACCGAGCGGTCCCGGGAAAGACAGTGGCGCTCGAGCGACGCCGAAAGCTAGTTCAGGCCCCGTGTGGATTCAAGCGACTCGGCTGCGACGGCGGCCCTCAAGAGGTCAAGAGCCTCGTCGAGCGTGGGCGCCGTCAACATCTGTTGCAGCTGCTCGGTGGTTACCGGCTCGCCCGCCAGGTACCACGAATAGAACTTGCGCATGTAGGGGCCCGCGTGTGCATCGCCGAGCGCCAAGCGGATGTCTTCGGCGAAGGCGATCGCCTCCTCGACAACCCCCGCCAGACCGGGCCGGCGGGAGGGCCTGCCACTGGCCATCGCCTCGAGCACCCACGGGTTGCCGAGCGCCGCCCGCCCGATCATCACCGCTGCACACCCTGTTGATTCGATCACATCGCGGGCCTGACGGGGAGTGATGATGTCGCCGCTGGCGATCACCGGGATGTCGACCGCCGCGACGACCTGCGCGGTGATCGCGTGATCGGCGACGCCGTCGTACTCCTCGGCCGCCGCCCGCGGGTGGAAACCGATCGCCGCGGCCCCCGCGTCGGCGAACCGCTGGGCGGCCTCGGTGGGCCGGGAATCGCGCGGCGTCACGCCACGGCGCATCTTCACGGTCACGGGAATGTCGACCGCATTGGTCATGGCGCGGACGACGGCGCAGGCCACATCGAGGTCGCCTAGGAGCGCCGCCCCCGCACCGGTCTTGCAGATTTTCGGGACGGGGCAGCCCATGTTGATGTCGACCAGATCGGCACCGGCCTCCTCGACGGCCCGCGCGGCTTCGGCCATGACCTCCGGGTTCGTGCCGAACAGCTGCACGCCCATCGGGCCCTCCCGCGGATCGATCCGCAGCATGCGGGTCGTGCGCTCGTTACCGTGCCGGACTCCCCAGCTCGAGACCATCTCGGAGATGCACAATCCCGCCCCGTGACGGGTGCTTTGGAGGCGAAAGGCCCAGTTTCCGATACCGGCCAGCGGTGCCTGAACGACGCGGTTCGCCAGCTGGAGCTTCCCGATCCGAAAACCGTCGGCGGCGGGCCAACCGTCGATGTCGGTCAGCTCCTCCGGCGGCAGGCCGCGATCGGCCAGGGCACTGCGAAAGCGTTTCTTCACCGTGACGGCCCACGCGCGGAACTGGCCGACGGCCGCACGTTCAACTCGTGGATGATCCGCAGGCCCTCCAGGGTGAGGCGCGGCTGGTAGTCGACGACCTCGCTCGACAGTCGGCACACCATCTCGGCAAGCCCCCCGGTTGCGACCACGGCGGCCTCGACGCCGAGCTCGTCGCGAATTCGGCGCACCATGCCCTCGACCATCGCCACCGTGCCAAGGACGACGCCCGAGCGCAGGCTCTCGGCCGTGGAGCGTCCGATCGTGCGTGTCGGTGGCACGAGATCGACGTTCACGAGGCGCGCAGCGCGGCTCGTGAGCGCGTCGAGTGAGGTTTCGATGCCGGGGGCGATCGCGCCACCCAGGTACTCACCCTGGTCCGAGACAACGTCGAAGGTTGTCGCGGTGCCAAAGTCGACCACGATGCAGGCTCCCCCAACGCGCTGGAAAGCGGCGACGGCGTTCACCAGCCGGTCGGCGCCGAGTTCCTGGGGGTTGTCGATCGCGAGGCTCATCCCGGTGCGCACACCCGGACCCACGACGAGCGCGGGATGGTCCAGATACTTGAGCGAGAGTTGCCGGTAGCCGGCCGTGAGCGGTGGCACCACGGACGCCACGATCATGTGATCGAGTTCGTCGAGACTGCCTCCGCGCAGGCGCAGGATCTGATCGTGCGCCGCGGCCAGCTCATCGGCCGTCGCGGTGCGCTCGGTGGAGATCCGCCACTCGTGCAGAAGGGTGGGGCCTTGGTAAACGCCGGCGAGGGTCTGGGTGTTGCCGACGTCGACCGCAAGAAGGGCCGATCCCACTTATTCGGCGGGGGGCTCGATGGCCGGGGGCGCCACGGCCCCCGCAGCAGCGTCGGCGGTCTTCAGGATCTCGACCGTGACGTCTTGGGTGGTGTAGATCTCGACCTTCGGGATGATCCGGGTCGGGCGATTCTTGTCCCACACCCAGACGTCCTCCATCGTGATGTGGAAGAACGGGTACGAGGCCTGTGGCATGAAGTCGCGCTCGAACTGGTTGCAGAGGTACGTCGCTTCCTGAGTCAGTACGCAGAAGCGAAAAAGCGGGAAGACGTCGGCGTACTCCCGCTTGAGACGCAGCTCGAGCTCTGCGTCGTACTCCTCGAGTTCGTCGGTGTGCGACATGACGGCTCCTCGCCGATCCGGACCTGGCGTCGTAGATTAGTGCACCTTCTCGAAGCAGGCGATCCCGCGTGGGGACGGTCTGCGAGCACGAGAACCTCAACGTCGTCGACCGGAAACGCGATGTCAGGGCCGTTGAGGAGGCAGAACACGCGAGTGGCAGTCCAGGCCAGCCGCGTCGTGCCCGCACTAAACCAATCGCGGCTGGGCGAGGCGTTTGGCGGGCTGGTCGACTTCATCGAGTTCAGAGCATGCGGTGCGCAGCGACGTACCGTCGGGAAGCGTCAGATCAGCGTCGAGATCGAGCAGCGGCAAGAGCGCGAAGCGGCGCTCGACAAGGCGCGGGTGCGGTATCTCGAGGCGCTCGTCGGCGAAGACCCCCGCCTCCCAGACCAGCAGGTCGCAGTCGATCGCCCGGGGGCCGTAGCGCGGCCCTGCCACGCGGCCGAGGTCGGCCTCCATCTGCTTGACGAGATCGAGCAACACCCGGGGAGACGCGTCGGTGCATACCCGAACGGCCGCGTTGAGGAACGCCGGCTGATCGACCATGTCGCGCGGGGCGGTTTCGTAGAGGGCGCTGGTCGCCTCGACGACGACCTCCTTGGCCCGAAGCCAATCGACAGCCGTCTGGAGCGCCGCGCCTCGGTCGCCGAGGTTCGCTCCCAGCCCGAGCCAGTACCTCACGCGCGCTCCCGGCGCAGTCGCACCGCGGTCTCCTCGAGCACATGCGCGAGTGCCACGTGCGGCTTACGGACGTCGATGGTCACCGCGGCAACGAGGGGTTCGGCCATCACTCGGTCGGCGATCATCGCCGCGAGGCGTTCCAGCAGCGCCACGGGTTCTCCCGCGACGATCTCGACGACCGCAGTGGTGAGAGATGCGTAGTCGACGGTGGATTCGAGATCGTCGGTCAGCGACCCCGGGCAAGCGGAGAGCTCCATCTCCAGATCAACGATGAAGCGCTGCCCCAGCTCGCGCTCGGCCGCAAACACGCCATGGCGTCCGAACACCTCCAGACCGCGAATCATGACGGTGACCTGATCGCTCAGTTCGTGCCCGCCTCGTGAAGCGCACGCCACGTGACGAGGGCGTCGTGTGTCTCGGCGACATCATGCACGCGCAGAACCGCAGCGCCATGGGCAGCGGCGTAGAGACCGGCGGCGAGACTCGCGGCACGGCGCTCGTGGACGGAGCGACCGGTGATCGTGCCGAGCATGCTCTTACGTGAGATACCGACCAGCAGCGGGCGACCGAGGCGCGCGAGACGCGGCAGAGCCGTCAAGAGGGCCAGATTGTGCGCCAGTGTCTTTCCGAATCCGATGCCCGGGTCGAGCATCACCCGGGTGGCGGGGATGCCGGCGTCAACGGCGGCCCGCAAACGCTCGGCGAGGAACGCCTCGACCTCGGCGACGACGTCGTCGTAGACGGGCGCGGCCTGCATGTCGCGCGGCTGGCCCCGCATGTGCATGAGGCACACCGCCGCACCGCGCTCGGCGACCAACGGCAGCAGGTCGGGGTCGTCGCGCCCGGCACTGAGGTCGTTGACCATCGCGGCGCCGGCATCCAGGGCGGCCGCGGCGACTGGCGCCCGCGTGGTGTCGATCGAGATCGCGACCTGGAGGGGCCGGGCAGCGAGGTCACCGAGCAAAGGCCTCAGACGACGCAGCTGCTCCTCGACCGTAACCCGCTCGGCGCCCGGCCGGGTGCTCTCGGCACCGATATCGCAGATCACCGCGCCTGCGGCGGCCATCGCGTCGATGCGTTCCCGTGCGGAGCTCGCGTCGGCGGTCTCACCGCCGTCGCTGAACGAGTCGGGTGTGACGTTGACGATGCCCATGACGCACGGCGCGTGCAGCCAGCCGAGAGGGTTCTCCACCGGCTGCCATGACGACGTGCTCACCCCTCCGGAATGGGCTGCCCCGGCGCCGCCGGCGGCGCGGGGACACGGCGCGGCGCTTCCTCTGCCGGCGAGGAGCCGGCGTCCTCGGCGAGGCGGCGGCGCGCCTCTTCGTCCTTCGAGCGGTAGACGTCTTCCTCGGCTGCACCGGCGAGCAGGGCGATGAACTCTTCGCGCTCGATGGTCTCGCGGGTCAGGAGGATCTTCGACAGGCCTTCGAGTTTGTCGCGGTACTCGACGAGGATGTCGCGGGCACGTTGGTGGGCTTCCTCGATGATCCGGCGGATCTCAGCGTCGATGTCGCGGGCCAGGTCGTCGGAGTAATCGGGCTCGGAGTGCAGGTCGCGCCCGAGGAAGGGCGCCCCCTGGGAGTGGCCGAGCACGCGCGGGCCGAGCTTCTCGCTCATGCCGAAGCGCATGGTCATTTGCTTCGCCGTCGAGGTGACCTTCTCGAGGTCGTTCGCGGCACCCGTGGTGATCTCGTTGAAGACGATCTCCTCCGCGGCGCGACCACCGAGGGTCATCGCCATCTGGTCTTCAAGCTGAGCCTTGGTGGTGAGGAATTTGTCTTCGGTCGGCATCGAGATCGTGTACCCGAGTGCCTGACCGCGAGACACGACGCTGATCTTGTGGACCGGGTCGGCATTCGGCAGGTAGTGGCCGACGAGGGCATGGCCCATCTCGTGGTAGGCGGTCACGACGCGCTCGCGCTCGCTGAGAAGGCGGCTTTTCTTCTCGGGGCCGGCGATCACGCGCATGATCCCCTCCTCGAGCTCGGCCTGCTCGATCACGCGCTTGCCCTTTCGGGCGGCGAGAAGGGCGGCTTCGTTTACGAGGTTGGAGAGGTCGGCGCCAGTGAAGCCGGGGGTCTGGCCCGCGAGCGCTTCGAGGTTGATGACCTTCGCGATCGGCTTGCCCTTGGTGTGCACCTTCAGGATCTGAGCGCGGCCGGCGCGGTCGGGACGGTCGACAGCGATCTGGCGATCGAAGCGCCCAGGCCGCAGGAGGGCCGGGTCGAGGATGTCGGGCCGGTTCGTGGCCGCGATGAGAATGATGTTGTCCTTCGCCTCGAAGCCATCCATCTCGACCAGCAGCTGGTTGAGCGTCTGCTCGCGCTCGTCGTGCCCGCCGCCGAGCCCGGCGCCGCGGTGGCGGCCGACGGCGTCGATCTCGTCCATGAAGATGATGCACGGTGAGTTCTGGCGGGCCTGCTCGAACAGGTCACGCACACGGCTGGCGCCGACACCGACGAACATCTCGACGAAGTCGGACCCGGAGATCGAGAAGAACGGCACCCCTGCCTCGCCGGCGACGGCGCGTGCGAGCAGGGTCTTACCGGTACCGGGAGGGCCGAAGAGCAATACGCCCTTCGGAATCCTCGCGCCCAGCGCTTGGAACTTCTTCGGGTTCTCGAGGAATTCCTTGATCTCGTGGAGCTCTTCGACGGCCTCCTCAGCTCCCGCGACGTCCTTGAAGCTGATCTTCGGGGCGTCGACGGCCATCCGCTTGGCACGGGACTTGCCGAAGCTCATCACCTTCGAGCCGCCGCCCTGCATCCGGTTCATCAGGTAGATCCAGAAGAAGATGAACAACACGAACGGGGCAAGGGTGATCAGGAAGCTCCACCAGGGGCTGCTTCCGAGGCTCTTGACCGAGGTGGGCACATTCGCCGCGTCGAGCGTCGTCTGCAGATTGTCACCGGAGTTGTCGGGGTAGCCGCTCTTGGCGGTCGTTCCGTCTTTATAGGTCACCTTGAACGACTGCTCGCGCAGGTTGACATCGGCCTTCGTGATCTTCGACGCCTTGATATCAGCGACGATCTGGCTGTAGATCACCGTCGGCGTCGGCGTGGAACTCGAGTCGATCAGGCGCATCGCGACGAACGCGAGCAGCACGACGATCAGAATCGGAAACGCTGCGCTCTTGAAGAACTTGTTCACGTTGCTCCCGCGGGATGCCCGGTGCCGGTCCACGCCCTGTATCGGTCGGCGAGAGCGTCAGGATAGCAGCGTGCCCGCAGGCGACCCCGGGGGTCAGGTGGGCATGTCGAGTACCGCGATGTGGGGCAGGTTGCGGAAGCGCTCGGCGTAGTCGAGCCCGTACCCCACGACGAAGCGATCGGGCAGGTCGAACCCCACGTATCGCGCCTCAAACGGAAGCGTACGATGGCGCGGCTTGGTCAGCAGCGAACAGATCTCGAGCGACGCAGGCTCGCGCGAGGCGAGGTTCTTCATGAGGTAGGAGAGCGTCAGCCCCGAGTCGATGACGTCCTCGACCACCAGTACGTGTCGGCCGACGATCGGCATATCGAGATCCTTCAAGATCCGAACGACCCCCGACGAGTGCGTCTGCGAGCCGTACGACGAGACGGCCATGAAGTCGAGCTCGCATGGAACGGAGATGCGACGGACCAGATCGGCGATGAAGAAGACCGCGCCTTTCAGCACGCCGATGACGAGCAGCTCGCGGTCGGCGTAGTCGGCGGAGATCTGGGCGCCGAGCTC
>JANLSO010000077.1:0-5629 GCA_031362405.1 Thermoleophilia bacterium | reverse complement strand
AACCGCTGCGGACGTCGAGCGCCTCGGCGGGACGGTCCTCGCGCGCGAAGACACCCAGTGGACCCGCACAGCACTCATCCGTGACCCCCAAGGCGCGCAGTTCACCGCGAGCCAGTTCTCCGCCGGCTAGAGACTCACGCTCGGAAATCGCACGGCTCCGGTGAAATCTGGTCAGGCGTTGTGCGATCGCCACCTCATGTGAGGTGGTCGAAGTCGCCGCGGATCCAGCCGACGTAGCGATCGGCCGACCGGCGCACGGCGGTGCGGGCATCGGTGTCGATGGTGCCCCCGAAGTTGTCGTAGGCCGGCTGAAGGAGTACGGCTCGACCGCCCGGGTGACCCGTTCCACCACCGGCGCCGACCGCGGAATTCGGTTCGGGTAGCTGCGCATGAACGTCACCGACGCTCGGTCAGGGTTCGACTGGATGGTGTCTCCGCCGAGCAACACACCGCCGCCGCCGGCACCAGCATCCCAATGCAGGACCGCGCTGCCCGGGAAGTGCCCACCGACCTGGATGATCGTGACCCCCCGCAGGACCTCGAGCCTGCCGGCCCACGGACGAATCGCTGGATCCGGTCGCGCGACCCACTCCAGGTCTGGCTCTGCGACCAACACGGGTACGTCGCCCAGCATCCGGCTCCATTCCACCTGGACGCCGAACATGTGCGGGTGACTCGCCACGATTGCGACGACCTCACCCAACTCGCGCACGCGTCGCGCGACGTCGCCGTCGACGTCGCCGGTGGGATCCCACAGCAGATTGCCCGCCGGTGTTCTGACGAGGTGGGACTGCCGGCCGATGCCGACCTTCGGTTCGACGGTAATGCCGAATAGGTCGCGCTCGAGCTCCCGCACTCGCGTCTCACGCCCGGCGGCAGCGAGTTCCTCCAGCGTCGTCCACTGTTGACCAAGGACGGGGAGCCGCGGCGGCGTGATGCAGGTGCCGGGTGCGACGCCCACGAAAGTTGAAACCGCGCGCCAACTCCGACCGGAGGGATGTCTGGTCCGCAGGACGCCTGCAGTGCGTCGAGGGCGGCGAAGCAGGCGGCCCGTACCTCGTCATCGCGCACCGTGCGAGTCTCGAGGTTGGGGAGTCTGTTGCGCAAGACCCGCGAAGCGGAGGTATTCGGAGATGCGTGTTCCCGGCCCGCTCCGTGCACACCTGCATCACGACCACCACCCGACTCGCCGTTCCTATCGCGCGATCAGGGCCCGTCGAGAGGGTTCGCGACCCTCAACCGGAAGCGGGCAAAGCCACGGTATGCGGTGATCCACGTCGAACCCGATTCGATTGCGAGCGCCGCAAGGAAGGCATCCGGGATCAGAATTCCCCTCACCACGTTCGCGGAGGTTCGTAAAGATCGACCAGTGCCGCGGGCCGGGCGCGATGCTGAGCGGCTCGTCCGCGACCCGAGCGGTGTCGAGCCAATCCCGGTAGGCGTCGTGCTGTGGCGACTCTTTGCGACGGGCGTCGACGAGAATGTTGACGTCAACGCAGAGCATCCAGGCCTTCGGTCGAAGCCATGAGATCTCGAAGTGCGGCGTTGTTCGACAGATCCACACCCGGGAGCACGCCCGCTCCCTCCGAAGGTCGGCAGGTCGGGCACTCCGTCGGCGGTGCCTCGCGAAGGCTGAGGGCAACCGGACGGCGTCCTCGATCACCGAGCCCATCGTTCGTCCACTCTGGGCGGCGTGAGCCGTAGTCCGCGAAAGAGCGCGTCGTCGATGTTGACCTGGTTCGCATGGACGCCATCACACTGACGCATCGTGATGCCTACCTGCGTCCCGGCGCTGAGGTGCGAACGATGTCGCGACCTTCCTCGGGCGGCTCGTCGTGGAACGGCCATAGGATCCTCCTTATGGAGATCTCCCGGGCACCTGTGCTGGCCGCATTCCTCGGCGTCCTTTCGGCCGGCGCGGGCGTGACCGACGCCGCACAGGTCATCGGCCGAGGCACCCCTGCCGGGTGCACCTCGACAGCCGTGGCCGCCGCGGTCGCGCGGGGCGGAGTCGTCACGTTCGACTGCGGACCGAGGCCGGTGACCATTCGCATGCGGCAGACCGCCAAGGTGCGCAATACCAATCCGTCGCTGGTGCTCGACGGCGGTGGGAGCGTGACCCTCAGCGGCGTTGGCGCGCGCAGGATTCTCTACCAGAACACCTGCGACCGGGCGCAGACGTGGACCACCGACCACTGCGACAACCAGGCGACGCCACGGCTGGTGGTCAAGAACCTCGGCTTTGCCGGCGGTAATGCCACGGGGCACGCCACCGACGGGGGAGGTGGAGGGGCGATCTTCGTGCGTGGCGGACGACTGACGATCGTCAACTCACGGTTCACCGACAACCGCTGTGACCGCTTCGGGCCCGACATCGGGGGCGCCGCGGTCCGCGCACTCAGTCAGTTCCAGGGCCGTCCGGTTCGCGTCGTCCGCAGCACGTTCACCGGCGGGCGGTGCGCCAACGGCGGGGCGCTCAGCAGCATCGGCGTGTCGTGGACGATCACCGGCAGCACATTCACCCATAACCGCGCCACCGGCCGCGGCGCCAACCCCGCCCGCCCCGCCACACCCGGCGGCGGCAACGGTGGAGCCATCTACCTCGACGGCAACCGCTTTACGCTGACGCTCCGCGACTCGGTCATCGAGGCAAACACCGCACCCGAAGGCGGCGGCGCCATCTTCTTCGTCAGCAACGACCGCACCGGCACGGCACTCCTCGACGGATCCACCCTGCGCGACAACCGCAGCCTCGGCTTCGAGACCCCGGGCCTGCCGGGAATCTTCTTCCTGGGTGCCCAGCCGCCGCAGATCACCGGGGGCACTCGTCTCATCCCCTGAGGCGCCGACCGGATTCCCGCAACCACCTGACGGCGCACCACCCATTCTGGAACGATGTGCGGAGGTGCGCGACATCGGCTCCGGCGCCCGTCACGATGCCATCATGAACGCCTCCCGGAATCGCGCGTCGGGTTCCGCGCCCGGAAAACCGGGCAGTCTCGTTCAACATGTCATCGCTGCAGAGAGATCTGCGACATCGGCGAGCGCCGCGACCCTGGAGCACCAGATGAAAGCCCGCCGCCCGCCCTTTGCGACGGCCCGCCCGGAAGCGCCGTCCGATCCCATCGTGGCCTTCTTCGACCGTCAGGCGCGCGGGTACGACCTTCAGTTGATTCTCGAGCGGCGGGCCCTGAGAGCCGCTGCCGCGCTTGCCGAGCCGCTCGCGGGAACTACGGTCATCGACTTGGCTGCGGGAACAAGGGCCTTCTCGGCCGCGATCCTCGATCGAGGCCATGCGCTCCGGGCGTTGACGCTGGTCGATGGGGCGGCCCGCATGCTGGAGCGTGCGCCGGCGCGGCTGAGGGCCGCAGGCATCACCCCGATGCTCATCGTTGCCGACGCACGGGCGACGCCGCTCGCCGACGGGTCCGCCGACGTCGTCGCGATCGGATACCTCCTCCACCTTCTCGAACCCGACGCTCGAAGGGAGGTCCTCGACGAGGCCTTTCGCCTCCTGCGTCCCCACGGGCGCCTCGTCGTGGTCGTGCACGGCTCGCCGCGGGGGCGCCGGGGGTCGGTCTACCGCCGCGGTTGGCGGCTGCTGCACCGGCTCCTTCCGTGGGGGGGTGATCGGCGACGGCCCGATCGTCGATCTGGTCCCTCTGGTGGAGGCGGCCGGCTTCGCCGTCGTCGCTTCGCGTCGAGTGCCCGGCGTGTACTCGAGCCAGGTCGTGAGCGCGTTGCGCCCGGCCACGCCGGAAAGGCCTCCGCTCCGGTTGCGCTAGCCAGGGGGCCGGCGAGTGACCGTGATCGTTCCGGAGTGAATCCAGCCGTCGCCTGCTGACGTAAAGCCTCCGGCCACGGGCTGCTGGCCGCCGTCGACGGGAAGCTCGAACACGATCGGGGTGGGGGCAACCAGGGACGGCCCCACCTGTCCCGGGATCGGCGAAGAGTCGGGGCACAGCACGCTGGCCGAAGCCTGAAGGGTCGCCGTGCCCTCCCACGCGACACGCAGGCGCCCTGCGGGCGTGATGGAAAGGTCGAAGCTGAGGATTCCCTGCGGGGCCAGCACGTTCACGTACGCGCATTCGCTCTTGCTGTTGAAGGTCACTGCGTCGTAGCCGGCCATGGTCGCCCCGGCAAAGGCGCTCGGGCGCGTCGCGCCTGTGCTGCTCGCCTGGGCCGTGAGCGTCGCGTTCAGCGTGCCCGAGGCCGTGTGGGTGGCGAAGGTGCCATCGGTGCGGAGCGCCACGTTGATGTCGTAGGTCCCGCCGCACATCTGGTCGATCAGCCGTGCCGCCGTCTGCGCCTCGGCCTCGAGCCAGTCGCCCCCTGCGGGCACCGAGGTCGTGTCGCCGCCGACCACCGTGCCGGTGGCGGCGTCGCGGAGCGTGATGTCCCACCTGATCGATCCGTCCGCGTTCTCGACGATCGACCCCTCGACGAACAGGTCGATGTCGAGGAGCTGCCCCCGGGGTATGCGGGTCTTTGGGTCGGTGTACCTGCTGTTGGAGAACTCGATCTCATTCTTGACGACCTCGATGCGCTCCCACTCCCTGACCCGGGGTGCGCATGAGCCGCTCTTGGCGCCCACGGTGTCGGTCAGCAGGAGGTCGGCGAGGCTCTTGCCGCGACCGTTCGGCGACGGGCCGGTGAGGTTCTTGAAGGCGACGACCGGGGCGCTCCATGCGGCATGAGCACGGAGCGCCTCGAGCGTGGTGGCGTTGCGCCGACGCACCTTGGGCGCCCGCTTGCGCTTCAACAAGACGCGGACTCTGGTCGGCGTCGACCCCTTCACCCGGACGATCGGCGTAATCGCCTCCCGTCGCGGCCCCACCCGGGGGACGATCGTGGTGAGGACGGCGTACCGCCCGTCGGGGACCTGCATCAGCCAGGCACCGCTTCGCGTCAGGTCGGCCGATGCCACCACCTGGCCGGTCGCCGGGTTGGTCGCGCGCACCGTGCCGACGCCCACCGATGGGGCCGGAGTCTTCCCGTCCGCGACGCGGCCGGCAAGCACCGCTCCATCGGCCCGGGCCGCCCCCAGGCCCGCCAACAGGGCCGCACCGAAGGCGACCCCGCGCAGGCGCCGGCAGCGAGGGCCGGTCATGGACAGGAACGAGGTGTCCGACATCATTCGACCCTACTTGTCTGCATCGTCAGGGGCGGCCAGCTCGACGCCGACGGACGGGGGTACCGACCAAGGTCAGCCGGATCCGCCACGGAAACTCAGCGTTCACCCGCCAGTTGGTCGTCACCGTCACACCCGCCCTGGTGACACGCCGTCCGGGTCGGGTTCAGTCGCCGGAATCACCGGCACGGCCGGCTTTGCGCTGAGCCACGTACAGGTCACCGCGGCCTACAAAGCGAGTGTCCTGAAGGGCTCGCTGGCGTTGAGCGGAACGTCCGGTCAGGCCGGGCTCGTGCGGATAACGCTGGTTCCGGTGGCCCGTGGCACCGCGCGGGCGCTCTCGACGACCCTTCCCGTCGGCGCCTTCCAGAACACCGTGAAGCTGCCCGCGAACCTGCTTCCGGGTGCGTACAAGCTGACCCTCGTCGGCCCCGGCGGGACACTGACCTCGACTCTGACCATCACCGCTCCTCGGGAAGGCGTCGTGTCGGCCAAGAG
>JANLSO010000076.1:0-5121 GCA_031362405.1 Thermoleophilia bacterium | reverse complement strand
CTCTTGGCCGACACGACGCCTTCCCGAGGAGCGGTGATGGTCAGAGTCGAGGTCAGTGTCCCGCCGGGGCCGACGAGGGTCAGCTTGTACGCACCCGGAAGCAGGTTCGCGGGCAGCTTCACGGTGTTCTGGAAGGCGCCGGCGGGAAGGGTCGTCGAGAGCGCCCGCGCGGTGCCGCGGGCCACAGGAGCCAGCGTTATCCGCACGAGCCCGGCCTGAGTGGAGACTCCGGTCAGCGCCAGCGACCCCTTGAGGACACTGGCCCTGTAGGCGGCGGTGACCTGCACCCGGCTGAGCGCGAAGCCGGCCGTGCCGGTGATCCCCACCACCGATCCCGACCCGGACGGCGTGTCATCAGGGCGGGGTGTGACGGTGACGACGAACTGGCGGGTGACCGACGTGTTCCCGGCCCGGTCGGTGACCGTCGCCTCGCCGATGAAGGTGCCGGCCTGTGCGTAGGTGTGCGTGGCGGTCGCTCCGGTGACGACGGGGGTGCCGTCCTTGAAGTCCCACTTGGTGAGGGCCGGGTCGACCCCTGAGGTGATGATGCCCTCGTCCGTTGATGTCGTCGCGTTGACGCTCACGGTGCCGGTCCGCTCGACGGTGGTGCGGTCCTGGGTGACAACGGCGACCGGCTTCACCGTGTCGACGCTGATCGTGTCAGTGACCGGCGATGAGACGTTTCCGAGCATGGTGCGGGTGAGGAAGATGGCGCAGAAGATGGTGGTGCAGGGAGCAGTGACATCTCGCGCCGCATCGCCGAACGTCACCCCGACGGTTTTCACGCCGTCCCCGGCGGTCAGCGCGACCGGGCCGGTGGGTGCGAAGGTTCTCGCGCAGCCACTGTCGTCTCCAGCGACGAAAATCGGCGGGCACGGATAGGTCCCGTCGCCATCGACATCGACGGCGTACTCAGACATACCACTTGCCGTTTCTGCCCCACCGCCCCCGATCGGCGGATCGGTCGCGGCGAGCGTCAGGGTGGCGGCGGGATTGTTCGTGAAGGCCGCGCCCCCGTTGATCTGCAGGGTGCCAGAGGGGGCGGTCGCGTCGATCCGCGTCTCATCGCTTGCGTCGAGGTTGTTGAACGGGGTCGAAGAGCAGAACTGGGCCGCGATTTGACAGCCCCGAACGGTCAGGAGGTAGCGACGACCGTTGATGAGCGTCAGCGGTTGAGAAGCCACCGTCGAACCGAGTGCAGTCCGCGTGGCGCTCCCACCGGGCAGTTCTTGGTACCAGAGTTCTTGCCGGTCGTTGAGCGTGGGAGGCAGAAACGAAGGCGGCACCCAGCGAAAGGTCGCTTCGGCCCCACCGCCGTTAGGCGTCGCCTTGGTGAACTCGGGAAGAGCGATGTTTCCGTTGGTCAACGCGGCGTGAGCGGAGGCACCGCCGAGCACGCAGCCCCCGACGGCCCCAAGTGCCAGAGCCCGAACGTACCTACCCATGAGTCGCCCCTTTCACCGCGTCGGTCCGAAGGCGCCGATCGTCCGTCGACACGGAC
This sequence comes from Thermoleophilia bacterium, assembly GCA_031362405.1. GTDB lineage: Bacteria > Actinomycetota > Thermoleophilia > Miltoncostaeales > Miltoncostaeaceae > JANLSO01. Next base: position 3,620 of record JANLSO010000076.1, on the reverse strand, counting down.
GTTCGCGTCAACTGGTCGCCGGCATGGGGCCGGCCCGCCGCGCTGCGGGACAAGGGCTCCGGCACGGTCTGGACTTTCCCGTACCGGCTCGTAAGTATTCGTGACAAGTGGCACGTACTTCTCGTTTTACGCGATGGGACCCAAGGAGATGCGCATGCGGGTGGGTGACGAATTGGCGTGGCTCCGGTCCGGTGCTCCGTGCTCACGCTGACCGCGGCCACCGGTGCGCAGTGGCAGGTCGGCATCGGGCTCGGCGTGGTGGTGGTGCTCGCCGCCGCGGCCATCGTGATTGCGATCGTGCTTTTGGCGAGGAAGATCGCCACCCAGGCCGCGACGGCTGAGCAGGCGGTCGAGGTGCTGCGCCAGCAGACGACCGGGCTCGGTGACATCGGCCGCATCAACGACTCTGGCGTTCGGATCCTTCACGCCGCACGAGCCCTTCGCAAAGTGGCGGTCGGAAAGTGACCGGATACTGGGTCACCGCGTTGGTCGGCGGGCTCGTCGCGGCGCTGCTCGTGACCTTCCTTCTCGCCGTGCTGCTGAAGAGCGTCGCCAGCATCGAGCGATCGGTCGACGGGCTGCTCGGGGCCGCGACCGCGGTCGCCGACAACACCGCCCACATCCCGCAGCTGACGGCAACGGCACCGGTGCTCGGGCTGATCGTCCAGGAGGCCGTGGTGCAAGACGGCTACATGAACGCCCTCACCGATGGGTTTGGCGAAGGATGACGAACACCCAGGTACACATCCTCCTGGCCGTCCTTCTGGCAGCGGTCGTCGTCGCGGTGCTCGCATACGCCCTGATCGAGGTCCGCAAGGGGCTGATGCGAATCTCCGCCGGCCTCGCAACGCTGGGTTCGGCACTTGCGGGCGTCGAGGCCGAGCACCTGCGGCCCCTGGAGGGCGCGGTCAAAGACATCAACGCCCAGTTCGACACGATCCTCGGGGCCCTGCCGGGCATCGCGCGCAAGGCCGCGGTCGTCGCCGAGAGGCGGCCCCGATGACGCTTTTCTGGATCGGCAACGCCGTCCTTCTGCTCGTGGTGCTCCCGATCGTGGTGTACCTGCTGCACGGGGTGCTCGGCGCGGCGAAGAGCATCGTGCCCAGCGTCACGGCGATGGCGGGCGTGGCCGCAGCCGCATCGAAGGACCTCGACGCGACGGCCCTTCTTTTGACCACGCAGGACCAGGTCGCCAAGACGATCGCCGGAGTCGCCGAATACGGTGGCTCGCTCGATGTCATCCTCGACGACGCCCAGTAGGAGGCGACGATGTCCGCAGCGGGAGTGGTCATGATCATCGCCGTTGCGCTGATCGTCGTGGCCCTGGTGGTCTACCTCGTGGGAACGATCCTCGAGCTACGCAAGATCACCGCAGGGCTCGATGCCGTGATCGGCAGCGTCGGCGAGATCCTCGCCAAAACGGCGCCGGTCAACGATGTCGTCGCGAACATCAACGCGAACCTCGACGCGGGCGTCGACGCCCTCGAGGGGCTGCTCGTGAAAAAGGCCGGCGTCACTGATGCCATGGGGCTCGTGGATGGCCTCTACCCCGGGGCCGCCGCCGCAGGTCTAAGGAACTTCCCGGAGAGCGCGACGATCACGCCCCCACGCATCGCCGAGGTCTACACCCAGGGCACGCTCACCCTCGCCCGGCTCGGCCGGGAGGCACCGATCGCGATGGCCAATCCGGCCGGGTCGATTCTTCGCAACGTCGAGGGCGGCAGCCTGGCAGCGCGCGAGCTCTACCCCGACGTCCGTCACACCGCCAAAGAGCACCTACCGAGGTCGCCGATCATCGGCACCGACGCACCCGTCCAGTACGAGCAGCGCGAGGACGTCGGGGCGCCTCGCAAGCGGCTCCCGTCATCTTCGACCCGATAGGAGCGCGCGTTGCAGACACCGGCGGCATTCGAGTACGAACGGGCAACGAGCGTGGAAGGCGTGATCGAGGCGCTCCAACGGCTCGGCTCCGAGGCACGCATCATCGCCGGCGGCCATAGCCTGCTGCCGATGATGAAGCTGCGGCTGGCCAACCCTGAGCACCTCATCGATATCAACGGCCTCACCGATCTGCGCTACATCCGCCAAGAAGGCACCGAGATCCGGATCGGCGCGATGACCCGCCACGTCGACCTGCTGAAGTCGGATCTGCTCGCCGAGCACTTCCCCGTTTTCCGCGACGCCGAGAACGTCATCGCCGACCCAGCGGTGCGCAACCGCGGCACGATCGGCGGGTCGCTCTGCCAGGCCGATGCTGCCGAGGATCTGTCGGCCGCCTGCGCGGCGGCCAAGGCGAGCGTCGTCATTCGCGGCGTCGATGGTGAGCGGGTCGTCTCTCTCGACAACTTTCACATCGGCCCCTATACGACCGCGGTCGGCGCGGCCGAGATCCTCACCGAGGTGCGCCTCGCGATTCGCCCCGGCGCGGGTAGCGCCCACGAAAAGTGCGAGCGCCGCGCCGGCGACTGGGCCATCGCGGCCGCCTCGGCGGCAGTGTGGATCGACGATGGGGCGATCACCGACGTCGGTATCGCGCTCAGCGCGGTGGGGCTGACCACCGTCCATCTCGGCCGGGCGGAAGAACTGCTGCAGGGCAAGGCCCCCAGCGACGATCTGTTCACCGAGGCCGCGAAGATCGCCTCGGAAGACTGCACTCCGCGGGCCGACGGCCGCGGGCCGGTCGACTACAAACGCCATCTGGCCGGTGTGCTCACCCAACGTGCGTTGCGCCGGGCCACCGCGCGCGCCCTACGACAGGAGGTCTGATCATCAACGTCTCGATGACGGTCAACGGTGAGCAGGTCTCCCACGAGATCGAGCCACGTCTCTTGCTCGTGCACTACATCCGCGAAAAGCTCGACCTGACGGGCACCCACTGGGGATGCGACACCTCCAACTGCGGGGCATGTGTCGTGTTGATCGACGGTGAGCCGGTCAAGTCGTGCACGACGCTCGCGGCGATGTGCGACGGCCATGAGATCCGCACGGTCGAATCGCTCGAGGTCGACGGCCAGCTCGACCCGATCCAGCAGGGCTTCCACGAACGGCACGCACTGCAGTGCGGGTTCTGCACGCCGGGAATGCTGATGACCACACGCGCCCTGCTCGACGAGAACCCCGATCCCACCGACCTGGAGATCCGCACCGCGATCTCGGGCGCCATCTGCCGCTGCACGGGGTATCAGAACATCGTCAGCGCGGTGCGCTGGGCCGCCGATCACGAAGCCGCTGTAAAGCAGGGGGCATAGAACATGGCGACGACCGAGAACCTCCCGAGCCCCACGACCGAGCGTCCGATCGGCTTCGGCCGCCTGAAGCGCAAGGAAGACGCGCGCTTCATCCGTGGCCAGGGCACCTACCTCGACGACATCAAGCTTCCGGGGATGGTGCACGGCGCCATCCTGCGCAGCCCGCTCGCCCATGCCCGCATCGTTTCGATCGACACCTCAAAGGCGCTCGCGCACCCCAACGTGGCGGCGGTCGTGACCGCCAAGGATCTGGAGACCCTTGGTCTGGCGTGGATGCCGACGATCTCCTACGACACGCAGGCCGTGCTCGCCGGCGACAAGGTCCGCTTCCAGGGCCAGGAGGTCGCCTTCGTGATCGCGACCGACGAGTAC
>JANLSO010000061.1:0-10351 GCA_031362405.1 Thermoleophilia bacterium | reverse complement strand
AGGGCCTTCACCATCCCCTTGAACTCGCGTACCTGGTCGCCCCGCTGGCCGCTCGCGCTGTAGCCGGCGTCGGGTGCGAAGAATCCGATCGAGCTGTAGCCCCAGTAGTTGCGAAGGCCTTTCTCGATCAGGTGCTGCTCGTCGATGTAGTGATGCACGGGCAACAGCTCGACGGCCGTCACTCCGAGGTCGCGCAGGTAGGTGATCGCCTCGTCGGACGCGAGGCCCGCATATGTGCCGCGAAGGTTCTCGGGAAGGTCGGGAAAGCGCTTGGTGAAGCCCTTGACGTGCATCTCATAGATCAGGGTGTCGTGCCATGGTGTGTCCGGACGCCGGTCGCCCTCCCAGTCGAAGGCCGCGTCGATGATGATGCACTTCGGGATCGAGGTGGCGTCATCGACGGTGTCGGGCTGGGGGTGCGCATCGGGGTCGTCGGCGGGGAGGTACGGGAAAATGCGGGGCCCGTTCCAGCGCACCGAGCCTTCGATGGCCTTCGCGTACGGGTCGATCACCAGCTTGTTCGCGTTGAACCGGTGGCCGGTCGCGGGATCGTAGGGGCCGTGGACGCGGTACGCGTAGCGCGTTCCGGGCCCGACGTTCGGGACGTAGCAGTGCCAGTTGAAGGCGGTCTGCTCGGTGACCTCGAGCCGGATCTCCCCACCGTGTTCGTCGAACAGACACAGCTCGACGCGCTCGCCGTGTTCGGAAAAGAGCGAGAAATTCGTTCCGTGACCGTCCCAGGAAGCCCCGAGCGGGAAGGGGCGGCCCGGCCAGACGATCACGCAGTGGCCTGTCGGCAGGCGTCGCCGGGAGCCGGCGATTCGGGGCGCGGGCAAAACATAAGCCGCCACGCTACCGGACCCGCCCGACGGCCATGTGATCGCGTTCTTTGCGTGGGGCTTCGTGCCAGGGCCGGGGGAATGGCATGGCGTGCGGGGCTGCGTTCTTTGCGTGGGGCCCCGTGCCAGGGAGATGACATGACACGCGGGCCTCGTTCCCCAGCCTGGGCATTCGTCGGGGGTGTCATGTCACATCCCGGCCACCGCGTTCTCTGGTTCGGCGTTCCGAGCGCGGCGTTCTTTGGATCGGCGGCTTCTGACGCGGCCGGTGGGGCGACGGATAAGGTGCCTCAATGGCACGATCACCCCGGCCCGCCATCCCCGCGCATAACGATGGGCGTCAGCGGGTCGTCGTTGAGTCGATCTGGCCGCGGGTCGATGACGGTCAGTTCGCGATCAAGCGGGTCGTGGGTGGCACCGTGACGGTCGAGGCCGATGTTTTTGCCGACGGTCACGACCTGGTCGCCGCGGTCATCCTGTTTCGTGGGCCGCGTGATCGGGCATGGCGCGAGGCTCCGATGATCGAGCTCGGCAACGACCGGTACCAGGGCACCTTCTCGGTCGGCGAGATGGGAACTCACGCCTACAGCGTGTGCGGGTGGATCGATGCGTTCGGAACCTGGCGACGGGGGTTGGGGCGAAAGCTCGATGCCGGTGTCGACATCGCGCTCGATCTGCGGGTCGGTGCCGACATCGTGCGTGATGCGGCGACCCGTGCGCGGGGCACCGACCTGCGCCGCCTCACGGCGTTGGCAGCGGCGCTCGAGGCCGACGAGGCCACGGCGCACCGGGCCGCTGCTGTCTTCGAGGTCGACGTCGCAGCTCTCGTCGGACGCTACCCCGACCGCAGCCACGCCACCGTCGTCGAGCCCTTCCTGCCCCTTTGGGTCGACCGTGAGCGGGCCGGGTTCAGCGCCTGGTACGAACTGTTTCCCCGGTCGCTCGGCGGCCCCGACCACCACGGCACGCTTGCCGACGTCGAAGCGCACCTCGACCATGTCGCCGGCATGGGCTTCGACGTCCTCTACCTGCCGCCGATCCACCCCATCGGCCGCACGAAGCGCAAAGGTCCGAACAACGCCGTCGATGCTCGACCCGGTGATCTCGGAAGCCCGTGGGCCATTGGCGCCGCGGAGGGCGGCCACGACGCGGTGCATCCGGAGCTCGGCAGCGTGGACGATGTCGCCCGGCTCGCAAGCGCGGCCCGCTCGCGCGGAATCGACGTCGCTCTGGACCTCGCGCTGCAATGCGCGCCGGATCACCCGTGGGTCGTCGCGCACCCTCAGTGGTTTCGTCACCGCCCCGATGGAACCGTCCAGTTCGCCGAGAACCCGCCCAAGCGGTACGAAGACATCTACCCCATCGACTTCGAATCGTCCGACTGGAAGACGCTCTGGAAGGCGCTGTTCGACGTCGTTCAGTTTTGGATCGGCCAGGGCGTCCGGGTGTTCCGGGTCGACAACCCCCATACCAAGGCCTTCGCCTTCTGGGAGTGGCTGATCGCCGAGGTTCATCGCGACACACCCGACGTGCTGTTTCTCTCGGAGGCGTTCACGCGGCCGAAGGTGATGAACCGCCTGGCCAAGATCGGCTTCAGCCAGTCGTACACGTACTTCACCTGGCGCACGACAAAATGGGAACTCACCGAGTACTTCACCGAGCTGACCCGTTCGGACCAGCGTGAGTACTTCCGGCCGAACCCGTGGCCGAACACGCCGGACATCCTTCCCGAGCACCTGCAGACCGGTGGTCGGGCGGCGTTTGCGGCGCGCGTGGTGCTGGCGGCGACCCTGTCGTCGAACTACGGCATCTACGGCCCGGCGTTCGAGCTGGCCGAGGGCCGTCCCCGCGAGAACGGCAGTGAGGAGTACCTGGATTCGGAGAAGTACCAGCTCCGCGAGTGGGATCTGGAGCGCCCCGACAGCCTGCGCGACCTCATCACCCGTATCAATCGGGCCCGTCGCGAAAATGCTTCCTTGCAGGCGAATACGTCGCTGGTGTTCCATCCAACAGATAACGAATTTCTCATCTGCTTCAGCAAACGCTCCCCTGACGGGTCAAACGTCGTGCTGGTGGTCGTGAACCTCGACCCCCACCACATCCAGGGTGGCTGGGTGGGCCTATCGCTCGGCGAGCTCGGCGTCGAAGGGCGCTTCACCGTCGATGACCTGCTCGCCGGCGAGCGATACGCCTGGGAGGGGCCGCGCAACTTCGTGCAGCTCAACCCGGACGTCCTTCCCGCCCATGTCTTTCGCGTCGAGCAGGGCGTCGCCGTATCGTCCGGGCCCGCATGAGCCCCGACCGACTCATCGCAGGCGACGATGCCCTGTGGTTCAAGGACGCCGTCATCTACCAACTCCATGTGCGCTCGTTCTTTGACTCCAACGGCGACGGCGTCGGCGACTTCGCCGGGCTGGTATCGAAGCTCGACTACCTCAGCGACCTCGGTATCAACACCCTGTGGCTGCTGCCGTTCTACCCGTCGCCCCTACGCGACGACGGCTACGACATCGCCGACTTCACGAGCATCAACCCGACGTACGGCACGATGCGCGACTTCCGCACCCTGTTACGCGAAGCCCATCGTCGGGGCCTGAAGGTGATCACCGAGCTGGTGCTCAACCACACCTCCGACCAGCACCCGTGGTTCCAGCGCGCCCGCGCCGCCGGGCCGAGCTCGCGTTACGGCAAGTACTACGTCTGGAGCGACACCCCCGAGCGATACACCGATGCGCGGATCATTTTCCAGGACTTCGAGACCTCGAACTGGAGCTGGGATCCCGAAGCGAAGGCCTACTACTGGCACCGTTTCTACTCACACCAGCCTGATCTGAACTACGAGAACCCGGAGGTCCGCCGAGCAATGATCCGGGCGCTCGACTTCTGGTTCGAGATGGGGGTCGACGGGCTGCGCCTCGACGCCGTGCCGTACCTGTTCGAGCGCGAGGGCACGATGTGCGAAAACCTGCCCGAGACGCACGATTTTCTCCGCGAGCTGCGCACGCACATCGACACCAAGTTCACCTCCCGGATGCTGCTGGCCGAGGCCAACCAGTGGCCGGAGGACGCCGCCGAGTACTTCGGCGACGGCGACGAGTGCCACATGTGCTTTCACTTCCCGCTGATGCCGCGCCTTTTCATGTCGGTGCAGATGGAAGACCGTTTCCCGATCGTCGACATCCTGCAACAGACTCCGGAGATCCCGGAGAACAGCCAGTGGGCGGTGTTCCTTCGCAACCACGACGAGCTGACGCTCGAGATGGTCACCGACGAGGAACGCGACTTCATGTACCGGGTCTACGCCCGCGACCGGCAGGCCCGCATCAACCTGGGGATCCGCCGCCGACTTGCCCCGCTGATGGGCAACAACCGGGCCCGGATCGAGCTGCTCAACGGGTTGATGCTGTCGCTGCCCGGTACGCCGATCATCTACTACGGCGACGAGATCGGAATGGGTGACAACGTCTACCTCGGCGACCGCCACGGCGTACGGACCCCGATGCAGTGGAGTGCCGATCGCAACGCCGGGTTCTCGCGCGTCAACCCGCAAAGCCTCGTGCTGCCGCCGATCATCGACCCCGAGTTCCACTACGAGACCGTCAACGTCGAGACCCAGGCCGCGAATCCCCAGTCGTTCTTATGGTGGATGCGCCGCCTGATCGGGCTGCGCAAGCGCCATCAGGTGTTCGGGCGCGGATCGATCGAGTTCCTGTCGCCCGACAACCCGAAGGTGATCGCCTTCGTGCGGGCGCTCGGCGACGAGCAGGTCTTGGTGGTGGCCAACCTGTCGCGGTTCGCCCAGCACGCCGAGCTTGATCTGGCGCAGTGGAGGGGCCTCGTGCCGCGCGAGCTCTTCGGCCAGACGTGGTTCCCGCCGGTCGGTGAGCTACCGTACCTGGTGACCCTCGCTCCACACGCGTTCTTCTGGTTCTCGCTCGAGCACCGCGTCGGCGCGGAGGCGAATGGCGAGGCTAGCCCCCCGGCGGCCATGATCGTCGGCGATCGCTTCGAGTCGGTCTTCGCCCCGCGGGCCGAGATCGCTCTCGGTGCGGCGCTCGAAGGCTTTCTCCCCTCGCGCCGGTGGTTCGCCGGTAAGGCCCGCACCGTGCAGGGCGTGACGTTCCGCGACGTCGTGCGACTCGCGACCAATGACGATCTCGACCCCGCCGTACTCGGGATCGTCGACGTGTCGTATCTCGAGGGCGAGTCGGAGACATACGCGGTGCCGATGATCGTGCTCACCGGCGAACGCGCCGACCGGATGCGGGCCGACAACCCGGGCGCGGTGATCGCCGACGTCCAGGCCGCCGGCGAGTGGGGGTTGCTCGTCGATGGTCTGTTCGATCCACGTTTCTGCACGGCGCTGCTCGACACGGTCCGCCGCCGTCGGCGTACCAACGGTCGCGTCGGGGTTCTGTCGAGCCAGCCAACCGCGGCGATGCGCACGGTGCTGCGCGACACCGACGGGCCGCTCGAACCCGATCTCTTCCGGGCCGAGCAGACCAACACCTGCGTGGCCTACGGGCACCGGCTCATCCTCAAGCTCTTTCGAAAAAGTGAGGAGGGAACGAACCCCGATCTCGAGGTTGGCCTTCATCTCAACGCCCGCGGCTTCGCCCAAGCGCCGGTCGTCGCGGGATCGATCGAGCACATCGACGCGGCGGGAACCACGCGGACGCTGGCGATCGTGCACGAGATCGTCCCGAATGAAGGAGACGCCTGGGGCTACACCCGCGACGAGCTGGGCCGCTTCTATGATCGGGCGCTCGCCGAAGCGCGCGATCTGCCCACGACCGACGAATGGGACCCGTCGGGGAACCTCGTCGCGTTGGCCGAGCGCGATGCCCCCACCGAGGCCCACGAGACCACCGAGGCCTACCTCGATTCGGCCGAGTTGATGGGCCGCCGCGTGGCCGAACTGCACATGGCTCTCGCCAGCGACAGCCGCGATGCGTCGTTCCGTCCCGAATCGTTCACCACGCTCTACCAGCGCTCGGTGTACCAGTCGATGCGCAACCTCGAGCAGCGCAATATCCGCCTGCTGCGCCAGCGGCTCTCGGTTCTCACGCCGATCGACCGTGATCTCGCCGCGACCGTCCTCGAACGCCACACCGATCTGACCGCCCGCCTGCGCACGGTCATCGAGACGCCCGCCACCGGCAAGCGGATCCGCTACCACGGCGATCTGCACCTCGGCCAGGTGCTCGGAACCGGCCGCGATTTCGTGCTGATCGACTTCGAGGGCGAGCCCGCGCGGTCGCTGGCCGACCGCCGGATCAAGCGCTCACCGTTGCGCGACGTGGCCGGAATGTTGCGCTCGTTCGACTACGCCCGGCACGTCGCGTTGCGCGACGAGGTCGGCAGGGGGTTGGTTGAGCCGGGCGGAGAAGGGTATGAACTGCTCATGCAGTGGGGGGCGCAGTGGTGCTCTTGGGTGTCGGCGGCGTTCCTTCGGGCGTACCTCGACACCGCTGCCGGGGCGAGTTTCCTGCCCGACACCCGCGAGGAGGTCGCCGTCATGCTCGACGCGTTCGTCATGGAGAAAGCGGTCTACGAGCTGGGTTACGAGCTGAACACGCGGCCCGATTGGGCGGGCGTTCCGCTGGCTGGCATCCTTTCCTTGCTGGGCCCGTCGTGAGCGCCGGCGAGGTGGGCTCGGTCCGCGATCCGGGCGCGACCTTCGTCACCGACGACGACATCTACCTCTTCAACGAGGGCAGCCACCTGCGGTTGTATGACGCGCTCGGGGCGCACGCCACCACGTTCGAGGGCGTCGCCGGTGTGCGCTTCGCCGTCTGGGCACCGAACGCCGCGAGCGTCGCGGTGCTGGGCGATTTCAACGGATGGGATGGCTCCCGGCATCCCTTGACCCCTCGGGCAAGCTCCGGTATCTGGCAGGGGTTCATCCCGGGTGTCGTGGCCGGTGCGCTCTACAAGTTCCGCATCATCGCGAACGATGGCTACCTGGTCGAGAAGGCCGATCCGATGGCCCAGGCGGCGGAGATTGCCCCGCGCACGGCCTCGCAGGTCCGGGATCTCGACTACGCCTGGGGTGACGGCGACTGGATGTCGCGCCGGGCCGAGGCCAACGCCCTCAATGCGCCAATCTCGATTTACGAGGTGCACCTGGGCTCATGGCGCCGGGCCCCCGACGACGACAACCGGTCGCTGACCTACCGCGAGATCGCGCCCCTCTTGGCCGAACACGTCACGGGCCTGGGCTTCACGCACGTGGAGTTCCTGCCGCTCATGGAGCACCCGTTCTTCGGTTCGTGGGGGTACCAGACCACCGGCTACTTCGCTCCGACCAGCCGCTATGGCTCCCCGCAGGACCTCATGTACCTCGTTGATGTACTGCATCAGGCCGGGGTTGGGGTGATCCTGGACTGGGTGCCATCGCATTTTCCGTCTGACCTCCACGCTCTGGGGTTCTTTGACGGCAGCCACCTGTACGAGCACTCCGACCCGCGTGAGGGCTGGCACCCCGACTGGCAATCGCTGATCTTCAACTACGGCCGCCACGAGGTGCGCAGCTTCCTTTTGTCGAGCGCGCTGTTCTGGCTCGAGGCCTACCACGCTGACGGTCTGCGGGTCGATGCGGTGGCGTCGATGCTCTACCGCGACTACTCGCGCGAGCAGGGCGAGTGGATCCCCAACGAGTGGGGCGGCCGCGAGAACCTCGAGGCGATCGACTTCCTGCGCCGCATGAACGAAGAGGTCTACCGCCTGCACCCCGACGTCCAGACCTATGCCGAAGAGTCGACAGCCTGGCCGATGGTCTCACGGCCGACGAGTTCCGGAGGCCTGGGCTTCGGGCTTAAATGGGACATGGGCTGGATGCACGACACGCTCGAATACGTCCAGCACGACCCGATTCACCGGGCCCACCACCACGACGACCTCACCTTCCGCGCGATCTACGCGGGCAACGAGAACTTCCTGTTGCCGCTCTCGCACGACGAGGTTGTCCACGGCAAGGGCTCGTTGCTCGCGCGAATGCCCGGCGACGAGTTCCAACGCTTCGCCAACATGCGCCTTCTGTACGCCTACCAATTCGCGACGCCCGGCAAGAAGCTCCTTTTCATGGGCGACGAGTTCGGGCAATCGCGCGAGTGGAATCACGATGCCAGCCTCGATTGGCACCTGCTTCAGTACGGCGTGCACGCTGGCCTGCAGACAGCCGTCAGTGGCCTCGCCCGCCTGTACCGCGATCAGCCGGCCCTGCACCGGGGCGACTGCGAGCCGGCCGGGTTCGACTGGGTGATCGGCGACGACGCCGACAACAGCATCCTTGCCTTCCTGCGCCGCTCGCTCGATCCCGACGAGATGGTGCTGGTGATCTGCAACTTCACGCCCGTCGTGCGCAGCGGATACCGCGTCGGCGTGCCCGTCGGCGGGGTGTGGCGTGAGCTGATGAACACCGACGCGCCGATCTACGGGGGCAGCGGCGTCGGCAACCTCGGCCAGGTCGAGGCCGACGGCATCTCCGCCCATGGCCGCGAGCACTCCTTGTCGCTGACGGTTCCGCCGCTGGCCGCGATCTTCCTCGCGCCGCGCGGGGGCGAAAGCTGACCCATCGCTCGAGTGGCGTGCTGCTGCACGTTACCTCGCTCCCCGGCGGCCGCCTCGGCCCGGCGGCCCACGCATTCATCGACTGGCTCGCCGCGGCCGGCCAGTCGTGGTGGCAGATGCTCCCGGTCGGCCCGCCCGACGTACACGGGTCGCCCTATACCGCGCGCTCCGCATTCGCCGGCTGGCCGGGCCTACTCGCCAACCCCGAATCACCGGTGTCTGGCACCGAATATGCGTCGTTCATCCGTGAGCACGCTTTCTGGGCTCGTGACTGGGCCGATTTCGCAGGGCCGGGGGCGATCGCCGACCAGGTGCGTTTCCAGCGCGAGTGGACGGCGCTGCGCACCTACGCTCGCGAGCGCGAGGTGCGGTTGGTGGGTGACCTTCCGATCTTCGTCGCCCCGGGGAGTGCCGACCACCTGGCCCATCCTGGCCTTTTCGCACCCGGGGCCGTTGCGGGTTGCCCGCCCGACGCTTTCAGCGAGACCGGTCAGCACTGGGGCAACCCCGTGTACGACTGGCCGGCGCTGAGGCGCACGGGCTACCGCTGGTGGATCGAACGCTTCCGTCGGATGGCCGAGCTGTTCGACGTGGTGCGCGTCGACCACTTCCGAGGGTTCACGGCGGCGTGGCATGTCCCCGCGGGCGACGCCACCGCTATGAACGGCCACTGGCATCGCGGCCCCGGTGCGGCGGTCTTTCGCGCCGCCGAACGCGAGCTCGGGCCCCTGGGCCTGATCGCCGAGGATCTGGGTGTGATCACCCCCGGCGTGAAGCGCTTGCGCGATGGCCTGGGCCTGCCGGGGACCGTGATCCTCCAGTATGCGTTTTCGAGCAATCCGAAGAGTCCGTACTGGCTCATCAACCACGTCGAGAACAGCGTCGTCTACACCGGCACCCACGACCACGCCCCGATCGCCGCCTTCTGGGATGAGGAGGCGACCCCGCGCGAGAAGGCCCGCGCCGAAGCGCAGATGGCCGCCGCGGGAGTCGACGACCCGGAGCCGTCCTGGCGGCTGATCCGGCTGGCGCTCTCATCGCGCGCCCGGACCGCGATCATCCCCGCTCAGGACGTCCTGGGGTTGGGTTCCGACGCCCGGATGAACCTCCCCGCCACGGAGAATGGCAACTGGACGTGGCGGCTTGACCAGGGTGCGCTTGACCTTGCCCTTGCGGAGCGTTTGAAGGCTGCGTCATCCCTGTCCCAACGCCGCCCAGCCGTAGCCTAGAAGGGCGCCTAGCCGTAGACTAGAAATACGCGGCTCCAGGGAGTTTTCTCCTCACCGGATCAGCAGTCCCCATCGAGTTGCCCGCCCATTCGGGCGCGGGGCGCCTCGGCGCATTGCGGATGCGCCCGATGGCCCTTTCTAAGCGACATCGGACACCCACGGTCAGCCTTCGAGCTCTCCTCGAAGGTGGTGGCCCCCGCATCGATGGGAGTACCGATCTCCGCCTCCCAGACTACGTCGAGGAGATCGTCCGGTCTGGGCTGCCGGGAATTCGTGATCTGGGCTGGAGGGCACTGAGAAATCAGCTCGACGCGTACCTCGCGCGCCGTGCGGAGCGCGATTTCACAGAGGTCGGGCACCGTGTCCGTGCTCCGACGACTCTTCGCCGTTGGATGGCCGCGTATGCGGCAGCGACGGCCACGTACGAGACCATTCGCCGCGCCGAACAAGTGGCGAGGGCACGGCGCTATTCCCACCGAAGCACCACCTGGCCGACCCTGCCCTCGCCGCCCGGTTGCGTGGGGCGGACATCGACAACCTCCTCGATCTTCGCCAGAAGGCGAGCCCGGTTCCTCGTGATGGGCTCCAGGTCGGGGCTCTTTTCGAATCACTTGTCACGCCTTGCTGCGGGTCTACTCCCAGGTCGCAGAAGCCACGGTAGGCCACCTTCGGACGACGAGCGGAGCCCACGAGATAGATCTCATTGTCGAG
>JANLSO010000004.1:0-4910 GCA_031362405.1 Thermoleophilia bacterium | reverse complement strand
CGTGAGCAAAAGCCGCATTTCGTTCCGCTGATGGAGGCGTTCGGCTTCGTCAATACGCACGCCGACGGCTTCGAGGCCGATGACGTCATCGGAACCCTTGCCAAGCAGGCGGCGGCGGCGGGTCATGAGGTACTGATCCTCACCGGCGACCGCGACGCCCTGCAGCTGGTCGACGACAAGATCACCGTTCTCGCGACCGGGCGGGGGGTCACCGACGTCACGCGCTACACCGCCGAGAAGGTCGCGGAGCGCTACGGCATCACGCCCGCTCAGATGCCCGACTTTCGCGGCATGGTGGGGGACACCAGCGACAACCTGCCCGGGGTGCGGGGTATCGGCGAGAAGGGCGCGGCCCAGCTGATCGTCAAGTACGGCACGTTGGATGAGGTGCTGGCGCATTCCGCCGATCAAACTCCGAAGCGTCGCGAAGCGCTGGAGACCGACGCCGACAACGCCCGTATGACCCGTGATCTCGCGGTGATTCGTCTTGACGTCGAGGTTGACGTCGACCCCGACGAGGTGCCCGTTCTGGCGATGGATGCCGGGCGCGTGGAGGCGTTGCGCGAGGTCTTCGACAAGTACGAGTTCTCGAGCTTGGCGCGTCGCCTCACAGAAATGGGTTCAGAGCCCGTCGCCGCCCCGGTGGCCGCGGCCGTTCGGGTGATTCGGCCCGTCGAGGTCGCTCCCGAGGATCTCGGGTTTCTCCTGGCCGGGGTCCAGGAGGTCGCGCTCGCGGTCGTTGACGGCGTGTGGGCCGTCGCAGTGCCGGGCGACGAGGTCGCGTCAGGGCCGTTTAACGAGGGCACCGAGGTTCCGCTCGGGGCCGCGTTCGTGGGTCGTGGATTGGTCTGCCACGACGCCAAAGCCCTGCCGCGCCGGCTCGCCGACGTGATGCCCGCGCTTCGTTGGGACACCCTCGTCGCCGCATATCTGCTGGAGCCCCGCCGCCGGGGATACCCGCTCGTGGAGGTCGCGGCCGAGGCGGGTCTCGCGGTCGAGGGCGACGATGCTCCGCCGGCCGCGATCGCCGCGGCGCTCAGCGCCGACCTCGCCGAGCGGCAGCGGCCCCGGATTGAAGCCGAGGGGCTGGAAGGGCTTTACCGCGACATCGAGCTGCCGCTGGTCGCGGTGCTCGCCGCGATGGAACGGGTCGGCGTCAAGGTCGACACTCACCGCCTGGGGGAGATCGCCGGCCGCGTCCGTGACCGCGCCGACGAGCTGCGCGACGCCATCTGGGAACACGCCGGCGGAGAGTTCGTGATCGACTCGCCGAAGCAGCTCGGCCAGGTGCTTTTCGAGAAGCTCGGCCTGCCGACGTTTCGCAAGGGCAAGACGGGCTACTCGACCGACCGCCAGGTCCTGAAACTCCTCGAATTGAAGCACCCGATCATCGGGCTGATCTCCAAATACCGCGAGCTCACCAAGCTCGACTCGACCTACCTCTCCGCGCTGCCCGCCCTTGTCGACGGCGACGATCGCCTCCACACGACGTTCAACCAGACCGTCGCCGAGACCGGGCGCCTTTCCTCGGTGAACCCGAACCTGCAGAACATTCCGGTGCGCACGCCCATGGGCCGCGAGATCCGCGGCGCGTTCATCGCCGAAGACGGCTGGACGCTCGTCAGCTGCGACTACAGCCAGGTCGAGTTGCGCGTGATGGCCCACTGTTCGGGCGAGCCGACCCTCAAGGATGCGTTTCGTCGCGGCGACGACGTTCACCGGGCGACCGCGGCGGAGGTCTTCGGCATGGCTCCGGCCGATGTCGACCGCTCGACCCGCGACCGCGCCAAGGCCGTGAACTTCGGGATCATTTACGGGATCTCAGACTTCGGCCTTGCCGAGCAGCTGAGTATTCCCCGCAACGAAGCCAAGGCGTACATCGAGACCTACCTCGCGCGCTACCCACGCGTGCGCAGCTTCATCGACACGACGATCGCCGCGGCAACGCACGACGGCTTCGTGACCACACTGTTCGGGCGCCGCCGCCCGATCCCCGAACTCGCAGGCCGGACCCAGCAGCAGCGCCAGCTCGGTGAGCGGCTCGCGGTGAACACGATCATCCAGGGTTCGGCGGCCGACATGATCAAGCTCGCGATGGTGCGGGCAAATGCCGCCCTGGCTGATGCGGGCCTGCGGGCGCGGCTGATCCTGCAGATCCACGATGAGCTGCTTGTCGAGGCGCCGCTCGATGAGGCCGCCGCCGCCGCCGAGGTCGTCCGCCAAGCGATGATCGGGGCCTTCGATCTCGACCCCGCGCTGGCCGTCGACGTCGGGATCGGCGATACCTGGTTGGAGGCCAAGAGCTGAGTACGGCGGAGGATCCCTACCGGGTGCTGCAGGTGCACCGGCAGGCAGGCCCCGAGGTCATCTCCGCAGCGTTCACCGTTTTGCGCGAGGTGCTTCTGCGCGACGACCCGCCGGATGCTCACCTGCGGTTGATCGAACTGAACCGGGCGCACCACGTTCTGGGCGATCCCGCGCGGCGCGCCGCGTACGACCGAGGAGATTCGATTTCATGAGGTCACAGGCCGTCCACCCGTGGCAGCCGCGCTTCGCGCAGGCGATCACGGGAATGCTCGCACTGGAGGCGCTCGCTCTTCAGATCTGGCCCGCCGTGGTGGTCGCACTGGCGCTGGTGGTCGTTGCGCTGGTCGCTCCGCGCTGGTCGCCCGTGAACGCGGTCTTCCGGTTGATCGCCCGACCCCCGACCGAGCTGGAGCCGACGGCGCCGGTCAGGTTCTCGCAGTTCATGGCGATCGGCGCCCTTTCTGCGGCGCTGGTCTTTCTTGGCGTTGGCCCGGCCGTCGTCGGCTGGTCGATTGTCGGCGCGGTCGCGTTCCTGGGCCTGCTGTCGGGCATCACCGGGATCTGCGTGGGCTGTGAGCTCTACCGATTCCTCCTTCTGCGACGCACCGATAACGGCGATGTGCGGCCCCGGCTCGGCCTGGAGGGTGGCGGGCCGTGGCTGGTTGTGCTCACCGCTCCCGGATGCTCTCGCTGTGAACCGACGGCGCGAGCCCTGGAAGGCGCTGCCGATGGCGTTTCCGTGACCCGCGTCGATCTGTCACGTCGCCCTGATGCGGCGACGGTCGGGGTACGCAGCGTTCCCGCCGCGTTGGCCGTGGGGCGTGATGGGCGTGTACGGGCCGCGCGCGCCGGCACCCTGGGCGCCGAAGACTTTCGCGCGGTGGTCGCCGCTATCGCCTAAACGGCTGCGCGCCGCGGGTCTCGGTATCTATACTGGCCGTTCAACACGCCCGCGGCTGCGGCGCACTTTTGCGTGCCCACAGCCGGACCACTCAAAGGATCACCCTCTCAATGAGCACTGACACCCCAATCGACTACGACGCGCCCGACATCGATCCCGACGCCCCGGCATTCGTGCTGGACGGCCCGGAGTACATCGAGGTCGATGGCCAGATGATCCCGAACTACGACCTCACGATTCCGATCTTCTCGGAAGGAGACGTCGTCAGTGGCAGGGTCGTTCGAATCGATAAGGACGAAGTGCTGGTCGACATCGGCTACAAGAGCGAGGGCGTGATCCCGCTTTCGGAGCTGTCGATCCGCAAGAGCGTCAACACCTCCGAGGAGGTGTCGCTCGGCGAGATGGTCGACGCGCTGGTGATGCAGAAGGAAGACCAAGACGGCCGCCTGATCCTCTCCAAGAAGCGCGCCCGCTTCGAGAAGGCGTGGAAGCGGATCGAGGCCGCCGCAAACGAGGGCCAGCATGTCGAGGGCACGGTCATCGAGGTCGTCAAGGGCGGCCTCATCCTCGACCTCGGCGTGCGCGGTTTCCTGCCCGCCTCTCTGGTCGACATCCGCCGCGTCCAGGACCTCGACGAGTTCCTCGGTCGCAAGCTCGAGTGCAAGGTCATCGAGCTCAACCGGAACCGCAACAACGTCGTGCTGTCACGCCGTGCGGTTCTCGAAGACGAGCGTCGCGAGGTTCGCCAGAAGATCCTCGACGAGTTGCAGCCCGGTTCAGTGGTCGAGGGTGTCATCTCGAACATCGTCGACTTCGGCGCGTTCGTGGATCTGGAGGGCATCGACGGCCTCATCCACATCTCCGAGCTGTCGTGGAGCCACGTGAACCACCCGTCGGAGGTGCTCACGATCGGCGAGAAGGTCGAG
Organism: Thermoleophilia bacterium; assembly: GCA_031362405.1. Taxonomy (GTDB): domain Bacteria; phylum Actinomycetota; class Thermoleophilia; order Miltoncostaeales; family Miltoncostaeaceae; genus JANLSO01. The sequence continues at coordinate 776 of JANLSO010000004.1, read as the reverse complement.
GTCAAGGTGCTCGACATCGACCGCGATCGTCAGCGGATCAGCCTCGGTCTGAAGCAGACCCAGGCCGACCCATGGCAGAGCGTGATCGACGCGTACGACGTCGGCGACGTTGTCGAGGGCAAGGTCACCAAGGTTGTCACCTTCGGTGCCTTCGTCGAGATCCACGCGGGTGTGGAGGGCCTTGTCCACATCTCCGAGCTGGCCGCCCACCACGTCGAGAACCCGCGCGAGGTCGTCAATCAGGGCGACACGCTGTCGGTGCGGATCATCGAGGTCGACGGCGAGCGTCGTCGTCTTTCGCTCAGTCTGAAGCGTGTGGCCGACAACGAGTCGGGCAGCGAGCCCGGTGAGGACGGCGAGGACGGCGGCGAGGGCAACTACATGTCGTCCGGCGACTCCACCGCGGTCTACTCCACGGGTGAGCACTCCGACGGCGCGGAGCAGCAGGATGACGCTCCGGAGGCCGATGCCGAAGCGGAAACCGTTGACGACGTGCCAGTCGACGAGGCGTCCGTCGCAGAGGCGGAAGCGGTTCTCGACGAGGTCGAGGCACCCGTCGCCGAGGAAGAAGCGCCCGTCGACGAGGCTGAGGTTGCTGACAAGGCGCCCGCCGTCGAGGCCACACCCGCCGAGTAGGGGAACCATGTGGGAGGGGCACGGCGACATCGACACGCCGCCGCCGTGCCCCTGACGCTTGGTCTCACCGGAGGTATCGGGGCAGGTAAGTCTGCGGCGCTCGAGGCCTTCCGCGCGGCAGGAGCCGCGACCCTGTCGAG
>JANLSO010000191.1:0-2379 GCA_031362405.1 Thermoleophilia bacterium | reverse complement strand
CGACGAGGATCGCCGCCCAGCCGCCGCGGGAATCCTCGCGGCCGTTTCCCGAGCAGGCGCCGTCGGTGACGATCGTGATCGGCGATCCGAGCGATGTGGGGGAGGTCGGCACGACGGCGGGAAGCGTACCGGCCTGGCGCGGGGGTAAAGAACCGGTGCCGCCGATGCCGATAGCGGTGCAATGCGCACGCGAATCGACGATCACCGTGCGGCTCGGCCACGTCAGGGGTTCACCCTGATCGAGGTTCTGATCGTCACCGTGGTTCTCGGGCTTCTCGCATCGCTCGCGATTCCCGCGTTCCTCGGGCAGCGCAATAAGGCCAACGACGCGGCGGCGAAGAGCCTCGTGCGCAGCGCCGTGTCAGCGGTGGAGGCCGCCTTCGCCGACACCCAGAAGTACGACGACGTCACCGTCGCGCGGGTTCAGGCGATCGAGCCGAACATCGCATTCGACGCCACCGCCGACGACGCGCGTGCCAATCAGGTCGCCGTCGCCTTCAGCGCAGATGGCTTCACCATCGCGAGCACCAGCTTCAGCGGCACCCGGTTCATCTTCACCAAAGACATCACCGCGACCCCGACGGTGGCCCGCACCTGCGACCGCGGACCCACTTGTCAGTGGTGAACGGCATCTTCTCTACGCAGCGTTAAAGGTTGGCCCGCGGCTGCTCGATAAGGGTTGTGACCGCGAGGAACTCATAAAGGTCTGGCGGGATCACCCCGGCCCGTCCTTGCGGAGTATCCGTTCTCATGGAGGAGAGCAACATGATCAACCGGCTCCGCAGCCGCAACGAGCGGCAAGAGGGTTTCACGCTCATCGAACTTCTGGTTGTTGTGATCATCGTCGGTCTTTTGGCCGCGATCGCGATTCCGGCGTTCCTTGGTCAGCGCGACAAGGCGAACGACGCCGCAGCGAAGTCGCTGGTGCGCAACGCCGCGACGGCCATGGAGGCCGCCTTCACCGACCAGCAGACGTACCTGCTCAACGATGCCACGCTCAAGGGCATCGAGCCGAACATCGCTTTCGGTGCCGGCACCGACGCCCGTAAGGACGAGGTCGCGGTCACCTACGCCGACAAGAACTACGCGATCATCACGTTGAGCAAGAGCGGTGTGACGTACACGTACACCAAGAACCTTGCCTCGACCCCGACGGTTTCGCGCACGTGCGCCCCGATCGGCCCCTCGTGCCCGACCCCGGGTACCTGGTAGTCCGCACAACCACAGCACGGTAGTTCGCGTCGGGCCCGCCACGTGCGGGCCCGACGTCGTTCTGGGCCCGTGCAGGTCGCGTGCGCCGCGACTCATATCGGCCGCCGCCCGGCCGATATCCATGACGTAGCGGCACACGTGCCGCATGTCCGGAAGTGGGGGACGTCGATGCAAGGACGCATGGTGCAACGGTTTGACATCTCACGCGGCTCGCTGACCGCCACAGCTCTCGCCCTCGGGGCGCTCGTCCTCGCGGCCCCCATGGCGTTCGCCGCCACGGACCCGAGCACGGCGACGCCACGCATCCCCGCCACCAACGGCGCCAAGTCACCGTTCGCGGCCGACCGACCCGGCAGCGAGCCCCTCGGCCTGTCGCCGAACGACGTCCGCGATCCGTTCACGTACCCGAGCGAAGCCGTCGTGCTCACGTGGAGCCCGGTGCCCGGTGCCGTCAGCTACGTGGTCGAGATCGCCACGACCCCGACCTTCACCAAGGTCGCCCGCCGCATCGCCACCGATCAGCCGATGGTCGCGCCTGACGTGTTGCTTCCCGATGGGGGCTTTTGGTGGCGGGTCAGCGGTTTCGATGCCGCCGGAACCAAGGGCGCGTCGAGCCAAGTGGCGCGCTTCGCCAAGGCCTGGCCGAGCGAGGTCACCGGTGGCGTGCTCGCCGCGACCCCGAACGGGCCGAACACCACGCAGATCCAGTTGAACCCGTACCTCAGCTGGAACCCGGTGGCGGGTGCCACCTACTACGAGGTGCAGGTCGCCCCGGCCGATCAGTTCGCCACACCGACGTTCAGCGTGTTCAACCTCACCGCGACGTCCCTTACCCCGGGTGTGACCGGCGTGCTGCCCGACGACGGCTATCAGTGGCGGGTACGCCCGTTCGACCAGCGCAAGAACCCCGGCAACTGGACCACCTTCGCCTCGGCGACGAAGGCCTGGGTCACCCCGACGGTGACCGCACCGGCCGACGGGGCCACGACCCACGATCTGGGCCTGAAATGGAACCCGGTCCCCGGCGCGGAGAAGTACCAGGTTCAGATCACCACCCAGCAATTCAACTGGGAGGGGAGCCCGCTGAAGGTCGACGGGTTCACGGCCGAGACGGGATTCGTGCCGGCAGCCACCGAGACGTCGTCAATCCCCTTCGGCAACGTCTGG
>JANLSO010000179.1:0-9412 GCA_031362405.1 Thermoleophilia bacterium | reverse complement strand
CCTGGCACCGATCTGTGCGCCCGCGCTCGGAACGCCTGTCGAGCTCCGCTTCGTTTTCGGGCGCCGATGCGCGGGCGAATTGTCCAAAAGTTTGCCTTGTGCGAGAAGTGTCATATAGTCGCGCGCACAGAGCCAGGCTTTAGTAAAGGTCGAGACTTCCCTGTGGGCAAGGAGAAACACCGTGGCATCGGCATTTTCCCAGAATTCCAGCCTTGCGCGACGCTCGGCGGCGAACGGCCGAGAGTCACAGTCTCAACCTTGGGTCGACGTTGCGGATCGAGCCCTTGTCGACCGCGCCCGGGCCGGCGATGCTGTCGCGATGGACCGTTTGCTCGAGCGCTACCGCGGCTTCGTGCGTTTGAAGGCAAGCACGTACTTCCTGGCGGGCGGTGAGTCGGACGACCTCATTCAGGAGGGGCTGATCGGCCTCTACAAGGCGGTGCGTGACTACCGCCACGACCGTGAAGCCTCATTCCGGTCGTTCGCCGAACTCTGCGTGACCCGCCAGATCATCACCGCGATCAAGACCGCCGCTCGCCACAAGCACTCGCCGCTGAACACCTACGTCTCGTTCAGCCACTCGCGGGCCAGCGCCAGCGGTGACCAGGAGATGTCGCTGGCGGAGATCATCCCCGACGACCCCGCCGGTGACCCGATCAATCAGGCGATCTCCTCCGAAGAGCTACGTTCGCTCGTGGGCTGCCTCGGCGATGTTCTGAGCGAACTCGAGGCGGGCGTGCTGACGATGTATCTCGAGGGGCGGTCGTATGAGGAGATCGCCACACGGCTTTCGTGCACGCCGAAGACCGTCGACAACGCGCTGCAGCGGGTGAAGCGCAAGGTCATGGTGCACCTGCGGTCGCGAGAGGTGGTTGACCTGAGGTAGGTTGGTCCGGCCCGGATCCGGGCCGGACAAGGAGACCGCATGGGACTCATCAGTCGCCTACTGATGCTCTTCAAATCGAAGGCGAGCACGCTCCTCGACAACGCCGAGGACCCCCGCGAGACGCTCGACTACTCGTACGAGAAGCAACTGGAGATGCTCCAGCAGGTGCGCCGCGGCGTCGCCGATGTGGCCACGAGCAAGAAGCGCCTCGAACTACAGGCCGCCAAGCTCGAGCAGAGCATCACCAAGCTCGACGGGCAGGCGCGCTCCGCTCTTGCCGCGGGCCGTGAAGACCTCGCTCGCCTCGCGTTGGAGCGCAAGAAGGGTGTGCAGGCCCAGCTTCAAACCCTCGACGCGCAGCGCGCTCAGCTCCAGGGCGAGCAGGACAAGCTCGTCGTGGCCGAGCAGCGCCTGACCGCCAAGGTCGAGGCGTTCCGCACACAGAAGGAAACGATCAAGGCCCAGTACTCGGCTGCGGAGGCCCAGGCCAAGATCGGGGAGGCCGTCAGCGGCATCTCCGAAGACATGGCCGACGTCGGCATGGCGATGGAACGTGCGACCAACAAGGTCGAGACCATGCAGGCGCGCGCCGGAGCCATCGATGAGCTGCTCGAGTCGGGTGCATTGACCGACTTTACGGCTCCCGGGCAGGACTCAATCGACCGCGAACTCGCCCAGGTGACCACCGCAGGCGATGTCGATCTCGAGCTCGAAGCCCTGAAGAAGGAAATCGGATCGGGCTCGACCTCGACCGGGCAGCTTCCGAGTGGCGGGAGCGCGGCATGATCGTGCGCATCTTGGGAGAGGGCCAGTACCGGCTCGGCAATGAGGCTGTCGCAGAGGTGAACGCCGCCGACACGGCGCTTCAGGCCGCCATCGACTCCTCCGATGAAGCGGCCTTCAAAGCCGCCCTTCACCGTTTGGTGATCACCATCCGCGCCGAAGGTACGCCGCTCGCCGATGACGAGTTCATCGGCTCGGACGCGATCGTCCCTGACGCCGACAGCACGCTTGAAGAGACGCGGGACATGCTCTCCGCCGAGGGCCTCATCCCCGACTGACGTTGTGCGGTAGTGCGGTCGGGCGCGTCCCGGCCGCACATGCCGCCATTCCCCAGGCGAGCGCGGTGCCGGACGACGCGCCCCACTCACGGAGCGCGCCCGCGGCCCGCTGCGCACCCGGAACGTCTCCGGTCAGCGCCGCCATGAGCAACCGCTCGGCAGGTTCAGCGACTTCGCCGCGCTCGGCGCAGCGCAAGTAGGCCAATCCCAGCGGTGAGCTACGCCCGCTCGCAGTCTGAGAAAGAACAGCGGACGGCCCGTCGGTGAAGGCCGCCCACGCCGCATACCCGGCAAGCACATCATCCCCCGCGGGTGTGAGCCCGTCGCCACGACCGGCAAGCAGGACGACCGCCCCGAGGAGGTCGCCTTCACGCAACGCCCGAAGCCCACCGCCCAGATCCACGGGTGCCACCGGCAGCCGCGCAAGCGCCGCACCGAGCGTCCGCAGGGCGGCCGGTGCCGGGCACAGAACATGACATTCACGGGTTGAGGTCGTGCACAGATCGGTGCCTGGCACCGATCTGTGCACGATGAAACGCCGGCCGATGTGGAGCGACGCGGACGTAACGGTCACCGTGTCTTCAGCGCGGATGTCCGGAAGGGGGCGGTCGAAGCGCAGGCTGAGGGGGCCCATCGGGGCGCGGGGATTACTCAGGAAAAGCCAGCGGTCGCCGTTGAGGCGCAGGTAGGCGCCGCCGGAGACGATGTGGGCTACCGCACCCTCGCCCGGGGTGGCCAGGGTGCGAAGCGCGTCGGGCCCGGCGGCCACGATGCGCGCTATCGCGGGGTCAGTCGGCGTTGAGCGCCTCGCCGAGGGCGGCCAGGGCCGCACGGAAGGGCTCGATCGGTTGGTGCGCGATGCCCGCGCCGATCTGGCCCGCTCCGGAGGTTTTGTGGAGGACGCCGGTCGTGATCTGCGGTGTCACCCCGAGCTCCACGACAAGGCGGGCATCGATCGCCGTGGGAGAGCCGGCGAAGTCGAGTCCGGGGATCAGGAACCGTTGGGATCGCCCAACCGTGATCTCGGCCATCTGGGTGACGCGGGCCGCGGCATCGGCGGAGCCTCCACCAAAAAAGGCGGCCACGGCGGGAGCGGCCGCGACGGCCATGCCTCCGAGGCCGATGCACTCGATCACCGCGGAGTCGCCGATGTCCAAGGCAGCGTCGTCGGGGGTGTAACCCTCCCGCAGCAAAGCATCCTGAACGGATGCCGCCGGGGACGTGAACCACTGCCCGGGCATGCCCGCAAGCTGTACACCGACATCGGTGCCGTTACGCGAGATCATGCTGACCACCGTGGAATCAGCCACCTCCGACGCTGCGAGCGATGCGCACTTGGCCGCGGCCATCGTCAGGTTGAGAAAGAAGTGGTGGTTGCCGGTGATGAACGCGGCGACGTCCTCCCCGCCGAGCGCGGCAAAGCCTGGGGCAAAATGGCGGACCAGCAGGTTCCCGGTCGCCTGGCTACGCATGTGCAGCTCGTCGCCCATGCCCAGGCCCTGGGCGGCCAGCGCAAACACCTCGACCGGCCCGCAGTGGGCCAGCAGGCGCGCAACGAGTGGCCCCACCGTGTCGCGGAAGAAGCGCAGACGCTCGATCGACTCGTCGTCGCCCACCCCGAACCACAGCGTGTTGCCGGAGCCCTCGTTGAGGGTCGAGTACGCCTGCGTGCCCGCAGCGGAGTCTTCGACGATCCAGACCGGCATCGAGGCCGAGCAGACGCCCGTCATCGGGCCGACGTGGTCGTGATGGTGCCCGGGGGCAAGCGTGATGTCGCCGGTGGCGAGGAGCTTTGCCGCCGCCTCACGATTGTCTGCCCAGCCCTCAAACAGCACTGCTGCAACCAAGGCCCGCCGCTGCGGATCGCAGACCCGATCCCAGGTGATCGGCGGACCGGAGTGCAGGAGCATCGGGCCCTCGAGGCCCGCGATCACCGTGCCGGCAGGCTCGACACCGACCGCCATCGGCCGTGACGACTCAATACGAGCGAGGGCGTCAGCGTTGGCGGTGGCGATCCGTGCGCCATGGGCGCCCCAGAGCGGTGTCAACATCGCGACGGTCGCGGCGTCGCCTTCGGCGGGTGGGCGCCAGTCGAGGTCGACCACCGGGGCGCCCTGGGCGGCGACCGCGTCGGCGAACCCGGTCAAGCCGACGTTGACGGCACTGATCCGAGCGAAAGCATCGGTTGCGCTCATCCGGCCCTCGGCACGGTAGAAAGCTGGTTCAATCCACACCCCATGGCGGTCGACATCGACGTTCTCGCGCAGATCGTGCGCGACTCTCCGGGCCTTCGGGCCAAACGCGGCCTCGATCTCGTGCGCCGGTTCGCGACCGACGGTGACGACGCGGCGCTGGTGCCCCACGGTGACGGCTTCCTCGTGATCTGTGCGGAAGCGATCGAGCCGGGCTTTGTCGCTTCAGATCCCGCGGGCGCCGGCGCGGCGGCCGTTGTCACGAACGTCTCTGACGTGCGTGCGATGGGCGGCACTCCTCTCGGGATCGTCGACACCGTGGTGAGCCCCGACCGCGACCACGCCGACCGGGTGCTTTCCGGGATCGCGTGGGCCTCGGAACTGCTCGGTGTTCCGGTCATCGGCGGGCACTTGACCATCGGGGGACATGCGGCGGTGTCCGCCGCCTGCACCGGGGTCGCCACACGGCCTCTGCGCGCGGCAAACGCGCAGCCGGGAGACGCGCTCATCGCGGCGTTCTGCCTCGAGGGCGCGTATCGGGGCGAGCTTCCGTACTTCACGAGCCTGCGAACCCGCGCGCCCGCGCTGCAGCGCACCGACGGCGAGGCGCTCGTGGAGGTCGCAGAGTCGGGCTTGTGCCACGCGGCCCGCGACGTCTCGATGCCGGGGGTCGCCGGTTCGCTCCTGCAAATGCTCGAGATCGCGCGGTGCGGAGCGACGCTCGACGTCGACCGCCTGCCGATCCCACCGGGCATTGTGCTCGAGCGATGGCTTGTGACGTTTCCGAGCTTTGGCTTCGTGCTCGCATCGCCACCCGAATCGGCCGCCGCCGCGTGCAAGGTGTTCACGCGACGTGGCCTCGCCGCATCCGAGGTGGGTACCATCGATGCCCACATGAGCCTGAGACTTCGCCGAGGCGGCCGCACGGCCACGGTGTGGAACCTTGCCGTCGAGCCGCTCACGGGTATCGGCTGAGGCCGATACGCATGGGCTGGTGGGGCAGGCTGGCATACGAGACGACCGGCCCTGATTCGTGCCAGTCGAGGCCCCGAAAGAAGCGCACATTCGCGAGTTGGATCATCGCGTGCATCTCGTGGCCGCCGCGTTCGCCGGCCAGCTGCACGGCGTAGCGCACGAGCTGGGCGGCCATGCGCCCGCGTCGCATCGACCGCAGGATGGCCAACCGATCTCCGCGCCACGTGCCCATGTAGTCGAGCGGATACAGCCGCACGGCTCCGACGACGTCGCCGCCGGTGATACCGACGAGATGAAGGGTCGACGCGTCCTCGTCGCGGAAGTCGCGATCGTCGGTGAAGACCTCTTGCTCGCGAACGAACACGGCCTCGCGGACAGCCATGTGTGCGCGCACGAGCTCACGGCTGTCGGCACGCCGACAGCCGTCGCGGAGCCGCTCAGTCGCGGGCGATATCGAGAAGCCGCTTCTGCTCACGGACCTCTTCTTTTCTGAACAGGCGCTCCCACGCCGAGAGTCCCGAACACGCCTGGCAGCGCGCACAGCCGGCCTTTGCGTCGAGGTGGTCGAAGCCGCCTTCGGCGAGCATGGCCGAGACCGACTGGTAGACGCTGGCGACATAGTCGGGAGACGGGGCGGGCTCGTTCTCCATAAGGGTTCCCGGCACTGGTCGCAAAGGCACCACGAAGGGGTAGACGCCCATCTCAATAGCGCGGCGGCAGCCCTCTTCGATGAGGTCTTGGCGCTCGCCCATGCCGAGGATCACGTAGGTGGTGACGCTCCCGCGGCCGAACACCTCGACCGCCGCTTCCCAGGTCTTGAAGTACCCTTCGATACCGACGGCCGCCTTGCCCGGTGCGACGCGGGCGAGAACCTCGGGATCAAAGGTCTCCAAGTGGATGCCGACCGCATCGACGCCGGCCGAGTGCACCTCGCGCAGCACCGACAGGTCGTCGGGCGGCTCGAACTGGACCTGGATCGGAAGGCCTGAGGCATCCTTGATCGCGGCCGCGCACTTGCTGATGTAGAGCGCACCCCGGTCGGTGCGATTCACCGAGCCCGTGGTGAGCGTGACGTCGACGGCCCCGTCGAACTCCTTCGCAGCGGCAGCGACCTCGGCGAGCTGCTCCGGCGTCTTCACGGGAATCGTCTGCTCACCGCGCGTCAGCTCAATGCCACAAAAGCCGCACTGCTCGTGCGTGCCCCAGTAGATGCACTTCTGGACGACGGTCGAGGCGATCGAATCGAGGTGAAGGAGGGCGATCTTCCAGTACGGAATACCGTCAGCCGTGGTCATGTCGTAGATCTTCGGCCTCGGCGGCACGACGACCGGGCAGACGTACTGGCCGTCGAGCCACAGGCCGGCGCCATCGTCGCGGATGCGCAGCGTGTACGGCGACCGGCTCGCATACTCGGCGTGCATCGGCACCGTGAGCGGCAGACCGCGGACGTAGATGAAGCCGGCGTCGGATGGGCCAGCGCCTCCGCGCCGACCCTCGACACCGTCACCGGTCGTGTCGTCGATACGGACACCCAGCGATTGCAGCTCAACGAGGAGCCGGCGGTCGTCGATGTCCAGCCTCTTCGGCGAGGTGCTAGCCACGGCCGGCGAAAAGCTCCTCGTAGTTCTTCCAGAAGACCCGATCCTTCAGCTCCTGGGAGATGTCGCGGACGCCGTTGATCTTCCAGTACTCGCTGTCGAAGTCGGACCACGGCTCGTCGGAGCCGAAGAAGACCCGGTCGCCGCCGATGCCGGTGCGCTCGATCTCGGTGAGCAGCCAGCGCGGGGCGAAGCCGACGGCCCACGAGAGGTCGGTGTAGACCTTGTAGCCCTCCTCGACCCACTTCAGGAACTTCGGGACCAGCTTGATGTGGCCCGAGACGCCGCCGCCGAAGTGGACGAGGTAGATCTTGACCCGCTTGCCGTACTTCTCGACCAGCGGGATGAAGTTGTTGATGTCCGACGCGCCACCGGGGCTCGTGTGGAAGTGGAACACGAGGTCGTGCTTTTCGGCGGCGGCCATGCACTCCTCGACGATGGCGGTGGTCTCCTCGTCCCAGGTTCCCGGGTCGGGGTTTCCACCCAGCAGGAATGTGGTCTTGAGGCCGACGATCCTCTTGTCACCGGCGTGCGCGAGAGCCTTACGCGTCAGCTCCGCGTTACGAGGAAGAAACGACACCCACAGTGCGCCGAGGATGCGGTCGCTGGCGTGGGCGGCCTCCAACACGACGTCGTTCAGGTCGAACGAGAGCTCGTGGACGGGAACGCCGTAATTCGACATCACCATGGCGCGCTCGATCTTGAAGCGATCAAGGTGCTCTTTGACAAAGCTCTTGACGTTCTTGTAGTCGTAGACCGTGGGCTTCACGGGGTGCTCGAGGTCGTAGAACTTCCACGCGGGAATCTCGCCGATGTGGCAGTGCGCGTCGATGATGCGCTTGGGGTGGGTTGTCACCTCATGTCCTTCCCGAAGGTGGAGTGGGCCTGTGCGATGCGCACCTGCCATTCCTCATGGCTGTCAAACCGCTGGCTGGCTACCAGCGGGGGTTTGTCGACGATCCAGGCACCGTTCTCGGGGTCGAGGTGTACGACCTCGAGCTCGAACGTGGGCTGTGTGCCATCGAGTGAGAGCGTGCTCGACGCGTGGATTCCGTTGCCGGTGCGCAGATGCATCTCGAGCCGATGCGACCCCATGGGGGTGACGTCGTCGAAGAGCACAACCCACTCGTCCTGATTACGTCGCGCCTGCTCGAGCCGATGGCGGGCGATCTGCTTAGCGTGTTCCCGGGTGATCTCCCGGTGGCGGGTACAGAAAGCGGCGTCCCTGACGCTGTCGGTATCCATCAGAGTGCCGAGCGTCGGAGCCAGCCTGACGACGACCTCCCTCGCAATGCCGCGGCGTTCATGCCACGCCAGAAGGAGGTCGTCCTCAGACCGGATGTCTCCGAGCTCGTCGATCACCGCGCGCACCATCCTCAGGTACTGCTCGTAGAGAACGGCGTTGACCATCACGGATGGGTAGATGCGTGCCTCCGCACGCCTCCACTCGGCGATGGCCGATGCGCGATCGAGCGTCAACACAGGGCCTAGAGGGTCCAGGTGTTGAGCTGGAATGCCTTCTCGCGCCACGCGGTGAGCGCGCAGTCGAGTACATCGAGCGGGTGGAACGGCTTGACGCCTTCCATCAGCTGGTCTTCGCCAAACCCGTACAGGGCGCCGGCCGCGAAACGACATGCGAACACCGTGCCGCCCTCGTTCATGTACGTCTTGATCTGGTTGTTGATCGCCATGTGACCCGGGAAGGCTTCGTCGCCGACCTTCGGAAAACCACGGGTACCGGATGCCATGAGGATTCCCGGCCCGTAGAGCACGAGGTGCGACTTGAAGCCCTTGCGCAGCACCCGAGTGGTGGTGAGCAGGTTGACCAGGCCGACGGAACCCTCATACGGGACCGTGTGCATGAAGGTGTAGGCGGTCTCGCCGGGGTTTGCCTTGATGTCCTCGAACAGCTTCTCCGAGGTGTTGAAGAGCTCAGTGCCCGGGGCTCTCGCCGCCGCCAGAGCGTCGTTTACCGCCACGTTGACCTCCCGCAGTACGTGTGCGCGTCGCAGACATGCATCGCGCCGATCCATGTCGGATCGTGACCGGCAACCTGTCACCCGGCGCACCGGACGTCAACGGGCCCGAGGGAGAACTCCGCAGCCTCAGCGTTGTTCGTAGGGCGAAAGCCTCCTGCCCAGACGGTGACTATCGGATACGCGAGGGGCAAATCCAGGGCCGGATCTTGCGCCGCCGTGTCCGATAGTGCACATTCCGTCTTCTAACGTGCCTTCCGACGTGACAAACACCGCGCTCCCTGCAATCCAGAGAACCGTCTCTGAGATCGGCGTGAAGGTGGCCGCCGCCCGACAGGAGCGCGGCTGGTCGTTGCAAGAACTCGGGCGGCGGGCAGGTCTTTCGGCCGGAGCCGTGCACAAGATCGAAAAAAGCGGCATGACGCCGACGATCACTACCCTCATGAAGGTCGCGTCGGCACTCGGGCGCAGCGTCGGCTATTTCATCGAAGAGCACGAGCCGCTGCGGCCGGTCACGGTCGTTCGCGCCGACGCGCGCGCAGAGCTCTACACCTCCAAGCAGGGCCTGACGCTGCAGAACATCTCGGGCCGCTACGGGCCGTTCTTCGTTGCCGGCGCCGAGGCCCTCATCGAGCCCGGCGCGACCAGTGGAGCGGAACCGATGACCCATCCGGGCGAAGAACTCGTGATCATGCTCGACGGGTCGATGACGTTCGTGGTCGAT
>JANLSO010000177.1:0-3311 GCA_031362405.1 Thermoleophilia bacterium | reverse complement strand
GGGCGGCGCTTCATGGGGTCGCTCCCTTCGGGGTGGCCACAGAGGCCGTCGCTTCGCTCGCGGCGGCGGGGTCGGCGGGGGTCGCCGTGGGCGCGCTCGCCGAGAACGCCATGACCACCATGGTGGCGACGACGTCATCGGGGCGACCTGTGCCCTGCGCATCGTTCGATCCGCCACCCGACTCGTCGGCGAGCGCGATCTGGACGCTGCGGGTCGCAAACAGGCGGCCCGCCACCCGGGGCCGGTCGTCGTCGCCGAGCAGCACCTGCCGGTGCAGTCGGTACATGAAGTCATCGACGTCGAAGAATCGTCCGCTGACACGGACCTCGTACTCGGTGGCGGTGAAGCTGCCGTAGTTGGTTTCGGTGTCGGTGCGGATGCTCTCGAAACTGACGCCCGCGCGATCGGCCAGGCGCTGCAGCTGTACCAGCGTGCCTGGAGTCCCCGCTCGATCGGGAACGGCTTTGGCGAGGCGGAACCCTTCGGCCGAACGCGCCGCGGCTCCCTTTTCGGCCTGCTCGAGGCGGCTGATCTGGTCGCGGAGGGTGTCGGTTTGGGTGGTGATCTGCTCGACCTGGCCGCGCAACTCGCCGGCCTCGGCGCGCGCGGGCTTGATCACGAACCAGAACAGGCCACCGACGATTCCGACGATCGCGATTACCGTCAGCAGGATGCGGTCGCGCTTGCTCATGGGACGAACCCTCCGCTTGCCGTACCCGTATCGGTTGGCGCCGCTGCGACCACGCTGAGCGTCGGTCGGTCTTGAGCGCGCTGGTCGACGGGTGCGTCGATGACGAACTGCACGACGGTGCGGCCGCCGCGCTGGATCTCCTCACTCGATGCGAGGCGGGTCTCACCGAGCCCCGGCACTGCCGCGAGCCGGGTGAGAAGAAGTGCGACCTTCGTGTGGGTCAACGCGAAGCCCTCGAGGTGAAGGCCCTTGGGCGTCGCCGTCGGCGTCGGCGTCGTTGCGGCCCGGCCGCCGGCGGCCGTGGCCTCGGCTACCTCACCGTTGATCTGGGCCAACCAGACCCCCTGGGGCAAGACCTGCGCGGTGTCGCGCACGAGCCGCTCCCAGTTGATGCGTCCGGTGGCCAGGGCGATCACAGCCCCACGGCGCACGACAACGAGCGCCGCGCGCTGTTGACCGGCAAGCTTTGTGCCGAGCTGTGCTTCGAGGGCGACCCGCTCGGCGGTCGCCGTTTCGACCTCGGTGCGCAGCTTCGCGGCCTCCGAGCGGGCGCTGTGACCCCAAAAGCCAAGGGCCCCGACGAGGCACACGGCGCCGAGGATGACGACCGGCCGCTTACTGCCGCCGCCCAGCGACCGCTGAGCGCCCTTGCGCTCGGGAAGCAGGTTGACCGAGTTCATCGCGCACCCCCCTGGCCGTCGAGTGCGAGCCCGATGGCCACCGCGGAGCGTGCCGCGAGTGATTCGTCCAGGCCATCCACGCCGTCGAGATGGCGAAGGGGATCTCCCACCTCGACACGGATTCCGATGCCCTGCTGCAGGTAGCGGTCGAGACCGGCGCAGCGGGCAGATCCACCCGAGATCACGAGGTGGTCGATGGTCCGTGAGAACGGCTGCGAGCGGTAGTAGTCGAGCGAACGGCTGACCTCGCGAACGAGCGGTCGCGCGCCGAGGGCCAGGGCATGGCGGACTTCGGCGACCTTGTCGGGCTCCCACCCTTCGAGGTTCTCCCCCAGCAGCCCGCAGGCGATCTTCAGCTCCTCGGCCTCCGAGTGCGGCAGGCCGGTGCGCTCCTCGACGGCGCGGGTGAGGTTCTCTCCCCCAAAGCCGACCAGGCGTGTGAAGTGGCAGCGGCCGTCGACGGCGACGATCACGTTGGTGACCTCTGCGCCGATGTGGCAGACCGCCAGCGCCCGGGTGTCAACCGAACCCTCGTCGATCACCGACGGCGCAGGAAGCAGCGCCCGCAGGATGGCGAATGCCTCGAGGTCGATGCCGACCGGCGTGAGGCCCGCCTGGCGCGCCACGGACACGAGCGAGTCGACCATCTCGCGGTATGCGGCGACCAACACGATGCGCTCGCGCGGGCCCGATTCACCCTCGAAACGGGCGATCGGCTGGTAGTCGAGAACCGACTCGGCGGCCGGAATCGGGATGTGCTCGGCCGCCTCGAACTCGATGGCGGCGCGGCGCTCCCTCTCGTCGCTGAGCAGTGGCAGGTCGATGGTGCGCACGAGTACGCGGTGATTCGCGACGCCGAGGCGCACACGCTTACCCGTGAACTTGGCCGACTTGAAGAAGGCCTTCAGCTCGGCGGCGAGCTCGGCGGGCTGCTGGATTTCGCCTTCGGCGATCAGCCCCGTGGGGATCTGTTCGACCGAGGCCTTGCTGAGGCTCACGCGATCGCGCGAGGTCTTGACCTCGACGCCGGCGATGGCGCTCGAGCCAAGATCGAGGGCAACGACGGTACTCATCGGTGCGACATCCCAGTCGTGATTTGTGTGAGGTGCGTGCTCATGCGAGCCGGTCGGCATACCAGCCGAGAATCGAGGGGCCCCACCAGAGGCCCACGAGGGCCCCGACGGCGAGAAACGGGCCGAAGGGGACGGCCATCTTGCGGGCGGCGGCGCCGTGACGAATCATCAGCCCCACCCCCTCCGTGGCGCCCGCCGCGAAGGCGATCAGCATCGCCGGCAGCACCGAGGCGCCGAGGACGGCGCCGAGTAACAGCGCCAGCTTGACGTCGCCGAGCCCCATTCCGCCGGGGTAGAAGATCCACAAAAGCATCAGAAAGCCCGCGGCCCCCAAGGCGGCGACGATAGGAACCCACCAGCGCGCGGGGTTGGCAGCGATCGCGAAGGCGAGGCCGGCGGCGGTCGCGGGAAAAACGATCACGTCGGGAATCAGCTGGTGCTCGAGGTCGATGGCGACGACGGGAACCAACGCCAACGCCAAGACGGCGGCGGCAAGGCCCCTCCAGGTCACGCCAAATCCGGCGATCGCCCCGGCGGCCAGAGCCGCGCTGGTCAGCTCAATCGCCGGATAGCGCCACGAGATGGGAGCCGAGCATCCGCGGCAACGGCCGCGCTGAGCGATCCACGAGACAACCGGGATGAGCTCGATCGGCGACAGAGTTCGGTCGCAGCCGGTGCAGTGCGAACGGGGGCGTACGATCGACTCGCCGCGCGGCCAACGGTACGCGAGCACCGAGGCGAACGATCCGAACGCGAGGCCGATGAGGCCGGCGACCGCGGCCCAGTAGGCCAGCGGCGCAGAGGAGATGAGGCCGCTCATCCGCGTCGCACCGTGAAGCGATCGAAGACGAGAACCGAGCGCGGCGG
>JANLSO010000125.1:0-24897 GCA_031362405.1 Thermoleophilia bacterium | reverse complement strand
GGAGGTGAACGTGTTGCCGGCCGTGTCGGTGGTGATGGCGCGTATGTCGTAGTCGCCGTTGGGTAGCCCTGATGTGTCGAGCAAGGCGCTGTAGGGGCTGGTGGTGTCGGTGGTGATCGTCGTCCACGTGCCTGCTCCGGTGGGGGAGCGTTGGAAGGCGACGGTGGCGACACCGGATCCGGTGTCCGCGGAGTTGCTGGTGATGGTGATGGTGCCGTTGACGGCCGCGCCGTTGGCGGGTGCGGTGAGCGACCCTGTCGGGTTGGTGTTGTCGACCGTTGTGGTGAACACGGCGGAGGAGGCTTGGTTGCCGGCGGCGTCGGTGACGACGGCGCGGACCGAGTACGTGCCGGCGTTGAGAACCGTGGTGTCAAAGCTGCCGGCATACGCGGAGGTGGTGTCGGTGGTGATCGTCGTCCACGTTGCACCGGCGTCGCCGGAGTACTGGAAGGCGACGGATGCGACCGACGATCCCGAGTCGGAGGCCGTAGCGGTGAGGTTCACGGTGCCGGAGATCGGCGTCCCGGGGTTGGTGAACGTGATCGTCGGGTTCGTGTTGTCGGCGGTGATGGTTCGGATCGCTGAGGTGAACGTGTTGCCGGCGGTGTCGGTGGTGATGGCGCGTAGGTCGTAGTCGTCGTTGGAAAGCCCTGATGTGTCGAGGGATGCGCCGTAGGGCGAGGTGGTGTCGGCGCTGATGGTCGTCCACGTGCCTGCTCCGGTGGGGGAGCGTTGGAAGGCGACGCTGGCGACACCGGATCCGGCGTCTGCCGAGTTGCTGGTGATCGCGATCGTGCCCGCGACCGCCGCGCCGTTGGCGGGGGTCGTCAGCGAGCCGGTCGGGTTGGTGTTGTCGATGGTGCGCGACGTGACGAGAGACGTGGCCGTGTTGCCGGCGGCGTCGGTGGCCACGGCGCGTAGGTCGTAGTTGCCGTCGGCCAGGGCGGTCGTGTCAAGCGATGCCGAGTAGGGGCTGGTGGTGTCGGTGGAGATCGTCGTCCACGTTCCTGCTGCGGCGGGGGAGCGTTGGAACGCTACTTGGGTGACGCCCGAGCCGCCCGTGTCAGTGGCCGTCGCCGACAATGCGACGTTGGTTCCGCGTAGGGCGCTACCCGGGTCGGTGAGGCTGACGGCGGCGGCCGTGTTATCGACGGTGGTGGTGAACACCGAGGAGGCCGTGGTGTTGCCGGCGGCGTCGGTGACGAAGGCGCGCAGTCTGTAGGTCCCGGAGGTGAGGCCCGTGGTGTCGAGACTGGCCGCGTAGGAGCTGGTGGTGTCGGTGGCGGTCGTTGTCCACGTGGCGCCCCCGTCGCTGGAGTACTGGAAGGCGACGGATGCGACCGAGGACCCGGAGTCGGATGCGATGGCGGTCAGGTTCACGGTTCCCGACGCCGCGCCCCCCGGGTCGGTGAACGTCACCGACGGAGCCGTGTTATCGAGTACAACTGAGAAGAGGCTCGAGGCGGCGGTGTTGCTCGCGTTCGAGGTGGCGACCGCGCGCAGCTGGTAGCTCCCGTCGGCAGAGCCGGTGGTGTCAAGGCTCGCGGCGTACGGGCTGGTGGTGTCGGTCGAGATCGTCGTCCAGGTGGCGCCCGCGTCAGACGAGCGCTCGAAGGTCACCGAGGCGATGCCGTCGATCGAATCAATGGCGGTGGCCTGGAGGTTCACGGTCCCCCGAAGGTTCGCGCCCGGGTTGGTCATGCTGACGCTTGTCGCGTTCGGATCGACGGTGATCGTGCGGATGGGTGACGTGAAGGTGTTGCCGGCCGCGTCGGTGGTGACGGCCCGCAGGTCGTAGTTGCCCGCCGTCAGGGGGGTCGTGTTGAGGGACACTGCGTAGGGCGAGGTCGTGTCCGTGGAGATCGTCGTCCAGGTGTCTGCTGCTGCCGGTGAGCGCTCGAAGACGACCTGGGTCACCCCGGCTCCGGCATCGCTGGAGTTGCTCGACAGCGAGATCGTGCCCGCAACGGTCGCGCCGTTGTTCGGGGCGGTCAGCGAGCCGGTCGGGTTGGTGTTATCGACCGTTCGCGCGGTGACGAGGGAAGTCGTCTGGTTGCCGGCCGCGTCGGTGGCGGTGGCGCGCAGGTCGTAGCTGCCGTCGCCAAACGTCGGGGTATCAAGCGATGCGGCATAGGGGGTGGTTGTGTCGGTGGCGATCGTCGTCCAGCTACCGGCGCCCGTGGGCGAGCGTTCGAACAGGACGCTCGTCACACCGGAGCCGCCGGTGTCGGTTGCGGTGGCCGAGAGGCCGACCGTGCCACGCAGGTTCGCACCCGGATCGGCCAGGCTGGCGGTCGGGCCGGCGTTGTCAACGGTGATCGTGCGGACGGACGAGGTGACAGAGTTCCCGGCCCTGTCGGTGGTGACCGCCCGAAGGTCGAAGGAGCCGTCGGGGAGCGCCGTGGTGTCGAGGGATACCTGGTAGGGGGACGTCGTATCGGTGCCGATCGCCGTCCAGGTAGCCCCGCCGTCAGCGGAGCGCTGGAAGACAACGCTTGCGACGCCCGAGCCGGCGTCAGCCGAGTTCGCCGCGACGGCGATCGTGCCGCGTGTCGCCGCGCCGTTTGCGGGGGCGGTGAGTGAGCCCGTCGGGTTGGTGTTGTCGACGACGCGTACGGCGACGGTCGAGGTGGTGGTGTTCCCGGCGAGGTCGGTGGCGACGGCGCGCAGGTCGTAGCTGCCGTCGGCCAGGGCCGTCGTGTCGAGTGACGCCGTGTACGGGCTCGTGGGATCGGTGCTGATCGCCGTCCAGGTACCGGCGCCCGCGGGTGAGCGTTCGAAGACGACGCTTGTGACGCTCGTGCCCACATCGCTCGCGGAGGCCGAGAGGCCAATGGTCCCGCCGAGCGGGGTACCCGGATCCGTCAGGGCGACCGTCGGCGCGGAGTTGTCGGCGGTGATGCTGCGGGTGGCCGAGGTGAACGTGTTGCCGGCCGTGTCGGTGGTAACGGCGCGCAGATCGTAGACGCCGTTGGTCAGGGCGGTCGTGTCGAGTGAGGCGGAGTAGGGCGAGGTGGTGTCGGTCGCAATCGTCGTCCACGTGTTGGCTCCGGCGGGGGAGCGCTGGAACACAGCGCGTGCGATGCCAGACCCGGCGTCGGTCGGGTTGCTGGTGATGACGATGGTTCCGTTGACGGTTGCGCCGTCGGCGGGAGCCGTGAGCGAACCGGTGGGGTTCGTGTTGTCGACCGTGGTCGTGAACACCGCGGAGGCGGTCTGGGTGCCAGCGGCGTCGGTGACGACCGCGCGCAGTTTGTACGTGCCGGCGGTGAGGGCGGTGGTGTCGAAGCTCGCCGAGTACGGGCTGGTGGTGTCAGTGGCAGTCGTCGTCCACGTGGCGCCGCCGTCGCTGGAGTACTGGAACGCGACCGACGCGACCGAGGATCCGGCGTCGGATGCGGTGGCGGTGAGGTTCATCGTGCCAGAGATCGCGGTCCCGGGGTCGGTGAACGTGACGGTCGGCGCCGCGTTGTCGGCGGTGATGGTGCGGGTCGGGGATGTGAACGTGTTGCCGGCGGCATCCGTGGTTACGGCGCGCAGGTCGTAGTCGCCGTTGCTGAGGATGGTGGTGTCCAGCGAGGCGGCGTAGGGGCTGGTGGTGTCGATGCTGATGGTGGTCCACGTACCGGTTCCCGCGGGGGAACGCTGGAAGGCGACGCTCGCGATACCCGAGCCGGCATCCGCCGAGTTGGAGCTGATCGCGATCGTGTCCGCGACGACTGCACCGTTGGCGGGGGCCGTGAGCGAACCGGTGGGGTTCGTATTGTCGATCGTGGTCGTGAAGGCCGCGGAGGCGGTTTGGTTGCCGGCGGCGTCGGTGACGACGGCGCGCACCTGGTAGCTGCCCGCCGTCAAGACGGTGGTGTCCAGCGAGGCGGAGTAGGGGCTGGTGGTGTCGGCGCTGGCGGTCGTCCAGGTGGCGCCGGCGTCGCTGGAGTACTGGAAGGCGACCGACGCGACAGACGATCCCGAGTCGGAGGCCGTGGCGGTGAGGTTCACGGTGCCGGAGATCGCCGTCCCGGGGTTGGTGAACGTGATCGTCGGGTTCGTGTTGTCGGCGATGATGGTGCGGGTCGCTGAGGTGAACGTGTTGCCGGCGCCGTCGGTGGTGATGGCGCGCAGGTCGTGGTCGCCGTTGGTGAGGGCCGTCGTGTCGAGTGACGCGGAGTAGGGCGAGGTGGTGTCGGTGGTGATCGTCGTCCAGGTACCGGCCCCGGCGGGGGAGCGTTGGAACACGACGGTCGCGACGCCCGCACCGGCATCTGCCGAGTTCGAGTTGACTGCGATGGTGCCGTTGACGACCGCACCGTTGTCGGGGGAGGTCAGCGAACCGGTCGGGTTGGTGTTGTCGGCAGTGATGGTGCGGGTCGCTGAGGTGAACGTGTTGCCGGCGCCGTCGGTGGTGATGGCGCGTACGTCGTGGTCGCCGTTGGTGAGGGCCGTCGTGTCGAGTGACGCGGAGTAGGGCGAGGTGGTGTCGATGCTGATCGTCGTCCAGGTGCCGGCCCCGGCGGGGGAGCGTTGGAAGGCGACGCTTGCGACACCGGACCCGGCATCCGCCGAGTTGGAGCTGATCGCGATGGTGCCGTTGACGACCGCATTGTTGGCGGGGGCCGTCAGCGAACCGGTCGGGTTCGTGTTGTCGATCGTGGTCGTGAAGACGGTGGAGGGGGTCTGGGTGCCCGCGGCGTCGGTGACGACGGCGCGCACCGAATAGGTGCCGGCGCCGAGAGTCGTGGTGTCAAAGCTCGCGGCGAACGGAGATGTGATGTCGGTGGTGATCGTCGTCCACGTCGCACCGGCGTCATTGGAGAATTGGAAGGCGACGGATGCGACCGACGACCCGGAGTCGGATGCGGTGGCCGTGAGGTTGACGGTCCCGGAGATCGCGGCGCCGGGGTTGACGAAGGTGACCGTCGGAGCAGTGTTGTCGACGGTGATGGTGCGGTTGGGCGAGGTGAACGTGTTGCCGGCGGCATCCGTCGTGATGGCGCGCAGGTCGTGGTTCGCGTCGGCAAGACCGGTCGTGTCAAGGTTCACCGTGTACGGCGACGCGGTGTCGGTGGCGATGGTCGTCCAGGTGGCACCCGCATCGAACGAGCGTTGGAACACGACGCTCGCAATGCCGGATCGCGCGTCGGCCGAGTTGCTGCTGATCGCGATGGTGCCCGCGACGACCGCACCGTTGGCAGGGGCCGTTAGCGACCCCGATGGGTTGGTGTTGTCGATGGTGCGGGAGCTCACCAGGGACGTCGCCGTGTTACCGGCGCCGTCGGTCGCGACGGCGCGCTGGTCGTAGCTGCCGTCCGTCAGGGCCGTCGTGTCGAGTGTCGCCGAGTAGGGCGATGTGGTGTCGGTGGTGATCGTCGTCCAGGTGCCGGATCCGGCGGGTGAGCGTTGGAACACCACCTGGGTGACGCCGGAGCCGCTGGTGTCGGTGGCGGTCGCCGACAGTGCGACAGTCGTTCCGCGCAGGGCGACACCGGGGTCGGTGAGGCTGACGGCGGGTGCCGTGTTGTCGACCGTCGTGGTGAACACCGTTGAGGGCGTGGTGTTGCCGGCCGCGTCGGTGACCACGGCGCGCACCTGGTAGCTACCTGCCGCCAGGACGGCGGTGTCCAGCGAGGCGGAGTAGGGGCTGGTGGTGTCGGCGCTGGTCGTTGTCCAGGTGGCGCCGGCGTCGCTGGAGTACTGGAAGGCGACCGACGCGACCGACGACCCGGAGTCTGAGGCGGTGGCGGTGAGGTTCACGGTGCCGGAGACGGCGCTGCCCGGGTCGGTGAACGTCACCGACGGGGCCGTGTTATCGGCGGTGATGGTGCGGGTGGGTGAGGTGAACGTGTTACCGGCGGCATCGGTGGTTACGGCGCGCAGGTCGTAGGCGCCGTTGGTCAGGGCGGTGGTGTCGAGGTTCACCGAGTACGGCGAGGTGGCGTCGCTGCTGATGGTCGTCCACGTTCCGGCCCCGGCGGGGGAGCGCTGGAACGCGACGCTCGCGACACCGGAACCCGCGTCGGCGGAGTTCGAGGCGACCGCGATCGTGCCGTTCACGGCGGCACCGTCAGCGGGAGCGGTGAGCGCGCCGATCGGGTTGGCGTTGTCGACCGTGACCGTGCGGGTCGGCGAGGTGAAGCTGAGACCGGCGCCATCGGTGGTGACGGCGCGCAGCTGGTAGGCACCGTCTGTCAAGAGCGCGGTGTTCAGCGGAGTCGAGTAGGGGCTGGTGGTGTCGGTGGCGATCATCGTCCACGTGGCGCCGCCGTCGGCGGAGCGCTGGAAGGCGACCTGGGACACACCCGCGCCGGCATCGGCCGAGTCGGAGCTCACGGTGATCGTGCCGTTCACCGCCGCACCGTTCGCCGGGGCGATGAGCGACCCACTGGGGCCCGTGTTGTCGACGAGACGGGCGCCGACCGTGGACGTCGCCGTGTTGCCGGCGGTGTCCGTGGCAAGCGCGCGAAAGTCGTAGCTGCCGTCGGTCAGCGCGGTGGTGTCGAGGCTCGCCGCATGGGGACTCGAGGTGTCGGTCGAGATCGTCGTCCACGTGCCGGCGCCCGCCGGCGAGCGCTGGAACGCGACGGAGGTGACGCTCGAGGTCACGTCAGAGGACGTCGCGGTGAGCCCGACCGTTGCGGTGAGCGGGCTACCCGGGTCGGCCAGAGAGACCGACGGGCTGGTGTTGTCGACCGTGCGCGACGCGACGACCGAAACCGCCGTGTTGCCTGCACCATCGGTGACCACGGCACGCAGGTCGTAGCTACCGTCGGTGAGCGCGGTGGTGTCGAGGCTCGCCGCATACGGGGACGTGGAGTCGGTGGTGATCGCCGTCCACGTGCCCGCACCTGCGGGGGAGCGCTCGAAGACGACCTGGGTCACCGACGAGCCGACGTCGGCGGCCGTGGCGCTGAGCGCCACGGTGCCACGTTGCGGCGTGCCGGGGTCGGTGAGGGTGACCGTGGGGTTGGTGTTATCGGCCGTAACGGTGCGCGTGAATGAGGTGAAGCTGTTGCCGGCCGCGTCGGTGGTGATGGCGCGTAGGTCGTAGTCGCCGTTGGTGATGGCGGTGGTGTCGAGGCTCACCGAGTAGGGGCTCGCAGTGTCGGTGGCGATCGCCGCCCATGTGCCCGCGCCCGCGAGGGAGCGCTCGAAGACCACCTGTGCCACGCCGGAGCCTGCATCGGCGGAGTTCGCGCTCACGGAGATCGTGCCGTTCACGACCGCACCGTTTGCGGGAGCGGTGAGAGAACCGGTCGAGTTGGTGTTGTCGACGACGCGTGCCGCGAGAACGGAGGTCGCCGTGTTACCGGCAGCATCCGTGGCGACGGCGCGCAGGTCGTAGCTGCCGTCGGTGAGCGCCGTCGTGTCGAGGCTCCCCCCATAGGGGCTGGTCGTGTCGGTGGCGATCGTCGTCCAGGTGCCGGCTCCCGTGGGGGAGCGCTCGAACACGACCTGGGTCACTCCGCTGGTCGCGTCGGTGGCCGTTGCGGTGAGCGACACCGTGGCCCGAAGCGCTGCGCCGGGGTTGGTGAGCGTGATCACCGGGTTCGTGTTGTCGACCGTGATCGTTCGCGTGCCCGAGGTGAAGGCGTTGCCGGCCGTGTCGGTGGTGATCGCGCGCAGGTCGTAGACGCCGTCGCCAAGAGCGGTGGTGTCGAGGTTCGTGGAGTACGGGGACGTGGTATCGGTGGCGATGGTCGTCCATGTTCCCGCCCCCGAGGGCGAGCGCTGGAATGCGACCGAGGCCACTCCCGACGCGCTCGCGCCTGGGTCGGCCGAGTTGCTCGAGACCGTGATCGTCCCGGTCACCGCGGCACCGTTCGCGGGCGCCGTGAGCGAACCGGTCGGGTTGGTGTTGTCCAGGATGCGGGCCGCGACAAGCGAGGTCGCGCTGTTTCCGGCCGCGTCGGTCACGATGGCACGCAGGTCGTAATTGCCGTCGGTGAGGCCGGTGGTGTCGAGGCTCGCCGCATACGCAAACGTGGAGTCGGTGGAGATCGTCGTCCATGTTTCGGCACCCGCGGGCGAGCGCTGGAACACGACCTGGGCGACCGACGACCCGACGTCGGCAGCGGTGGCGCTGAGCCCGACGGTCCCACGCAGTGGCGTGCCGGGGTCGGTGAGGGTGACCGAGGGGTTGGTGTTGTCCACGGTGATCGTGCGCGTGGATGAGGTGAAGGTATTGCCCGCGGCATCCGTCGTGATGGCGCGCAGGTCGTAGCCGCCGTTGCTGAGGGCGGTCGTGTCGAGGTTCACCGAATAGGGGCTGGTCGTGTCGGTGGCGATGGCCGTCCAGGTTCCGGTTCCCATGGGGGAGCGTTGGAAGACGACCTGGGCCACGCCCGAGCCCGCGTCGGCCGAGTCGCTGGACACGGCGATCGTGCCGTTGAACGTGGCCGCGTTCGTCGGGGCGGTCAGCGAACCCGTCGGGTTCGTGTTGTCCACGGTTCGTGCGGTGACCGTCGATGTCGCGGTATTGCCTGCCCCGTCGGTCACGACCGCGCGGAGGTCGTAGCTGCCGTCGGTGAGGGCGGTGGTGTCGAGGCTCGCCGAGTAGGGGCTGGTGGCGTCGGTGGTGATCGTCGTCCATGTGCCGGCGCCCGCGGGTGAGCGCTGGAAGGCGACCGCGGCGACACCTGAACCGCCGCCGTCGGACGCCGTCGCGCTCAGGCTCACGGTGGCGCGAAGCGCCGTGCCAGGATCACTGAGCGCCACGGCCGGGCTGGTGTTGTCGACCGTCCGCGCCGAGACGACCGACGTCGCCGTGTTGCCTGCCCCGTCGGTCACGACCGCGCGGAGGTCGTAGCTGCCGTCAGTGAGGGCGGTGGTGTCGAGGCTCGCCGAGTAGGGGCTCGATGTGTCGGTGGCGATGGTCGTCCACGTGCCGGCGCCCCCGGGGGAGCGCTGGAACACGACCGCGGCGACACCTGAACCGCCGCCGTCGGATGCGGTCGCGTCGAGGCCGACGGTCCCGCGAAGCGTCGCACCGGGATTGGTAAGAGAGACCACCGGCGTGGTGTTGTCGATGGTCGTCGTAGAGACCGTCGAGGTCTGCTGAGTGGTCGAGTTCGAGGTCGCACGCGCCCGGAACTGGTAGCTGCCGTTCGCGACCAGCGTCGTGTCGAAGCTGGCCGCGTACGGGCTCGTCGTGTCGGTGGCGATGGTGGTCCAGGTGGCGCCGCTGTCGGTGGAGTACTGGAAGGCGACCGACGCCACGCCGGCAATTGGATCGCTCGCGGTCGCGGTGAGGTTGACGGTGCCGCGGATCGCTGCGCCGGGATCGGTCAGGCTCACCGTCAGCGCGTCGGCGCTGACGGTGATCACGCGGGTCGGCGAAGTGAAGGTGTTACCCGCGACGTCGGTCGTCACCGCACGTAGGTCGTAGCCACCGGGGGTGACGGCCGTGGTGTCGAACAGGGCGCTGTACGGCGCGGTCGTGTCGGCTGCGACGGTGGTCCACGTGCCGGCACCAACGGGAGAGCGCTGGAAGACCACCGAGGCCACACCGGAGGCGCCGGCACCCGGATCGGCCGAATCGCTCGACACCGTGATGGTGCCCGACACGATCGCGGCGTTCGCCGGAGACGTGAGGGAGCCGGTGGGGTTCGCGTTGTCGACGGTGCGCGAGGACACCGTGGAGGTCGCCGTGTTACCGGCGGCGTCGCTCACCACGGCACGAAGGTCGTAGCTGCCATCCGCGACCGCGGTCGTGCCGAAGCTCGCCGAGTAGGGAGAGGTCGTGTCGGTGGCAATGCTGGTCCAGGTGCCGGCGCCCGCGGGGGAACGCTCGAAAACCACCTGGGTGACGCCGGATCCGCCCGTGTCGGACGCGGTGGCGCTCAGCGCCCTCGTGCCTGAGAGCACGCCGGGATCACCGAGGGTGACCGTCGGGGCGGTGTTGTCGACCGTCATCGTGCGCGTCGGCGAGGTGAACGCGTTGCCCGCCGCATCGGTTGTCACGGCGCGCAGGTCGTAGCCTGCGTTCGTGAGGGCGGTGGTGTCGAGGGTCGCCGAGTACGGCGACGTGGTGTCGGTGGCGATGGTGGTCCAGGTGCCCGCCCCGGTCGGTGAGCGCTGGAATGCGACCGACGCAACACCGGAGCCGGCGTCGGCGGAGCTGCTCGACACCGCGATTGTGCCGCGTACCGGGGCCCCGTCGGCGGGAGTGGTGAGGGCGCCGGTCGGGTTGGTGTTATCGACCACGCGGGCCGAGACGGTCGAGGTGGAGGTGGTGCCTGCCGCGTCGGTGGCCACGGCGCGCAGGTCGTAGCTGCCGTCGGTCAGCGCGGTGGTGTCGAGCGTGGCCGCGTATGGGCTGGTCGGGTCCGTGGAGATCGTCGTCCACGTGCCGGCGCTGGCCGGCGACCGTTGGAACACGACCGAGGTCAGCGAGGAGCCCACGTCACCCGCGGTCGCGGTGAGGCTCACCGACGGTCCCCGGATAGGCGTACCCGGGTCGGCCAGCGACACCGTGGGCGCGGTGTTATCGACGGTGATCGTCACGGACGTTGAGGTGAACGTGTTGCCTGCGCCGTCGGTCGTCACGGCGCGCAGGTCATAGCCGCCGTTGGTGAGCGTCGTGGTGTCGAGGCTCGTCGTGTAGGGGCTCGTCGTGTCGGTGGCGATCGTCGTCCACGTGCCCGCTCCGGCGGGGGAGCGCTGAAAGGTCACCTGGGCGACTCCCGAACCACCGTCGGCGGAGTTGCTCGAGACGGCGGTGGTACCGGCCACGACCGCGCCGCCCGTAGGGGTCGTCGGCGAACCTGTGGGGTTCGTGTTGTCGACGATGCGCGACGACACGACCGATGTCGCGGTGTTGCCGGCCGCGTCGGTCGCGAGTGCGCGTAGGTCGTAGCTGCCGTCGGTGAGGGCGGTCGTGTCGAGGGTGGCCCCGTAGGGGCCTGTCGTGTCGGTCACGATGCTCGTCCACGTGCCCGCTCCAGCGGGGGAGCGCTGGAACTCCACCGACGCCACGGATGAGTTGACGTCGCTCGAGGTCGCCGACAGGCCGACCGATCCGCGCAGCGGCGTCCCGGGGTCCGTGAGAGAGATTACCGGAGCCGTGTTATCGACGGTCACCCCGACGAGGGCCGAGGTGAAGGTGTTGCCGGCCTGGTCGGTGGTCGTCGCGCGCAGGTCGTAGCCGCCGTTTGTGAGCGCCGTGGTATCGAGGCTCACCGAGTACGGGCTCGTCGTATCCGAGGCGACGGCGGTCCACGTGCCGGCACCCGCCGGGGAGCGCTCGAAAGTGACCGAGGCCACGGAAGAACCGACATCGGCGGAGTTCGTCGTCACGCCGATGGTTCCGCGCACGACGGCCGCAGAGATGGGCGCGGTGATCGAGCCGGTGGGAGCGGTGTTGTCGACGGTGGCCGTCACGAGCCCGGAGGTGAACGCGTTGCCGGCGACGTCGGTGGTGATGACCCGGAAGTCGTAGGCGCCGTTCGTGAGCCCGGTCGTGTCGAGGTTGGCCGAGTACGGGCTCGTGGTATCGGTGGCGATCGTCGTCCACGTTCCCACGCCGGAGGGCGAGCGTTGCAGCTGTGCCGAGGCCATGCCAGAACCGGAGTCGGCAGAGTCGCTCGATACGGAGATCGTGCCGCGCACGAACGCGCCGCCGGTCGGGGCGGTGATCGTGCCCGTGGGGGCCGTGTTGTCGACGAGACGAGAGGTCACCACCGAGTTGGCGGTGTTCCCGGCCACGTCGGTCGCCACGGCGCGGATGTCATAATTGCCGTCGCTGAGGGCCGTCGTGTCGAGGGTGGCGGCGTAGGGGCTTGTCGTGTCGGTGGAGATCGCCGTCCAGGTGCCGGCACCGGCCGGCGAACGCTGAAAAAGGACCGATACCACGCCGCTGCCCGCGTCAGACGCGGTCCCGGTCAGCCCGACGGACGCCCCACGAAGCGGTGTTCCCGGGTCGCCGAGCGCCACCGTGGGAGGCGTGACATCCGGCTTCAGTGCGACGAGGGCGCCGACGCCCCGTGCCGAAGCCGCCGAGGTCGCGGTCTTGACCCCGGTCGCCCCCGCGACAGCCTGAGCGACGTCCGAGAGTTCGGCGGTCGGAGTGGTGGTCGGGTTCTGGTCCCACCGCTCGGTCAAACCCGCAGGCGGGGTAAAGGTGGTAGCGGTATCCGAGGCGTAGAGACCGATGACGACGTCGTTCGCGACCGTCGTCGTCACCGATGGCGCCGAAACCGAGGTTGTGGCGGTCGAGAAGCTCGTCGCGCCCTGGACGTCGACGGGCGCCGACATGTCAACCCCGGAGTAGGCGACGATCCCTCCGGAATTGCTGTTCGAGCTGTTCATCGTCCAGACATACGTGCCCGACTCGCTCGCCCCCGCGAGCTTTCGGTAGATGGACTGGGAGATCCTGGTGTTCACGTCGTCGCGTCGTATGAGCGTCCAGCCGGCCGGCGGGGTGATCGTGGCGTTCGTGCCGTTGTTCGTCACAACCTGAGCGATCATCACATCGTTGACGGCGATCCCCGCCGGCACGTTGAGCGTCGCCGAGGTAGAGGCGGCGTTGGCCCTCCCGGATGCCACCCGAAAGGTGACGGCGGGGTCGATCGCGTAGGGCAGCGGCAGCGCGGTATCGTCCAACCGCAGCTCGAGCCACTGAGCGCCTTCGCGACGCGAGACGGACCAGCGAAGACCCTTCGGCATGATGTCGCGACCCTCGCCGTTGAGGATCGCCACCGGGGCAATGGTCATCTCGGTGAGGCGGTGCCCCGTGAGGAAGCCGACCGAGCCATCAGAGCCGAGGCGCGCGCGTAACGTGGTTTCGAGGCGCCACTGCCAGGTCCGCACGCCCTGGTGCTCCTCGACAACCGCGAAGGTTTCCGAGCCGCCGGGCTGGAACGTGACCGCCTCGTGCCCGTACTCGGTGGTCCGGGTTGCTCCGCGGATGAAGCGCTTCCACTGACCGGCGCCACGAGAGTCGACGGGCACGATCCTGACCGACGCATCGCGCAAACGAGCGATGTAGGCGGCGTCGGTGACGCGGAACTCGGCACCTGGGGCGACCCGACGCGCCAGCGACGCCTCTGGCGCGCTCGCGCCGAGAGACTCGTCAAGAAAGGCCGTCCGGGGTGTCGCATCGGTGCCGCAACCGGTGAGCGCGAGAGCCAGGGCGGCACCGACCGCAAGAAGGGCCGAGACGCACAGGCGATGACGACACGCGCCGCGGGGGGCGATGCGTTTGAC
This sequence comes from Thermoleophilia bacterium, assembly GCA_031362405.1. GTDB lineage: Bacteria > Actinomycetota > Thermoleophilia > Miltoncostaeales > Miltoncostaeaceae > JANLSO01. Next base: position 11,697 of record JANLSO010000125.1, on the reverse strand, counting down.
GGCGCGCTCGAGTGGTTTCACCCAAACGGTATCGGACGCCTCACCCGAAAGGGTGAGCTAAAGGGCGACGAAATGACCCACGTGGCTCGCCAGAAAAGGTGGGTAACAACCCATGCGCAGGGAGATCAACATATTCGGAACCGCGCTCTTACGCACGTCCCGCGCGGCGTGAGCGCGGCCGGTCGCCGCCTACGCCTTGCTGGCCAAGTACTGCGCGACCATCTTCTCGCCGGCCTCGTGGCCCTGCTCGAAGTAGGCCTTGTTGATCTCCTTGAAGATCTCGAACTGGGACGGAACATCGTCTTCGGACATCGTCGCGTCGACAGGGCAGGCCTCGACGCAGGCGTCGCAGTCGATGCATTCGGCAGGATCGATGTAGAGCATCGTTGCCTGCTCGTGGTTCGCCTCGCCGGCGGCGGGGTGAATGCAGTCGACCGGGCAGACATCGGCGCACGACGTGTCTTTGGTGCCGATGCACGGCTCAGCGATCACATATGCCATCTGGTTCGACTCCTGGAAGTGGTCAACAACGCTCCGACCCGGATTGCCCTGGGTCGTTCCTCGGACAATCTACCGGCCCGCGTGGTCGGCGAGAAATATTCTCACGCCACGGGAGGCATTCGCATCGCTCACCGGCACCGTTCTGTCCCGCGAGCGTCGGAGGCGGAGTAGTCGTGCGTGTTCAACATCTCGTGCCCGGCACTGGCGTTGACACCGTTTGCGCCCCGGCGGTGCCTACGTCTGATGCGCGGCTGACCCGGGAAGCGGTTCGCCGACGCGGGCGATGATTGCGTCGGCCGCGGTGAGCAACGCCCGCGCGGCGACCGAACCTGGGCGGGCCGCGACGACCGGTAGCCCCTCGTCGCCGGCGTTCGCAACAAGCGACTCCAGGGGTACCTGGCCAAGCAGGGGGACCCCAAGTTCGGCGGCAAGCGCCCCGCCGCCTCCTCCAGAGAACACCTCGTAGCGGGCACCCGTGTCGGGCGCCACGAACCAGCTCATGTTCTCGACCACGCCAATCACCGGCAGGTTCACTCGTGCCGCCATGCTCGCGGCGCGCCGAGCGACCCGTTGGGCGGCCATCTGCGGGGTGGTGACGATCACCATTCGAGCCGTCGGCAGAAGCTGAGCGATCGACAACGCAACGTCACCGGTGCCGGGGGGTAGATCGACGAGCAAGTAGTCGGGCTCATCCCAGAAGACGTCGGTCACGAAACTCGTGAGCGCCTTGTGGAGCATTGGCCCGCGCCAGATCACCGGGGAGTCTTCCTCGGTCAGAAAGCCGATCGACATCAACCGGACGCCATGCGACTCGATCGGGATCATCAGGTCGTCGACCATCACGGCGGGACGTTGGACTCCCATCATGCGGGGAATCGAGTAGCCGTAGACGTCGGCATCGAGCAGTCCGACGCTGAAACCCTTCGACGCCAGGGCGACGGCGAGGTTGGCGGTGATGCTCGACTTGCCGACGCCGCCCTTGCCGGAGGCGATCGCGATGACGCGGGTGCGCGACTCGGCGGTGAACGGGGAAGGCTTCTCGGGGCCACCCCCAAGGCCGTGGCGCAGGCCGGCGCGTTCGTCGTCGGTCATCGTGTCGAGCAGCACCTGGGCGCTCGTCACCCCGGGCAGCACGGCGAGCGCTGTCGAGACCCGGCGCTGGATCTCCGCCTTCAGCGGGCACCCGGCGACCGTGAGCTTGATGAGTACGCGCACCGATCCGCCGTCGACGTTGACGTCGCCGACCATCCCGAGAGCCACGATGCTGCGCCGAAGTTCCGGGTCGTGGACCGCGTCGAGTGCCTCGACGACCTGCTCACGGGTGAGGATCACATGAACATCCGAGCCCAGGGCTCCGCCTCGGTGAGGGTCGCCCCCCACGGTCCGTGGCCCGGGTAGATCCTGGCCTCGCCAGGGATCTCCGCGAAGATTCGCGCGAGGCTCGTCATCATCGCGGCCGGGTCGCTGCCCGGAAAATCGGTGCGCCCGATTCCCTGAGCAAAGACGAGGTCACCCACGAGGGCCTCGCCGTGTGTCGACTCGACTGCGACGTAGCAGCCGGGCGAGTGCCCGGGCGTATGGAGCATCGTGAACTCGAGCGCCCCGACCGCGAACGTGTCGCCGTCGGCCATGATCCGCTCGGGGGTGACGCCGGGTGTTGGAGGTGGGTTCCCGAAAAGGGCCGGGTTGAACGGAGCCGGGTTCGCCAACCAGGCCTCGTCACCGGTGCCCGCCCAGATCGGGATACCGCGTTCGGCCCAGACGTGGCACTCAACGACGTGGTCCCAGTGGCCGTGGGTGGTGAACACCGCGATCACCTCGGCGTCGAGCATCTGGACGGTGTGCTCGACCCAGGCACGACTGCCGAGAGCCGGATCAACGATGATCGCGGGGCGTCCCCGGTCTTCGGTGACGATGTAGGTGTTGGTGGCCACGGGGCCGAATGTTCCGCCTTTGATGATCATGCAGCGGACAGTAGCCGACCCGACACGGGCGTCTCGGGGCAAAGGGGGGGGACGAATTGCGCATCGCGATCGGGGCCGACGAGGTAACGCCACTGGCACGCGCAATGGTGGCGGCGCTGGGCGACATGGCTCACGAGGTGGACGTCGTCGGGCCTCTTGCCGGTGGCGAGCAAGAGTGGGCGGAGGTCTCGGCCGAGGTCGCGCGGCGGGTCGGCGAGAGGTCCGCTGACCGTGGCGTTGTGATGTGCTGGTCGGGCACAGGGGCGTCGATCGCCGCCAACAAGGTGCCCGGCGCGCGTGCAGCGCTCTGCGCCGACGCCGAGACTGCCCGTATGGCACGCCTCTACAACCACGCGAACGTCCTCGCCCTATCGATGCGGGCGATCAGTGAGCCCATCGGCCGCGAGATCCTCGACGCGTTCCTCGCCGGCCCCGACGGCACCGAGGCGTTCGACCTGCGCAACGTCGCGCGCCTCGAGGCGCCCGGAGCGTCGGCCCCTTCGCGCGTGGCGCCCGTCGTGCTCGTTCATGGGCTCATCGGTAGCCTCGACATGCCCGAGCTTCGCCGAGGGTTGGCCCCGCGCCAGGTGATTGCGCCGCCACTGCTCGGATACGGCAGCGCCGGCGAGCCCGCCTACGCATTCGATCTCGATACCCAGGTGAAACACGTGCTCGGGGTGATCGACGCGGTGGGCGCCCCTCGTGTACACCTTGTCGGCCATTCGGTCGGCGGCGCGGTGGCCGCCCTCCTTGCCGATCGCCACCCCGATCGGGTGGCGTCGCTGACGAGCGTCGAGGGCAACTTCACCTTGGTGGATGGGTTCTGGTCGGCCGAGGTCGCCGGGATGAGCCCCGATGAGGTCGAGCAGATGCTCGCCGGCTACCGCGCTGATCCCGAAGGATGGCTCCGCTCTGCTGATGTCGAGCCCGATGAGCGCCGACTGGCCCTCGCACGTCGGTGGCTCGATTGCCAGCCGGCCGCGACACTCCACGCCCAGGCGGCGGCGGTCGTACGCAGCACCGCGGCGCCCGAGTACCTACAAGCCCTGCGCCGGGTCTTCGAGCAGACGCCCGTTTTTCTCATGGCGGGTGAGAGGTCGCGGGGCGGCTGGGATGTTCCCGAATGGGCGGTGCGACGCGCCCGCGACGCGGTTTTCATGCCCGGAGTCGGACACCTCATGATGCTCGAACAGCCGGAGCGCTTCACCAAAACCCTCGACGGTCTGCTGACACGAGCCGAGTCGGGGCAATGAGCACCACGACCCGGCTCTCGGGCGAGCCCCGCTGGCCGGCGTCGGCCGCGGTGGCGGTCTCGGGCGTCATCTATCTCGCGCTGCCCGACGCCTTCACGGTTGGGCCGAACCTGTTGATGCCGATCGCCATCGCGGCGGTTCTTCTGCCGCTGACCCTCGTCTCGCGCTACCGCGACGAGGGCGAGGCCCGATGGCTGCGCTTGGCCGCGATCGGGCTGATCGCCCTGCTCGCCGTGATCAACGTGATGTCGTTGGGGCTGCTGATCGACGGTTTGCTCGGCGAGAACCTTCTGGTCGACAGCCATCCGACAGGGCTGCCACTGCTGCGCGGTGCCCTGATCATTTGGGTCGAGAACGTCATCGCGTTCGGCCTGTGGTTCTGGGAGCTCGACCGAGGTGGGCCCCACCGTCGCGTGGGCGCACGCGCCGGCGCGCCGGACTTCCTGTTTCCGCAGATGGACGTCACCAGTGTTGCGCCGCCGGGCTGGATGCCCCGGTTCTTCGACTACCTCTACTCGTCGTTCACGAACGCGACGGCGTTCAGCCCGACCGACACGATGCCCCTCACGGCGCGCGCGAAGCTCTTGATGATGGTGCAGTCGTTCATGTCATTGGTGATCATCGTGCTGGTGACCGCGCGCGCGGTGAACATTCTCGGCTGAGGATCAGCCGCCCACGAGGCCCGTCAGGTCGCTGATCGCCAATGGGCTCGGGTTTGCCGGCGGTTCGACGGTGAGGTCGGCACCAAAGTCAGACAGATTCACGGTCACGGCGAACTTCAGAGCCCGCAGCTGTGGGCTCAGCCGCGATCCATCGGCGATCGCCAGGCGCACGTCGAGCTTGCGCGGCAGCAGGTCGGACTTCCCGATCCAGACCGTCACCTCGCTGTCTGACAGCGATTCACCCAGCTGGGCGGCCGACCGACGTAGCTCGGCGGGCGTCTGCGCCTGCGCGCCGCCCAGACCAGACACCGACGAAAGTAGCGGCGCCAGATCACCGATCGCCACCTGCGGGTCGACCTTCCCGGTCACCGTGATGGTGGTGGTCCCGTCGAGAACCTCATCGCCGGCCAGGCGGGGCTCGGAGATCCATCCGGCAAGGGTCGGCAACGCAGCGAACGCGTCGAGCTGACGCACCTGCGCCGCCGGGGCGTCGAGTTTGAAGTCGCGCCCGAGGGCACTGAGGAACAGGTCATCGCCCACACGGGTGAGATTGCCCTGCACCGGAAGGCCGCTGACCGTCGCTGTTACATCGAGCCCGAACCGATCGGGCTGCTTCACGGGACCGGCACCGGAGAACTTCACCGGTTCGTCCAAGCTCAGGCCCACGCCCGGCAGGCTGGCGCCGTTGGCGAGATTCACCGTTACCTCCCCGTCGAACGCGAGGCGGAACGCCGTGGCTTTGCGGGCGGTATCGGCGCTCTTTGCCAGTAGCTGCGGCGCGGTGAGGCTTTCGGTGAGATCGCTCCCGTTGGCGCCCCCACCACCTCCACCACTACTGCCGCCGCTACATCCTGCGACGACGAGGGCCATGGCGGCGATGAGAATCGCGGCGAAAACTCTGAGGGATCGAGGCATGCAGCCGGTATAGCACGCGGCCCGTGAACCTCGGGGCAATGGCTATTGCGGCGCGTCGCCGGCCTAGCCGGAGGTCGAGCGGGTGGGCGGTAGCATGCGCCGCGTGACACCTTCATTGCCATCTGAACCGGATTCCGGGGTTCTCGAGTTCGTGCCGGTCGGCGTCGGGGCGGCCTACTGCCGCGACGGCGAGGCGCAGAGCTGCTACCTCGTGAGGACGCCGACACGGGCGGTGTGCGTCGACCTCGGTTCGGGGGCGCTCAGCGTTTTGCAGGCGCACCTCGCGCCGCAGGATCTCGATCTGCTGGTCGTGAGTCATCTGCATCCCGACCATTGCGTCGACCTTCTGGCGCTGCGCGTCTACATGGCCTTCGGGCCGGGCCGAGGCCACGTCCTGCGTGTCCTGGGCCCCGCCGGTCTCAAGGAACACCTCACGGCCTTCGGAGGCGACGACGGATGGGACTCCTTCCGGTTCGAGTCGCTGAACCCTGGGCGCGGCGAGGTTGATCTCGGCGAGGGCCTGGTGCTCAGCTACCAGGAGGTTCCGCACCTTCCTCCGACATACGCCACACGTTTCGACTACCGAGGCTCCAGCGTCTGCCTGGGCGCCGACTGCGCCGACAATGACGCGTTGCCGCAGCTCGCACGCGAGGTCGATCTGCTCGTATGCGAGTGCTCGTTTGGGGCCGAGCCGGTTCCGGCGGGCGTTCCACATCTCAATGCCATTTCCGCCGGCGGGATCGCCTCCCGGGCCGCGGCGCGCCATGTGCTGCTGACCCACTGCCCCGCAGAGTTTGATCGTGCCGACGCCCTGCGCGCCGCGAGGACCGCGTTTCCGGGGCCCATCGCCTGGGTGCGTCAGGGGATCTCCATTGCGCTGACGACCTCGCAGGAGGTCACTGCATGAGGCCACGCGGAACCGCACCCCCCCGCGAGGGAAAGTACCTCACGCCCGTGGTCATCCTGCTGAGCTTCGTCATCCCCGGGTTGGGCCACCTCTACGCGCACTTGGTGCCGCGCGCAATCATCTGGTTCGCCGGCAACATGGTTGTCTTGCTGATCGGCGCCCAAGGAGGCCTGAGCACGCCCCTGCGGCTCGGCCTGTTCCTCGCGATCGGGCTCGCCGCCGCGGTCGATGTCGTCGTTGCCCTGCGACTTTTTCGATCGAGCGACCCGTGAGCTCAGGTTTGACCCCAAAGGTGCCGAGGAGAGCTTCGCACCGCCCCCGCGACCGAGGAAGCTTGTGAGCTGGAACGTCCAGACCGCCGCGGCGGGTGCCGCGCAGGGTGAAGAAGAACTGCGCATGCTGTGGCGGCGGTTCAAGTCGACCGCCGACCCGATTGCGCGCGACCGCCTCATCCTGACCTTCGCCCCTCTCGTGAAGTACGTCGCGGGTCGGATGAGCAGTGCCCTTCCCTCGCACGTCGAGGAGACCGACCTCATCTCGTATGGCCTACTCGGGCTGATCGGCGCGGTCGAGCGCTACGACCCCGATCGCCAGGTGAAGTTCGAGACCTACGCCGTGGCGCGCATCAAGGGCTCGATCATCGACGAGCTGCGCTCGCTCGACTGGGTTCCCCGGTCGGTGCGCGCCCGGGCTCGTGAGATCGAACGCAAGGCCGCCGAGCTCGAGCACAAGCTGCAGCGCGCCCCCACCGACGAGGAGATGTCGGCGGCGTTGGGTATGACCATGGATGAGTTCCACGCGGCGATTGCCCAGATTTCGAACTCGTCGATCGTCGCGCTGGATGAGATGTGGAACGTCAATAGCGGCGGCGAGCCGCTCTCGTTGATCGACACGATCGGCGACTCGCGTCTGACCGACCCCGCCGCGCTTCTCGACATGACCGAGCTGCGCGACACGCTGGCCGATGCCATCGCCCGCCTGCCCGAGCGCGAGAAGATCGTCATCGCCCTCTACTACTACGACGGCCTCACCCTTCGCGAGATCGGCGACGTTCTCGGCGTCACCGAGAGCCGCGTCAGCCAGCTTCACACCAAAGCCATCCTGCGCCTGAAGGGCCGTCTGCAAGGGGAGACCCCGGTCGAGAGGTAGGGAGCCTCCGCGAAGTTTGCGGAGGTTTTGGTCTCGCGCCATCCCGCAGTGCCGGGGTACGATTCGACCCCGACATTGTGAGGAAAGGCACGAGACATGGCCCACAAGAGTCCGGAAACGATTCGCAACGTGGCGGTGATCGGCCACCGCGGGTTCGGTAAGACGAGCCTCGTCGAAGCGATGCTCTTCACGGCGGGCGTCACCAACCGCCTCGGACGCGTTGCCGACGGCACGACCGTCGCCGACTTCGACGACGACGAGAAGCGTCGCGGCACCACGATTGCGGCGTCGCTGTGCCACGCCCCGTGGACGGGGGCGAAGATCAACCTGCTCGACACACCCGGCGAGCCGTCGTTTCACGCCGACACCCTGTCGGTGCTGCCCGCGGTCGATGCGGCGCTCATGGTCGTCAACGCGGCGGCCGGCGTGCAGACCCAGACCCGGCGTCTGTGGCAGCGCTGCGACGATATGGGGCTTCCGCGCGCGATCGTCGTGAACATGCTCGATCGTGAGCGAAGTTCGTTCGACGACACCCTCGCGGCTCTTCATGAAATGAGCCCGGGCTGCGTTGCCGTCAATGTCCCCATCGGAAGACAGGGGGCCTTTCGGGGGGTGGTCAATTTGGTCTCGATGACCGCCACGACCTACGCGGCGACGGGGAAGGCAACGACGGGAGAGATTCCCGCCGAGGTGCGCGAGATGGCCGACGCGGCGCGCGAGCGTCTGGTTGAGTCGATCGCCGAGGCCGACGACGAGCTGATCGAGCGGTACCTGTCGGGTGAGACGCTGACCACCGACGTGCTGATCCACGGCCTGTGTGAGGGTGTGCGCGAAGGGCGCCTCTTCCCGGTGGTTTGCACCTCGGGCGACCTCGCGATCGGCATCGACCGGGTACTCGATCTGATCGTCGAATGTCTGCCCTCGCCGACGACGGCCGCTGCCCGCAAAGCCGAGCTTTCCGACGGAACCGCGGTGGAGATCGCGACCCGCGACGACGGCCCGGCGGTGGCGTACTGCTTCAAGACCCTCGCCGACCCCTTCAGCGGCCGGATCAACCTGATGCGGGTCTTCACGGGCTCGCTGGCGAGCGACTCGCACGCGGTCGTCGGGCCGGAAGCCGCGAAAGAGCGGATCGGCCAACTCTTCACCTTGCAGGGCAAGGACCACGTCGCGATGGACGCGATCGGCCCGGGCGACATCGGTGCCGTTGCCAAGCTGAAGGGCCTTCACACCGGTGACGCCCTGGCCTCGCACGGGCCGGTGCCCATCTTCCCGCCGCCCGGCCTGCCGGCTGCGGTGATGAGCTTTGCCGTGACCGCCATCAACCAGGCCGATGACGACAAGATGCACGCCTCGCTGCGACGCCTGTGCGATGAGGATCCCACCCTTGATGTGCACCGCGACGAGCAGACCGCCGAGCTGATTGTCGCGGGCCTGTCGCAACTGCACGTCGAGGTCGTCACCGAGCGGCTCGAGCGGCGCTTCGGGGTGGCCGTCGATCTGCACGCCCCGCGCGTGCCGTATCGCGAGACGATCGCCGGCGTCGCCGAAGCCGAGGGCAAACACAAAAAACAGAGCGGCGGCCGCGGCCAGTACGGCGACTGTTGGCTACACGTCGAACCGCTGCCGCGCGGCGAGGGGTTCGTCTTCGTCGACAAGATCGTCGGCGGGGCGATCCCCCGAGGCTTCATCCCCGCCGTCGAGAAGGGCGTCATCGAGGCGATGAGTAAAGGCGAACTGGGCGGATACCCGGTTGTCGACGTGCGGGTCACGGTCTACGACGGCAAGTACCACGCCGTCGACTCGTCAGAGATGGCCTTCAAGATCGCCGGCTCCCTGGGCATGAAGGCGGCGCTGGCGAAGGCACACCCCGTGCTGCTCGAACCGGTGATGAACGTGAACGTCACGGTGCCCAAGGAGTGCGTTGGCGACGTTCTGGGCGACCTGTCGAGCCGCCGCGGACATCCCCTTGGGATGGAGATCGTGGGCGACTTCGAGGTCGTGCACGCCGAGGTGCCGATGAGCGAGATGCTCGCCTACGCGCCGGATCTACGCGCGATGACCGGCGGCCAGGGCGAGTACTCGATGGAGCTCGCACGCTACGAGGAGATGCCCGCCCACCTCACGAACCAGGCGGTGGTCGCGGTCGCTTGACGGCCCCAGGTTATGTCTGGTGCCAGACACCAGACATAACCTGGGGGGCTAGGCTCACCGAGTGTTCGTAGCTCAGCTTCTGGCGACGATCGATCGCCTCGCGCCGTTCGCGCTCGCCGAGGAGTGGGACAACGTCGGCCTGATCGTCGGCCGCCACAATCGGCCGGTCCGGCGCGTGCTCGTGGCGTTGGAGCTACGCGAAGATGTGCTGCAAGAGGCCCATGAGCGCACGTGCGACACGGTCGTCGTTCACCACCCGCCGATCTTCCCATCGGTCGCGGCCCTCACCGACGATGGCGTCTCGGAGCTCGTGCTGTCAGCGGCCGAACAACGTGTCACCGTCGTTGCGGCCCACACGAACCTCGACTCTGCGGTGGGGGGCCTCAACGACCATATGGCCGCGATGCTCGGTCTCTCGCACGCCCGTCCCTTGCGACCAGTGGGTGACGACCCGAACGCAGGAATGGGCCGCATCGGAACCGTTGCCACGACATCGCTGGAGCGGCTCGTGCAGCGCGTTGCCGAGGTGATGGAACGGCCGCCCGTGATCTACGCCGGCGATCCCGGCGTGCACGTCAGCCGGGTTGCGCTATGCACCGGTTCGGGTGCCTCGATGATCGACGATGCGCGCGCCGCCGAGGCCGATGTCTTCATCACGAGCGACCTCAAGCACCACGACGCTGACCGGGCCAGGGGAATGCCGCTGATCGGCGCGCCCCATGCGCGCGTCGAACGCCTCGCGATGCAGCGCTGGTTTCGCGCGTCGTTCGAGCGCGCGCTTTCCCCCGAAGGGGTGGATGCGATGTACGCCGAGGCCGATACCGACCCCTGGCAGGCGGGCTGACGCGCGCGACAGATCGCGTCATTGCCTTCGCTGTCGTAAAGCGGTTGCAAATGGTTGCACTGAGGTCATGCCCACGCGCTTCAGATCCTTTCGGGTAGACGAGGCGACTCTGACGGCCCTCGATCGATTGGCCAGCAAAGAGGGCCTCTCCGCCAACCAACTCGCCGCGACGCTTCTTGAGGAGGGGCTTCGGATGAAGGCATTCCCCGGTGTCTGCTTCACGACACCCAAGATGGGCTACCGGGCTGTTGTTGCCGGAACCCGACTCGCGGTATGGGAGGTGGCCGCGACGCTTCTCTCGAACGCAGGGGACGTCGCCCTCACCGCACGAGACCTCGGGATCGCCCCTGACCGGGTCGACGTGTGCGCCCGCTACTACACGGCGTTCCAGGCCGAGGTCGATGCCGTGACTGCCGAACTCGATCGAGGCGCAGCGACGACGACGTTCTCTCTTACGCCGTGAACCAGATGCGTGCGGTCGTGACCCACAATCTCGGGGATTTCCTGGCGATCGCCTCCGACTGGCGGCGTCTGGTAGAGACCATTAGAGCGTTGTCCTGGTGCCGACAGGCTTCCAACCTCGCGGCATCGGCGCGTCCATCACCGCCTGCGAAGCGGTTCTGGCCGCCTACCCTGAGGCGGATGCCCTGAGCGGACGAGTGATCTGGGCCGAGAACATCGGGTAGCTGCACCGGCCCAGGCCGTCCGCTATGCTCGGCCAATCCCGCGGATGTAGCTCAGTTGGCTAGAGCGTCTGCTTGCCATGCAGAAGGTCGAGGGTTCGAGTCCCTTCATCCGCTCCTTTGAAAGCCCCCGCAAATCGGGGGCTTTTCTCGTCTCAGGAACCATTGAGATCGAGCCCCAACTGCTTTTCATCCCACGTCCATCCCACACCAGAATCGCCGGATGGGCCGAAAATGTGGCTCTCGAGGGCGCTTGCGGCCTGCCGACGAGCCCCCTTGTAGAGGTGCCCGTAGCGCCGCAGGACGAGCCCTCCGCCGTCGGAGTGACCCATCTGCTCGGCAATGACCTTCACGTGGCATCCGGCGGCGATCATCAGCGACGCGCCCGTGTGGCGCAGGTCGTGGAAGGTCAGCTCAGGGATACCCGCCGCCCGCGCCGCCGGCTTGAAGATCCGGGCCATGAAGTTGTCGGCATCAAACGGCGAGCCGGCTGAGGTGGGGAAGAGATAGCCGCCCGCGTTGGTACGCGCACGCGCTGCTGCTCGCGCAGCAAGTCGACGACGTGATCCCCGACGTCGACGGTCCGGCGGCTCGCGCGAGTCTTCGTGACGACGCGCACGCCGTCCTGCCGCTGTGAGAAGACCCCGATCGAGCCATGGGTGAGG